>DASPUH010000072.1:0-15306 GCA_035622975.1 Candidatus Sulfotelmatobacter sp.
ACGGCTCGGCCACCGTGCGGATGAGGAGTGCCTCGATGAGCATGGGGGCCGGGAACCTCGGAGCGCCGCCCCAGCCGCCTTGGGCCTCGTCGAAGGCGGTCTCCAGGGCGGCCACCGCGGCGGGCAGCCAGCGCGGATCGAGGCGCCACCCGTCTGCTGCGGCGATCCCGCCGCCGCCCGGGCCCGGCATGCCCGCCGGGAGCTGCTGGTGGGCGGCCACGGCCGCCGCGACGCGGGCGGCCGCCCGTCGGACGCCCTCCGGGTCGTCGCGCCACGCGCCGACGATGGCGGCGAGCACGTCGCGGAACGCCGGCAGGCCATGGCGCCGCTCGCGAGGGAAGTAGGTCCCGCCGTAGAACGGCTGGCCGGCCGGGGTCAGGAACAGGCTCATCGGCCAACCCCCCTGGCCGGTCAGGGCCTGCACGGCGTCCATGTACACCGCGTCCAGATCGGGGCGCTCCTCGCGGTCCACCTTGATGGCGATGAACCCGGCGTTGAGCTCCGCGGCCGTCACCGGGTCGCGGAACGACTCGTGGGCCATGACGTGGCACCAGTGGCAGGCGGCGTAGCCGATCGACAGGAAGATCGGTCGATCCAGACTCCCCGCCCGCTCCAGGGCCGCCGGGCCCCAGGGATACCAGTCGACCGGGTCGTGGGCGTGCTGCAGGAGGTAGGGACTCGTCTCCGCGGCCAGGCGGTTGGTCGGGCCGCCGGCCGGCGCGTGGTCGGGCATCCGCCCGATGGTACGGCGGCGGAGCGACGTGGCACGATGGCCCGATGGAGCGTACCTACGACAAGCCACGCCTGGAGAAGCTCGGGATGCGGCCCGGCGCCCGCGTGGCGATCATCGGGGTGGACGACCCGGATCTGGCCTCGGAGGTAGCGGCCTTCACCGCTGACTTGAGCCAGGGTGCGGCGCTGCCCGCGTCCGATCTCATCTTCTTGGCTGCCGACGGGCCCGCTGATCTGGATCGCCTGCCCGAACTTCGCGCCCACCTCCAGCCGCGCGGCGGGATCTGGGTCGTCTTCCGCAAGGGTCGCGCCGCGACCCTGCGCGACGTGGAGGTCATGGCGGCCGGGCGCGCCGCCGGCCTCATCGACAACAAGGTGGTCGGGTTCTCCTCGACCCACACGACGATCCGCCTCGTCATCCCCGTCGCGGATCGCCCGGTGCCTGGGTAGTCCTGATTAATCTATTGATCTTCACATAGTGAAAGTAGATATTGACAAAGTGTAGTCGTGACGCTATAAAACGCACATGGCACACGACGTCATCGCGACCTGTCCAGTCTGTGAGCAGGAGCTCTCGGTCACGCGGCTGCACTGCCGCTCATGCGGGACCACGCTCGACGGTGACTTCCGGGTCGGCCGGTTCGGCCGCCTGAACCGCGAGCAGCTGGATCTCCTCGAGGGGTTCCTCCGGTCGCGCGGCAACCTCCGCGAGATGGAGCGTGAGACCGGCCTGTCGTATCCGACCCTGCGGGGGCGCGTCGACGCGCTCATCCGTGCCCTGGGCCTCGGCGAGCCGCCGGTCGAGGTCGCCTCGGATGAGGTCGCCGCCGCAGACGTGCCGGCCGGAGGGGAGCCGCTCTCGACCGCCCCGGTGCCCTCGAGCGACGCGGCACGACGCACCGTCCTGGAGCGCCTGGCCCGCCACGAGGTGACGGCGGCCGAGGCCTCGCGATCGCTCCGGGAGCTGCCCCGAAGCAGGGAAGGATGAGCACCATGAGCGCCACCGCCGCGCCGGTCTCGACCATCGAGCACGAGATCGGGCCCCACGGCACGCTGATCCTGTCGATCCCTTTCGGCACGATCGAGATCCACGGCGTCGATGGCACGACCGCGCGGGTCCGCGACGTCGCGCCCCACGAACCGCTGCTGGTCGCCGACGCGACGGCCGGATCCCTGCGGGTGGAGATGATCCACGGCCGGGGACTCCGGTGGGGCCGGCCCCCAGCGCCGGATGTCCAGGTCGAGGTGCCGGCCGGAGCCCACGTCGAGGTCGACACCACGGCGGCCGAGATCACCGGGCATGGGCTGCTGGGCGAGCAGCGCATCCGCACGGTCTCGGGCAGTGTGCGCCTGGAGCAGTCCGGCGGCGCGATCGATGTCACCGGCGTGGCCGGCGACGTGTGGGTCCAGGCGGCCGGACCGCTCGGAGCCCGCGTCCGGACCGTCTCGGGTGAGGTGCACCTGCGCGCGTCGTCCTGGCGGCTCCTGGAGGTGCGCACGATGAGCGGCGCCGTCCACGTGGAGGGACGGATCATGCCGGGCTCGCACCGCATCGAAACGGTCAGCGGCGATGCGGTGCTGTCCGGCACGTCCGACCTGGCCGCGGAGGCTTCCACCCTGAGCGGCGACATCACGACGGACCTGCCGCACACGATGACCGGGGGTCTCGGCCGGCGCAGCATGCGCGTGGGCAGCGGTGACGCCAGGGTCACCTTCAGGTCGATGTCCGGTGACCTCGCGGTGTTGCGCGGCGCGCCCGGTGCCGGCGCGGCCGAGGCTGCTCCACGGTGGGAGGACATGGCGAAGCCCACGGGAACCGAGGCGGTTCGCCTCGACATCCTGGAGGCGCTCGAACGCGGCGCCATCGACGTCGCCGAGGCGGCACGGCGCCTCGCGGAGCTCGACGATGCCTGACGGGCTGGACGCGGTCCTGCGCCTCGTTTCGGAGGGCCGCCTGTCGGCGGACGAGGCGGCTCCGCTGGTAGAGGCGATCCTTGCGGTCCAGGGCGGACCAGCATCGCTGCCCGGTGCAGAAGCGCCATCGACCGCGCCCGCCGGCACGGGCATGCCGGATCACGTGCGGGTCCTGGTCACCGAGCGGGGCCGGCCGGTAGTCAACCTCAGGGTGCCCCTGGCCCTCGGCAAGGCCGCCGTGGCGCTCGTGCCGGGCCTCTCGCTGGGAGATACCGCGCGCCTCGACGCGGCCCTGGCGGCCGGCCGGATGGGGCCGCTCCTCGACGTCACCGACGACGACGGTGACGGCGTCCGGGTGGTGCTGGAGTGAGGACCGAGATGGCCGTCACCCTGGAGCGCGGGCCGGTCGGTGGCGCCTGGACGGACCCCCGGCGATCCGGGGCTGGTCGCGGGGCGTATGCTGGAGCGACAATCTCCCGAGGAGGCTCCTCATGCCGTTCGGCCTGCAACCCTGGCACCTGCTGATCCTGCTGGTCGTCGTCGTCGTGATCATGGGGCCCAAGCGTCTGCCCGAGATCGGGCAGGCCATGGGCAAGACGCTGCGCGGGTTCAAGGACGAGCTCGACGGCCCGTCGACGCCGACAGCCACGATCTCCGCCGCCGCGGCCCCCGGTGAGCCCGTCGCGCCAGCCGCCACGGTACCGCCCGCCCCAGCCCCGGGCGGCGCGCCCGCACCGGTCGCCCCGCCCGACCAGAGCTGAGCCGGTCGACGTGGGCGACCACGCCGGCGGCCACGAGGGTCACGGGGCGCACGTCCACGAGGCGGCAGTGCATGGGCATGGGCCGCGTCTTGACGACGCCGTCCTGGACATCGGTGACGACGTCGGTGCCCTGATCCTGTACACCGACGCCGGCTATGCCGAACGTGAGATCGAGGTCAGCCTCGAAGGCGACGAGCACCGCACCCACACCGCCATCCACGAGCGCCGCTCCGGGGCGGGCACGGTGTACGCCGGCATCTACCCCGAGCTCCGGGCCGGGCGCTACCGCATCTGGGCCGACCGGCCGGGTCTCGTCGACCGGGTGACGATCGTCGGCGGCGAGGTGGCCGAGGTGGACTGGCGCTAGCCGGCCGGGCCACGGCCGCCTCAGGGACCGGGCACGCAGCGGCCCGGTGATCACCAGGACCACCGGGCCGTCAGCGACGCGGACCTAGCTTGACGGGTTGTGGAACCCGTCCAGCGGCAGGCCCAGGTACGGGAACGTGGCCTGGTAGCGCGACGCGGCGGGCGTCAGGCCCTGCGTCACGAGGCCAGCCGCGCCGTCGGGCGTGAACGACGGATCGACGAGCGGGATGGTGAGCCCGGCGACGGCGCGGATCTCGATCGTCACCACGTCGTCCTTCACCCGGCGCCCGTTGGGGAAGCCGGCCAGGTCGCCGCCCAGGATGCCGAGTGCGTTCGGCGAGCCGGAGGGCGGGATGGCCATGTTCAGGCGCAGGAGGTCGGCCGCCGTGCTGCCGGTCGAGTTCTGGAAGCCGGGGATGATGCCCGCCGGGATGCCGGTGAGCAGGATCGCCTCCAGGTCGACGCGGTCCTTGGTGTAGGCCGCGAGGTTGGGGAATACACCCGGGTAGAGGACCGGCAGCAGGCCGGCCAGCTCGGGATGCGCGTAGGACGCGAGGAACTGGCTGTCCTTGTGGGGCCGCTCGCCGTTCCAGTAGTCCTTGCGCGCCATCGGGATCAACACCTCGTTGACCAATGGATTGCCAAGGCGCGAGACCTGGACGAACGGGCCGCTCTCGACGTCGTCGCTGCCGAAGCGGATGTGGGCCTTGCGGCGGTGGGCGGAGGTGTAGACGCCGATGACCGAGCGGGGATCCAGCGGATCGGTCGGCTTCCAGCCGCCCTTGGTAAGGCTGGTCATGGGGATCTGCATCGCGATCGTGTGGACGTTGAGGTCCTTGGTCGCGTCCACGCCGGGCGCGGCCGCCGTGGGGATGAGGTGGAGGTTCTGGAACGGCCGCAGGTCGCCCAGGTCGAAGATCGAGCCCAGGTCGACGAAGAACCCCTCCCGGCGCTGGCCGGCGAAGACCTTGATGCCGCCACCGAGCGAGTGCACCGCGGCCTGCGCCAGGGCCCCGTAGTCGGGGGTGGAGCGCGGGCCGATGTTGACCGGCGGGCAGGTCAGGTCGGCGCCGATGACCTTGGCGTGGCCCCACTCGTCGATGCGGGTGATCGTGTAGGTCTGGGTGCGGTTCCAGCTGGCGCTCCCCAGGGAGCCGATGGGGCCCGTGTTGTAGAGGAACGTCGTGCTGTCCTTGACGTGGGTCTTGAAGCGGAACTGGTAGGTGATGTCGGCGTCGGCGTCGCCATCGTTGTCGATGACGATCTCGTACAGCACGTCGTCCCCGAACTCGTAGAAGTTCGGGCCGCCCGCCGGTCCCTCCAGCGGGATGTAGTTGGCCAGGATCGTCACGGTGTCAGGATGGTCCGGGCTCACGAAGGCGTACAGGTCGGTGCTGTCGGCGACGGGGTCCTTCGAGATGCCGGGTGCTTCGCGGTGGGAGGACATGGATCAGCCTTCCTGGGTGGCGCGGCGGGCGCCCTGGAGCAGGCGGGAGGCCAGCTGCGCGTCCTGGTAGACGATCTCGCGATCGCCGACCATGACCGAGACTTCACCGGTCGAGGCGTCCCGCAGGTGGGCCACGACATCGGTGCCGAGCGGGGTGAGATCGGGCGCGTCAGCGGGCGCCGCGCGACCGACACCGGCCAGCAGCTGGGGCACCGCGGCCGCGGCCCCGAGGCCACTGGCGGCTGCGGCGGCGCCGGCCACGCCGATGGCAGTACCGGCGATGAAGCGGCGGCGGGAGAGTTCAGCCATTGGAAACCCTTTCTCCACGCTGGGGATGGGGAAGGCGGAGACGCGGATGAGGCGGGCTCGGGTGGGTCATCGCACCTCGTCAACGTGGACGCTGTCACGGCGCTCGCAGCGGGACGGGTCCGCCGGGTTCTACGCGCCCGGCCCCGTGGCGGATGAGATGGCGCTGACAGCGATACCCGTCGTGCGCGATGGCGACAGGTTGACGCCCCGAGGCATGCTCCCTACGATGCCCCGACGCCCCGGTCGCCAGGGGTGGACCCTGAGGAGACAGCACGCGAATGGCTCGCTCGATGTGGCGCGGCGCGGTCCAGTTCGGTCTCGTGACCATCCCCGTCAAGCTCTACCTGGCCACGGAGTCCAACGCCGGGCTCAGCTTCAACCTGCTCCACAAGACGTGCCTGACGCGGGTCCAGATGCGGACCTGGTGCCCGTACCACGAGGAGTACATCAGCCGCACGGACACCGTTCGCGGCTTCGAGTACGCCAAGGGCCAGTACGTCGTGATCGACGACGCCGATCTGGAGAACGTGCCCCTCAAGACGGTTCGCTCGATCGAGATCGAGACCTTCGTGCCCGCCCGTCGCGACGGCGAGACCGCCAGGTTCGTGAAGTCGGCCTACTACCTGGAGCCAGAGGCGATCGGGCGCAAGGCCTTCTACCTGCTCCAGGACGTCCTGCGCGAGGACGGCCTCAGCGCGATCTGCAAGATCGTCATCAAGGACCGCGAGGCGCTGGCGGCGATCGATCCGTACCAGCGCACGATGCTGCTGTCCACGCTCTACTGGCCCGATGAGGTCCGCTCGATCGAAGAGCTGGACCTGCCCGACGAGCAGCAGACGTTCAAGCCGGCCGAGATCGCCATGGCCCGCAACCTCGTGGCGGCGATGACCACCGAGTTCGACCCGGCGCAGTACCACGACGAGTACCGCGCGGCGCTCCAGAAGGTCATCGAGGCCAAGGTGGCCGGCGAAGAGGTGGAGCGACCGGCCGAGGCACCCAGGGCGGCCGGCAAGCTCGTGGACCTGATGAGCGTCCTGGAGGCGAGCGTGGCCGCCGCCCGGGCGACCCGCAGCGAGCCCAAGGTCGAGCCCGAGGCGCCGGCGAGGACCGAGCCGTCGGCCCGAGCGGCGGCGCCCGCCAGGGCGGCCGCTTCGCGGCGCAAGGGACGGGCGGCCGCCGAGGAAGGCGAAGAGGCAGAGGCAGCCGAGGAAGCGGAAGCAGTCCCGGTGCGGCGGCGCAAGTCCGCCTGACACCGCGTTGCACGGGGTGGCCGCGCCCGACCAGCCGCTGCACCCGTCGGCCGAGCCGGATCGGATGATTTCGGACCAGCTGACCCTGCACCTGGGCGAACCGGAGCCGGTCATACCGCTGGAGACCACGGCACCACGGCGGCGCCCATCGCGGAGGGCCCGCCGGTTCCGCCCCATGGAACCGCTGATGGGCGACGGTCCGTTCGACGACCCGGCCTACCGGTTCGAACCGTGGTGGCCCGGGACGCGCATCCTGGTCACCGTTGCGGACGGGACGGTGCGGCTCGAGGCACGGCACCTCGCCGATCCGCTGACCGCCTTCCCCGAGCTGCGCGGCATCGCAGGGCTGCTGCCGCCGGGGCCACATGTGCTGGACGGCGCGCTGCTCGTGCTGGACGATGACGGCCGCCCCGACAGCGACCTGCTCCGCGAGCGGCTGTCGTGGCCGGAGGTGCGGGACGGGACGCCGGCGTTCGTGGCCAGCGACCTGCTCATGGCCAGCGGCGAGGATGTCACCGGCCTGCCGTTCCGGGCGCGCCTGGCGCGCCTGACCGGGCTGCTGCAGGAAGCCGATTGGTGCATGGTCGCGCGGGGCTACGAGGCCGACGGGCTGGCGGTCGCGGCCGCCCTCGAGTCGATGGGACTCACCGCCATGTCAGCTCGCCACCTGGAGTCGCGCTACCACGCCGGCCCGTCGCGCGGGGCATGGCTCCGGTTGCCCTTGGAGCCCGCCACCCCGCCGGCGCGGCGGCCGTCCCTGGCCCTCATCCAGCGCCTGGGCCTGTAGCCCTCCCGGCCGCCGGGACCACGCGCAGCTCGGCGTCAGCCTCCGTGACGCGGGCCAGCACGGCGTCGCGGAGGTGGTCCAAAGCGTTCTGGATGTCGCGGGTGGTGGTCGAGATCGAGGTCAGCGAGGCCTTCATGCGGCGCACTGCCTCCAGCTCCTGGCGGACACCGGTCAGGGCGACGCGGATGGCCTCCGCGTCGACCTCCACCGGCCGATCGCGCAACGTGGCGAGCGCGAGCAGGCGCGCGAGCCTGAGGGCCGCCTCCAGGGTGGCGCGGTCCGGGGCGTCGGGATCCAGCACGCAGTAGACGTCGCCCGCGCGGACATCGAACGGGCCGATCCCGGTCGGTGCATGGGCGGGCGTGAACACCACGAGGGCGACGGCCGCGTCGCGGTTGGTGCGCGCCTCGCGCAGCTCGTCGCGCATCGCCCGCCCGGAGATGGCCCGATCCTTGGCCTCGACGACCACCCGCACATCCGCGCCCCCGGTCACGCCGGGGTCAAGGGTGAGCACGAAGTCGCCCTTCTTGGAGGCGATCGTGGCGCCGGCCTCCAGGCCGGTCCGGTCCAGGAGGTCGCCGCAGCCCCGAGCGATGTCCCCCAGCAGTTCGGCCACCAGGGCCTCGAAGTCGGCTCCCTTGGCGGCCGACCGCGCCCGCTCGGCCCCGCGTGCCGCGGCGGCGGCCTCGATGGCCGTCAGGCGGTCGTTGAGCTGGATGAAGCCGTCACTGACCTCCTTGCGGAACTGGTGAAGCGGCGAGTTGAGGCGCGTCGGGTCCAGCAGCAGCGCCAGGTGCGACGCATCGCCGTCGAAGTAGGTGCCCAGCAGCTCGCGCATGCGGCCGATGGCGCTGTCGCGGCGCTTCTCGTCGAAGAGGTCGTTGACGAACGTGTGCAGCGCGCCGCGATCACCCAGGAACTTCTCCAGGGTGCGGGGCAGGCGCCCGTCGCCGTCGGCGAAGTTGAGGCGCAAGGCCTCCTCCAGGGCGCGGCCGGCCTGCTCGTTCGCGGCCTGCGTGCGGGCCAGGAGGGCGTCGAACTCGTGGCGCACGACATCCACGTTGACCGACACCCCGGCGTCCTGGAGGGCCTGCAGGCCGATCCGCACGGCACGCTCGACGATCGCCGGGCGCTCCTCCGGGGCCCGCCCGGCGAGGAACGCAGCCGCCCCGCCGTCCACCAGCAGGAGGTCCTGGATGCGCACGCGGTCTCCGTCGATCGATATCTCCGCGACACGATCGCCGGTTGGCTGACGACGGCCCGGGAGGACCGTCACGGGCGGTCGTTCGAGCAAAACGGCGGCTTCCATGGGATCGCCTCGATCAGGGGCGGTCCGGGGCGCGACGGGTCGCCAGCGAAGCGGCGACGGCGGCCCCGAGCGCAACCACCGAAGGCAGCACCAGCAGGCGCAGGTCGAGCGTGACCGCGAGGAAGATGTAGCACGCGATGACGGCGCAGATGGCGACGTCCTTGGTGGTGTCCATGGGCACAGGCTGGGCCCCGCCGGTGCCAGCTAGCGTGACACGCCGTGTGGTGCGTGCGCCACCGCGACCAGAGGACCTAGACTCCGCGAGGGACGATGCCTGCCCGATCGATCCGCCCGCTCCGACTCCTCATCGGCGCGCTGCTCCTGGCTTCGTGCGGCGGTGCGCCCACCACCAGCGCGCCTGTCACCTCGCCGGCCACGGCTGCGACGACCGCGCCCGCGGTGGCCACGCGGACCGTGTCGGGATCGCCGTCGGCTTCCGTCTCGGCGGGGGTGACGCCGGGGCCGACGGCCACCCCTTCCACCGCACCGCCGCTCGCTCTCACCTCACCCGCCTTCGGCGATGGCGGCGCCATCCCCGCCCGCTACACGTGCAGCGGGGCCGACATCTCGCCGCCCCTGGCCTGGAGCCACGCGCCCGCCGGCACGACCGCCTTCGCCCTCGTGGTCGTTGATACGAACGCCAGCGGGTTCGTGCATTGGGTCGTGTCGGACATCCCGGGCGACCAGACGGCGCTGGGGGCCGGCGCTCGCGCCGGCGTGGCGGGCCGCAACAGCTTCGACGGGGTGGGCTACGGCGGGCCGTGCCCGCCGGTCGGGGCGGGGGTCCACCACTACGTCTTCACGCTGTACGCCCTGTCGCACAAGCTGGGGCTGGGCGGCGTCCCGACCGCGACCCAGGTCCGTGCCGCAGCGGCCAGGGTGACCCTGGCGACGGCCCGCGTGACGGCGATCTATCGGCGCTAGCCACCGAGGTGAGCACGCCGCCGGGTTTGGCCGGTCATGTGGCGTGAGCCCCTGCGGAAGGTGAACATGGGGGGTTCGATACGACCCACCGGCGGAGCCTCGGTGCGCACCCTGAACGCCCGCCGTTCGAATGGGCCCCTGAGCGGCACGGATCGCCCTGCCCCGCACCTCGTGGGCCGCCTCCGTCCCCGTTGTGAAGGTGGGAGGTTCATCCAGGCCTGGTGGTGCTGGTCGAGGCCCTGGTGGTGCTGGCCGAGGCCCAGGAGTGGTGCGTCGAGGGCCCCGGCGGAGCTGGTGCGCCCCGACCGCCCCGCGCTACAGCACCTTGCCCGGGTTCAGGATGCCCAGTGGGTCCAGGGCGGCCTTGACGGCCCGCATCACGCGTACGGCATCGGGTCCACGTTGCGCCTCCAGCCAGGCGCGCTTGGCGACGCCGGTGCCGTGTTCGCCGGTGATCGTGCCGCCGAGGGCCAGGGCCGCCTCGTAGATGCGGGCCCGGGCGGCGTTGATGCGCGCCTCGGCGGTCGGGTCATCGCGGTCCACCACGAAGGTTGGGTGCAGGTTGCCGTCCCCGGCATGGCCGAAGACCCCCACCGGCAGGCGCGCCTCCGCGCTGATGGCCTCGATGGCATCCAGCAGCTCCGGCACCCGGCTGCGGGGTACGCCCACGTCGTCCATCCGCGCCACGCCGGCCTGCTCCAGCGACCAGTGGGCCTTGCGGCGTGCCTCGCGCAACCAGTCGGCCTCGGTCGGGTCCGCCGCTCGGGCGGTCTCAGTGGCGCCGGCCGCCCGGCAGGCCGACTCGGCCCGGTCCAGCTCGTCGGGGGCGGCCACGCCCGCGTCCGACTCGATCATCAGCATGGCCCCGGCGTCTTCCGGGAGCCCGACGCGCATGGCCGCGTCGACGGCCCGGATCGTGAAGCGATCCATGAGCTCCAGGGTCACCGGCACGAGGCCGGCCGCGGTGATCCCCGCCACGGCCCGGCCCGCGTCGTGGACCGAGTCGAAGAAGGCCAGCAGGGTCAGCTTGGGTGGTGGCGCCGGGTGCAGCCGCAGCGTCGCCTCGGTGATGATGCCGAGCGTCCCCTCCGAGCCGATGAAAAGCTGCGTCAGGTCGTAGCCGGCCACGTCCTTGATCGTCTTGCCGCCGGTGCGGATGACCGTGCCGTCGGCCATGACGACCTCCAGCCCCAGGACGGCGTCACGCGTCACGCCGTACTTGAGGCACCGCAGGCCCCCGGAGTCCTCGGCCAGGTTGCCGCCGATCGTGCAGGTCTCGTAGCTCGCCGGGTCGGGGGCATAGAAGAGGCCGACCGCCGCCGCGGCCCGCCCCAGGTCGGCGTTGATGACGCCGGGCTGGACGACCGCCACCAGGTTGGCCTGGTCGATCTCCAGGATGGCCGCCATGCCGGTCATGACCACGGTCAGCGCACCCTGGACCCCGGTCGCACCACCCGACAGGCCCGTGCCGGCTCCCCGCGGCACGAGCGGCACCGCATGCGCCGCGGCCAGCCGGACGATCGCCGCCACATCGGCCGTCGAGCCGGGGAAGACGACCCCGAGCGGCACGCCCGGGTGGAGGTACTCCGTCTCGTCGTAGCGGTACGCCTCAACCTCACCGGCCTCCGTCAGGACTCGCAGGCCCGGCAGGGCCGCCCGGAGCGCCTCCAGGAACTCGGCGCCCATCGTCAGCCGCCCTCGCGGACCCGCCGGTAGGCCCGCCCGACGACGACCACGGCCGGAAGGCGGTCGAGCAGCTCGCCCATGGCGGCCGCATCGGCCGAGCCATCCCGCCGCGCCACGAGGAGCCGCCCTTCCAGCTTCCGCGCGTACTCGGGCTGGGCATCGGTCTCGGCCAGGTCCAGCCGGTCGCCCCGGCGCGCGCCGGCGGCCAGGATCGCCGCGACCTCATCGCGCCCACCGTGGCGGGAGTCACGGCGCACCTCGTGCACCGCCCGCCACCGCGGCTGCCGCAGCAGGATGCCGCGCCACAGCCGGCCCACCGCCGGCGTCACGCGACCGTCGCCGGGGACGGGTCGCTCCGCCAGCTCATGCCCGTCGGCCCAGCGCGACGCCTGGTGGAGCAGCGCGTACTCGTCGAGGGCGACGTACGAATCCAGCGCATGCAGCGGGTCGCGCGCCCCGAAGAGTGCCCGGATGGCCGGCCAGAACGCCTCGGCCAGGTCCAGGTCGATGGCCCGCACGGTGCGGTGGAAGTAGACGGTCTGGTACATGAACAGGCGGGCGGTGAGGAACATCTCGAGGGCCCCCAGCCCGGACTCGTAGAGGGCCAGGCCGCCCGGCGAAACGAACGTGTAGCGGCGCAGGCGGTCGGCGTCCACCGGCACCGTCCGGACCCCCGTCATGTACGCATCACGCCGCACGTAGTCCAGGTTGTCCACCGTGAAGACGCCGCTGAAGAGCGGCTGGAGCAGGCGCACCCAGCGCGGCATCGCCGCATCCGCCAGCGGCGGCTTGCTGATGAGGAAGCTGACCCACCGCGGCTCGATCGCCTCGCCGGGGGCGAACCCGCCGTCCGGGCCGTCGCCGGGTGCGCGCCGCAGGCCGGTGATGAGCGGCGCCAGCGCCTCCTCCACGATGGCCTGACCCAGGTCCTCGTGGCTCAGCCGCTTGCCCGGGTCGCGGCTCGGATGGCGCGGCGCGGCGAACCGCGACAGGACGTGCTGGTCGAAGAAGTGGGCGAACGGACCGTGGCCCACGTCATGCAGCAGGCCGGCGACCCGCAGCGTCTCCACCACCAGGCCGGCCGAGGGGACAGGCTGCGCGTCGGCCGCCAGCACCTCCCGCAATGAGGGGTAGAGCGACCGGCCCCACAGGCCCGCCTCGTGCATGACCCCCAGGCCGTGCGTGAAGCGGCTGTGCTCGGCGGTCGGGAAGACCCATCGTGCGCTCTGCAGCTGGCTGATGCGGCGGAGGCGCTGCACCCACGGGGAATCGAGCAGGTCTTCCTCGGCCACCGACTCGGGCGGAAGCCCGGCCGCGGCGCTCTGGGCCGGCGTCAGCCGCTTGGTCAGCTCCAGGTAGCCATGGATGGGGTCGCTGATCAGGTTGACCGCGGCGAAGCGGGGGTGGGCCACGCCCGGAGTCTAGCGTCGGGCAGGATGCGCGCCGGTATCCTTCGTCCATGCCGCCCGGGGCCTCGAGCCCGCCCGACCAGGACCTGCTGAAGCGCCAGGCGGCGGAGCGTGCCGTCGACCTGGTGGAGCCGGGCATGGTCGTCGGGCTCGGCGGCGGTACCACCGCGCTCTTCGCCGTTCGCCGGTTGGCGGCCCTCTTCCGCCAGGGCACGTTGCGCGACATCGTGGCTGTGCCGTGCAGTGAGCGCGTGGCGGCGGCGGCCCGGGACCTGGGCCTGCCGCTGGTGACGCTCGAGGAGCGGCCCGCGATCGACCTGACCATCGACGGCGCGGACGAGGTAGACCCACGACTCCGCCTCATCAAGGGTGGCGGCGGGGCGCTTCTGCGCGAGAAGATCGTGGCCCAGGCCAGCACGCGCGAGGTCATCGTGGTCGACGAGTCCAAGCTCTCCGACCGCCTGGGCACGCACCATGGCCTGCCGCTGGAGGTGACGCCCTTCGGCTGGCGTACCCACCTGCCGTTCCTGGAGGCGCTCGGGCTCACCCCGACCCTGCGGACGGACGCGGCCGGCCGGCCGGTCGAGACCGATCAGGGCGACTACCTGCTCGACTGCGCCACCGCGCCGCTGGAGCGACCGGAGGCGCTGGCCGCCGAGCTGGAGGGACGGGCCGGGATCGTGGAGCACGGCCTGTTCATCGGCCTGGCCACCGACCTGATCGTGGCCGGGCCATCGGGCGTGGAGCATCGCGCCGCATGATCCAGATCGCCCCGTCGATCCTGGCCGCCGACCAGGGCCACCTGGCCGACCAGGTGGAGGCGACGTTCAAGGCCGGTGTGCGACGCCTCCACGTCGACGTGATGGACGGCCGCTTCGTCCCCAACATCACCATCGGGCCCACGGTCGTGGCTGCCCTGCGGCCGATCGCCGACCGCTACGGCGCGCTCATGGAGACGCACCTCATGATCGTCGAGCCGGACCTCTGGCTGGCGCCCTTCCGGGACGCCGGCGCGGACGTGCTGATCGTCCACGCCGAGGCGGCGCCCCACCTGCATCGGACGCTCGTCCGCATCCGCGAGCTGGGTGGCGGACCCGGCGCGGCCGTCAACCCGGCGACGCCACTGACGGCGCTCGACGAGGTCCTGGGGGAGCTGGACCTGGCGTTGGTCATGACGGTCGAACCCGGGTTCGGCGGCCAGGAGCTGATCCCCCACACGCTCGACAAGGTGCGCCGCCTGCGGGCGTTGCTGGAGGCCCGTGGCCTCGCCGAGCGGGTCGCGATCGAGGTCGATGGCGGGATCCACGCCGGCACCATCGCCGACGCGCAGGCCGCCGGCGCGACGCTGGCCGTGGCCGGCACGGCCGTCTACAACGCCGACGGATCCATCGAGGCCAACCTGCGCCTGCTGCAGGCCGCCTGCGGAGCCTGAGGGCCATCGAGGATCCGCGGCCCGCCAAGTCGCGGCCCCGAACGGGCCCCTCCACCCTGGTCCGGGCAGCCCATGCACCAGCCGTATGGATGGACGCCGCGGGCCGGGCTGACCTGGGCAGCCGTGCCCTGGTCGTGCTGGTCGGGTGCCCGGCGATACGTCGGCCGCATCAGAAGACGGCGGCACGGCGAGAAACGACCCGTCGCCGCGCGGTGACCCGTCCGATCAGACGCTGGGTGCATGACGCGCCGATGGCCAACCGAGCGTCCCAGGGCGTGCGGATGACCGTCTCGATCGACGGTCCCATACCGCGCCCCGGGCACCAGACGACCGCCGGCCCAGCGGCCGATCAGTAGTTCGCAGCGCCCACCGAGCAGACGTCGAAGGACCCGCTGTTCGGATCGCCACCACCACCGAGGTCGGTGACCAGACCGCCGCGCTCCACGACCCGACCGCTGGGATCGAGAACCTCCAGGTCGGGCGAGAAGCGGGCCGTGAAGCCAGGCGGCCAGAAGATGTCGAACGTCGCGCCGGCCCTGTCCACGCCCCACACCGGCGGTGACTGGCTGGCATCGCCTTCAAGCGTGAATGGCGTGTGAAGAGCGAGCGGGCAGAGTTCGTGCACGCCGGGAGGAGCCGTCGGTTGGATGACGGGCAGGGCGATGCCCGGGCCGCCAACGGCCGAGCAGCCCACGATGCCGGCCGCCAGGCAGCCGAGGAGGCCCGAGCGAGCGCGCATCGCTAGGCCGGCTTCTCCAGGTGGCCGCCGAACTCGTAGCGCATCGCGGAGAGGATGCGGTCGGCGAAGTCCGCCTCGCCGCGCGATGAGAAGCGCTCGAACAGGGCGGCCGTCAGGACGTGCGCAGGGACACTCGTGTCCACCGCCGCCTGCACCGTCCAGCGGCCCTCGCCCGAGTCCGAGACGCGCCCGCCGAAGTTCTCCAGCTTCGGGTCGGCGAGGAGGGCGTGAGCGGTCAGGT
>DASPUH010000073.1:0-5221 GCA_035622975.1 Candidatus Sulfotelmatobacter sp.
CGAGATCATGCTGAGCGCCCTGGCCGAGGCGGGCGGTCAGCCGCGGCACGTCATCCGGACGCGGATGTTCATCGTCGATCGCGCGGACGGGGCCGCCGTCGGGCGGGTCCACGGCGAGGTCTTCGGGGCGATCCGCCCGGCGGCCACGATGGTGGTCGTGGCCGGCCTGCTGGACCCGCGCTGGAAGGTGGAGACCGAGGCAGAGGCGTTGATCGACAGCTGATCCCTCCCCGCCGCGGTTCCGGGTTCCGCCTGGTCACCAACCGGTGGGGTGGTACGTGCCCTCCGGACGCGTGACGGGTCTACGAAGCACCCGGAGCTGAACGGGCGAGGGACGGGAAGGGAGCCCCCGGGGTCAGCGGGAGACGCGTAGCACCAACCATCCTGGTGAGCCGAGAGATGCCAGTGGCGGCGACGTCAGGTGTCCGCCGCGGCGGCTGGGCGGCGATGCTCAGCCGGCCCTGGCGGCGGCCCCAAGGCGGTCGAACCAGTAGCGCCACAGGGCGTCGTGCAGGTCGACCTGGCGCCGGCTGCGGAAGCCGACGTGGCGGACGGTCACGTGGCTGCGTGCACCATGATCGATGGCGTCGAAGGCGACGATCGTAGGCGCAGGCAGCGGATCGTCGGGATAGTCCCAGCTGAAGCTGACGTGCTGCGGCGCGTCGACCGCCACGACCTTGCCCTCCACGACCGCCTCCCGCAGGCGCAGACGGACCTGGGCGCCCGGCTCCGCCCGGCCGCTGGTGCCCATGGCCGCCTCGTCCACCCAGCGCGCCAGGCCCTGGGCGGTCGAGACGAGGTCGAAGAACCGCTCCCGAATGATCGGCAGCTCGGCCTGCTGCTCGACGCGCGGAGCCCACATACCGGCAGGATAGCGCCGCGCCGGTCGATCAGACCGCCTTGACGGCCGCCACCAGCTGGGCCAGGCCATCCTTCGCGTCGGCGAAGAGCATGCCCGTCTTGGGGTTGAGGTAGAGCTCGTTGTCGATGCCGGCGTAGCCGGGGCGCATCGAACGCTTGATGACGATGATGCTGTGGGCCTTGTCGACGTCGAGGATCGGCATGCCGTAGATCGGGGAGGCGGTGTTGCTGCGGGCGGCCGGGTTGGTCACGTCGTTGGCCCCGACGACCAGGGCCACGTCGGCGCGCTCGAACTCGGGGTTGATCTCGTCCATCTCCTTGAGCTGCGGGTACGGCACGTTGGCCTCCGCCAGCAGCACGTTCATGTGGCCCGGCATGCGCCCGGCCACCGGGTGGATGGCGTACTTGACGTCCACACCGCGCGCCTCCAGGAGCTCGGCCAGCTCCCGCACACCGTGCTGCGCCTGGGCCACGGCCAGGCCGTAGCCGGGCACGATGATGACGTGCTGGGCATAGGCCAGCTGGATGGCCGCGTCGTCGGCCCCGATCTCCCGGACACTGCCGCCCGGGCCGCCCGTCGCGGCGCCGGTCGCGGCGTCGCCGGTGCCGAAGCCGCCGACCATGATGTTGAGCACGGAGCGGTTCATGGCGTCGGCCATCAGCTTGGTCAGGATCGCGCCCGACGCACCCACGAGGGCGCCGGCGATGATCAGGACCGGGTCGCTCAGCACGAAGCCGGCCATGGCCACGGCCGTGCCGGTGAACGAGTTGAGCAGGGAGATGACGACCGGCATGTCTGCCCCGCCGATGGGCAGGACCATCGTCACGCCGAAGAGGAGGCCGGCCAGCAGGATCAGGGCGAAGACCGGCAGGCTGATGTTGCCCACGAACAGGAACAGGGCCCCCACGACCGCCACCGCGGCCAGGGCCGCCGTGACGAGGCGCGAGCCGGGCAGGATGATCGGCTGGCCGCCGATGAGCCCCTGCAGCTTGCCCGCCGCGATGACCGAGCCGGTGAAGGTGATGCTGCCGATGATCACGTCGAGGACGGTCGGGATGGAGATCTCGAGCGGGATCGGCACGCCCGCCGCGCCCGACAGGCGGATGTAGTCGTCGATCGCGATGAGCGCCGCCGCGCCGCCACCGACGGCGTTGAAGACGCTGACCAGCTGCGGCATGGCCGTCATCTGGACCGTGCGGGCGGTGTACAGGCCGAGCCCCCCGCCGACGACCACGCCCGCCGCGATGATGACCCAGGCGGAGACGTTGACCGTGCCCATGTCGCCCGCGGCGATGAGGACGACCGTGCCGATGATCGCGGTGGCCATGCCGGCCGCCGAGAGGCGGTTGCCGTTGCGAGCCGTGGCCGGCGAGTTCATCTGGTGGAGGCCCAGCACGAAGCAGGCCGCCGCGGCGAGGTAGATCAGCTGGACGATCGTGTCGAGGGTGCTCATGCCTTGGGCTCGTCCGCGGCCGGGGCAGGCGCAGCGGGTCGCTTGCGGAACATCTGCAGCATCCGATCGGTGACCACGTAACCACCCACCACGTTCATGGCGGCGAAGGCGACGGCGACGAAGCTGAGGACCTGGCTGAGTGGGTCGTTCGCCTCGACGGCGATGACCATGGCGCCCACGAGGACGATGCCGTGGATCGAGTTCGCGCCCGACATCAGCGGCGTGTGCAGGGTCGCCGGGACCTTGCTGATGACCTCGAAGCCGACCAGGATGGCCAGCACGAAGATCGTCAGTGCGGACAGGACTGCGGGGCTCATGCGGATGCGCCTCCGGGAGCCGCGGGCGGCTCGAGCAGCTTGGCGGTCGCCGCCTGGATGACGCGACCGCCCTGGGTGATGACCGTCGCCGCGGCGATCTCATCGGCCGGATCCAGGGCCAGTGCCCCGTCCTTGACCAGGTGCAGGAGCAGGGTGGAGATGTTGCGGGCGTAGAAGGCGGACGCGCCGGCCGGCATCGTGGCCGGCAGGTTGTCCGGCGCGATGATGGTCACGGCGTTGTCGGTGAGGATCGTCTGGCCGACCCTGGAAAGTTCGACGTTGCCGCCCAGGGCACTGGCCGCCATGTCGACGATGACCGATCCGGGGCGCATCCCGCGCACCGCCTCTGCGGTCACGAGCACGGGCGGTCGTCGCCCGGGCACCTGGGCCGTCGTGATGACCACGTCCATCTGGGCGATGAAGCCGTTGAGCTCGGCCTGCTGGGCAGCCTGCTCCTCAGCCGTGAGCGCCCGCGCGTAGCCGCCCTCGCCCGACGCGTCAGCGACCGACTTGAGCACCAGGAATTGCGCCCCCAGCGACTCGGCCTGCTCCTTCGTCTCGGCCCGTACGTCGTAGGCCTTGACCACGGCACCCAGCCGGCGGGCCGTGCCGATGGCCTGCAGGCCCGCCACGCCGATGCCCAGGATCAGCACGTTGGCCGGCTTGGCGGTGCCGGCCGCGGTGGTCAGCAGCGGGAAGTAGCGGCCGAACTCGTTGGCCGCGATCAGGACCGCCTTGTAGCCGCCCACGTTGGCCTGCGACGAAAGGGCGTCCATGCCCTGGGCCCGGCTCAGGGTGCGCGGCAGGGCGTCCAGGCTGATGGCGGTCACGCCGCGCTCGGCCAGGGCCCTGGCCGTGGCGGGGTCGATGAGCGGCTGGAGGAGCCCGATGACCGTCTGGCCCTGCCGCAGGCGGGCGACCTCGTCCGGGCTGGGCTTCTGGACCCGCAGGATGACGTCGGCCGCGGCGTACAGCTCGGCGGTGGGCACGACACGCGCGCCCACGTCGCTGAACGAGCCGTCGGGGATCTGGGCGCCCGCGCCCGCACCGGACTCGATCAGCACCTCCAGGCCGGCCGCGGTCAGCTTGCCGATGGCCTCGGGCACCAGGGCGACGCGCCGTTCGCCGGGCACGGTCTCCTTGGCGACGCCAACCTTCATGCGGGACTCCAGTCACGGGCAACGGGCAAAGGGGTAAGTCGGCCAAGGATAGCCGAGCGCTAGACTCGCCGAGTCGGCCGGCCATGGCAAAGGGTTGCGGCACTGCGGAGAGGGCATCGATGGAACTCGGCCTCATCGGACTCGGGCGCATGGGCGCCAACATGTCGCGCCGCCTGCTGCGGGGCGGCCACCAGGTGGTCGGCTATGCGCGCCACGAGGAGACCGTGAACGGGCTCGTGGCCGACGGCTCGCTGTCGGCGGGCGCGACCTCCCTGGAGAACCTGGTGAAGCAGCTGCCGGCGCCCCGCGCCGTTTGGCTGATGGTGCCCGCGGCAGCCGTCGACGACACGCTGGCCCAGCTCGTGCCGCACCTGGCCAGGGGCGACATCGTCATCGACGGCGGCAACTCCTACTACGGCGACGACATCCGCCGCGCCCACGGCCTCGCCGAGCGCGGCATCCACTACGTGGACTCGGGCACCAGCGGCGGCGTCTTCGGCCTGGAGCGCGGGTACTGCCTCATGATCGGCGGCCCGGACGAGGCGGTCGCCCGCCTGGACCCGATCTTTCGCACGCTCGCGCCGGGCATCGCCGCGGCGCCGCGGACGGAGGGCCGTGAGGGCCACGGCGGGACGGCGGAGGAGGGCTATCTCCACTGCGGCCCGAGTGGTGCAGGCCACTTCGTGAAGATGGTCCACAACGGCATCGAGTACGGGATCATGGCCGCCTACGCCGAGGGCCTCAACGTCCTGCGCCACGCCAACGCCGGCGCCGAGACCCGGACGGTGGACGCGGAGACGAGCCCCTTGCGCGACCCCGAGCTGTACCGCTTCGACCTGGACCTGGCGGACGTGACCGAGGTGTGGCGCCGGGGCAGCGTCATCGCCTCATGGCTCCTGGACCTGACCGCCCACGCCCTGCTGGCCGATCCGAAGCTGGAGGACTTCGGCGGCCGCGTCTCCGACTCCGGCGAGGGCCGCTGGACGCTGCAGGCCGCCGTGGACACGAGCGTGCCGGCGCACGTGTTGGCGGCGGCGCTGTTCGAGCGCTTCTCATCGCGCGGCGAGGCGGACTTCGCCGACCGCATCCTCTCCGCGATGCGCTACGAGTTCGGCGGCCACCTGGAGAAGCCGGCCTAGCGATGCGCCCGCTCAGCCTTCTCGGCTGCCTCGCGGCGACCGTCCTCGTGGCCTGCAGGATGGTCAGCTCGCCACACCGGCGTGTCATGCACCCAGCGTCTGATCGGACGGATCACCGCGCGGCGACGGGTGGGTTGGGGGCGGTTCCGCCGTCCTTTGATGCGGCCGACGTATCGCCGGGCGCCTGACCTGCACGATCAGGCCACGGCTGCCCAGGTCCGCCCGGCCCGCTCCGTCCATCCATGCAGCTGGTGCATGGACTGCCCGGACCGGCGTGAAGGGGTCGGTTC
>DASPUH010000074.1:0-46491 GCA_035622975.1 Candidatus Sulfotelmatobacter sp.
CCGCCAGGCGGGAACGTCCGCTCCTTGTCGAGGCTGCGCACGAGCGCCTTCACGACCCGGAGCCGGTGCCCGGTCGCACGCTCGATGTCGTCGGCCTGCTCGTTCAGGAGACGGTTGACGGATGCGCCAACCGTTCCGTACCCGAGCAGGGCGACCGGTACGTCAACCGACGCCATGCGCCCCCTGGACAGGCTCCTTCGAAAGGGCCCGCAGGCGCGCGCCGACCTGCTCGATCTCGGTCGCCTCGAGCTTCTTGCGTCCCTCGGCGAGGCTCGGGCTGCCCTTGTCCATCTCGGCGATCCATTCCCTGGCGAACGACCCGTCCTGGATCGCGGTCAGCACCTTCTTCATGTTCTCCTTCACGTGCGCGTCGACGACGCGCGGGCCGACGGCGATCGAGCCGTATTCCGCCGTGTCGGAGATCGAATAGTGCATCCGCTCGATCCCGCCCTCGAAGATCAGGTCGACGATCAGCTTCACCTCGTGGACGCACTCGTAGTACGCGGCCTCGGGCTGGTAGCCGGCCTCGACGAGCGTCTCGAAGCCGGCCTGGATGAGCTGGGTGAGCCCGCCGCAGAGAACGGCCTGCTCGCCGAAGAGGTCGGTCTCGGTCTCCTCGGCGAAGGTCGTCTCGAGGACTCCGGCGCGCGTGGCCCCGATGCCCCAGGCGTAGGCCAGGACGCGGGCACGCGCCGTGCCCGAGGCATCGTGGTGGACGGCGAAGAGGGCCGGCACCCCACCACCGGCCACGTAGACCGAGCGCAGGAGGTGGCCCGGGCCCTTGGGCGCGACCATGCCCACGTCGATGAAGTCCGGCGGCTCGATCCGCCCGAAGCGGATGTTGAAGCCATGGGCGAACAGCAGCAGCTGCCCGGGCCGCAGGTACGGGGCGATGTCCTGCTCGTAGACCGCCTGCTGGGCCGTGTCGGGCACGGTCAGCATCAGCACGTCCGCCTGGCGCGTCGCCTCGGCCACGTCCAGCACGCGCAGCCCGGCGTCGGCGGCGAGGGCACGGCTCTTCGAGGCCGCCGGCAGGCCCACGACCACGTCGAAGCCGGAGTCGCGCAGGTTCTGGGCGTGGGCATGGCCCTGGCTGCCGTAGCCGATCACGGCGATCGTCTGGCCCCGCAGGGCGCCCGCGTCGGTGTCCGCGTCGTAATACATGCGCGCGCCCATCAGCCGTTCACTCCCTCGTACTCGATGACGTTGGAACCGCGCTGCATGGCGATGCTGCCCGTGCGCACGAGCTCCTTGATGCCGAAGCCGCCCACGAGGGCGACGAGCGCGTCGATCTCCTCCTCCGTGCCGGTGGCCTCGATGATGATCGACTCGGCCGCGATGTCCACGACGCGGCCCTTGTAGAGCTCGACGATCTTGAGGATCTCGCTGCGATTGGCCGCGCTGGCCCGCACCTTGATGAGGGCCAGCTCATGCTCCAGGTGCCGTTCCTGGGTCACGTCCTGCACCTTGAGCACGTCGATGAGCCGGTACAGCTGCTTGCTCAGCTGCTCCAGGCCATGGTCGTCGCCGCGCAGGGTGATCGTCATGCGGCTGACCGCGGGATCCTCCGTGTGGCCCACCGCGAGCGCCTCAACGTTGAAGTTGCGGGCCCGCATGAGGCTGGCCACGCGGTTCAGGACGCCCGTGCGGTTGTTGACGATGGCGACCAGCACGTGGCGACGCTGGGTGCCCGAGCCCGGCACGTAGCGCGCCACCGGAGCCGCCGGGCGCGCCGCCTCGTCGCTCACTCCGCCGCGCCCTCCCACTTCTCGATGAGGTCGGAAAGGCCCTGGCCTGCGGGCATCATGGGGAAGACGTTCTGCTCCTCGGCGATCTCGAACCAGACGAGGGCCGGGCCCTCGACCGCCTGGGCGGCGGCGATGGCCGCGTCGACCTGGTCGGGGCGCGTCGCCTTCCAGGCGGGGATGCCGTAGGCCTCGCACAGCTTCAGGTAGTCCGGCCCGAGCAGGCTGGCCGAGTGGTAGTTGCCGGCGTAGATGATCTCCTGCCACTGTCGGATCATGCCCAGCTTCTTGTTGTCGAAGAGGGCGATGCGCACCGGGATGCGGTCCTGGACCAGGGTCGCCAGCTCCTGCAGCGTCATCTGGAAGCCGCCGTCGCCGACGATGGCCCAGGTCGCCTTGTCGGGCCGGCCGAGTGCCGCCCCCATGGCCGCGGGCATGCCGTAGCCCATCGTCCCCAGGCCACCCGAGGAGAGGTGCGAATCGGGCCGCCGGAACCCAGCGTAGCGGGCCAGCCACATCTGGTTCTGGCCGACATCGGCGACCAGGGTGGCGTCGTGGCCGGTCAGCTCGCCGATGCGCGACACGACGTAGTCGGCCGACAGCAGGCCGTCGCGCCAGGCGCCCGAGCCGTGCCAGCTGCTCGCCTCCGATTCGCGCCGCCACTCGGCCAGCTCGGCGAAGTAGGCCGCCCGCTCGGCCGGCGGCACCTCGCGCACGAGCGGGATCAGCGACCGCAGGACGCGGCCGACGTCGCCCACCACAGGCACGTCCACGGCCACGTTCTTGCCGATCTCGGAGGGGTCGATGTCGACGTGGACGATGCGGGCACCGGTGGCGTAGGTGCTGACCTTGCCGGTGACACGGTCGTCGAAGCGCATGCCGAGCGCGATCAGCAGGTCGGCCGCCTGGATCGCCCGGTTGACGTGCTTCCAGCCGTGCATGCCCATGAAGCCGTAGCTCAGGGGGTGCGTCTCGTCCATCGCCCCGACGCCCAGCAGCGTGTGCGCGACGGGTACCTGGGCTCGCTCGGCCAGCTGGCGGAGCTCGTCCCAGGCGCGGGCCAGCAGCACCCCGTGGCCCGCCAGGATGACCGGTCGGCGGGCCTCGCTGATGGCCCTGGCGGCGACGCGCAGCTGCTTGGGATGGCCCTCCAGCGTGGGGCGGAAACCGGGCAGGCGCGCCACGACGGCTGCCTGGCTCGGATGCGGGGCGCGCGTTTCCTGCTGCAGGGCATCCTTGGTGATATCGACGTGGACCGGCCCCGGCCGGCCGGAGCGGGCCAGGTGGAACGCCTCGGCCAGCACACCCGGCAGCTCATCCGCGTCGCGCACCAGGTAGTTGTGCTTGGTCATGGGCAGCGTGATGCCCGTGATGTCGATCTCCTGGAAGGCGTCCTTGCCCAGCAGGGCGGAGACGACGTTGCCGGTGATGGCGACCACAGGGATCGAATCGAGCTGGGCCGTCGCCAGGCCGGTCACCAGGTTCGTGGCGCCCGGCCCGGAGGTGCCCAGGCAGACCCCCACCCTGCCGCTGGCGCGGGCGAAACCGTCGGCGGCATGGGCGGCGCCCTGTTCGTGACGGACGAGCACGTGCCGCAGGGCCGGGTAGTCACCCAGCACGTCGTACAGCGGCAGGACGACGCCGCCCGGGTAGCCGAAGAGCACGTCGGAGCCCTCCCGCAGGAGCGCCTCGCAGACGACGTCCGCCCCGATGCGCGTCCGGCCCCGCGGCTTGGCCTCGTGCAGCATCACCGCTCGGGCGGCGTCGACCGCTGCGGCGGCGGCGCTGCCGCCACCCGGCAGGTGGCGGCCGCTCCCCGGTCGATCCGTCATCGTCATCGCTGCTGTGCTACCTCCTGGGAAAACGAAAGACCCCCGCCGCCGGCGAGGGTCCTGGTCCGGTCGAGGTGTGCGCCCTTCGCGCTACCGTCGCCCTCCAGACTCCCGCCGGGAGCCGGTGATCAGGCCGATGAGGCCAAGGAGGAGGACGCGGATCGTGTCGCGCAGGGACGGGGTGGACGCCACCTGGCCGAAAGGCACGGGCACGCGGCGCCCATCGGCGGTGACCACCACCGCCACCAGATCGTGCTGCCCGCTCCGGCGAACCATCGGTGCAGTCTAGCGGCACGTTCGCTCGGCTGTCCACTAGTACCGCTACGGCGGCCGGGTGGGACCTCTGCCGCGGGACACCCGCATGCTAGGCTCGGCGGCCATGAGCCTCCGACCCGCCACCGGCGAGGGCCGATCCCAGCTCGTCGTGGCGGCCGTGGTCGCGGCCGTGCTCATCCTGACCCGCCTCTGGCTGGTGGCCGTGCCGCCATCGTTCAGCGACATCCCCGCGTACCAGCACGACGCTGCCCTGTGGGGCGCCGCGGGCGAGGAGGGCGCCTCGTTCTACGATCTCCACCGGGCGTACGTCATCTCGACCTCCGAGGCGCTGGGCCATGAACCGCCTGAAGGCACGACGCTCATCGAGTACCCCCCGCTCGCGCTGGCCTTCGTCGCCGCCATCAACGTCGGCCTGCCGTCCAGCGCCGACCCGCAGGACGCCGCACGGCTGCACGACTACACGACGCGCTACCGCCTCCTGGCCTTCGCCGTCGACCTGCTGATCCTCTTGGCTCTGGCGCTGCTGGCCGGGCGGGCCGGCGCCCTGCGCACTGCGAGTCCACCCTGGCGCTGGTCCACGGCCTGGCGGCTGGCCGTCTACGGGGCGGGCGGCGTGGCCATCTACTACATCCTGTACGACCGCCTCGACATCTTCGAGGGTGCCCTGCTGCTGGCCTCGCTCCTCGCGCTCATCCGCGGCTGGTGGGCCACCTCCCTGGTCGTGCTGGCCGTCGCCATCGACTTCAAGGTCTATCCGGCCGTGCTGGTGCCGCTGTGGCTGGTCGCCTCACTGCCGGCCACCACGCTGGCCGACTGGCGTCGTGGCCCCGCCCGGGTAGCCCGTCTGCTCGCACGCCGCATCATCCTCCTGGGCGGTACGGCGCTGGCCCTGCTGCTGCCCTTCGTGGTCATCCAGGGCCCGGATTCGCTGCAGTTCATCGCCTTCAACGCCCAGCGCGGCCTGCAGCTGGAGTCGGTCGGCGCGTCGCTGCTGATGCTGCTGCAGGTGGCCGGGCAACCGCTCCAGATCGTGGCCCGCTATGGGGCGTACGAGGTGGTGGGCCCCCTCGCGCCGGGCCTCGCCCTGGCCTCGATCCCCCTCACGCTGGTGGTGGTCGCCGTCGTGTGGTGGCTCTACGCGCGCGCCGCGGTTCGCCAGGCACGCCAGGTGAACGGGTCGCGCACCACGAGCGAGGCCGTCGACGGAGCGCCTGACGCCGTGGAGCCGCTCGTCGCCACGATGGCGCCGGACCTGCTCGTGCTCGCCGCGGTGGCGATGCTCCTGGTGGTCATGGTGATGGCCAAGGTGCTCTCGCCGCAGTACTTCCTGTGGCTGCTGCCGCTGGTGCCGCTGCTCAGTGGAGGGAGCCGCATGCGCGCCTGGCAGGTCGGGTTCGTCGTGCTGCTGGCCCTGTCGACGGTGGTCTTCCCGGGCCTGTACTCGAGCGGCCCGCTGACCCTCGCCCTCCTCCTGCGCAACGGGGCCCTCCTCGTCCTGACCGCGACGGCATGTGCTAGGCTGGCCGGCCCGTGGAGCACCCCGCCGCGCGACCGCGCACCCTTGTCGAGAAGATCTGGGACGACCATGTCGTCGCCACCAGCCCCGGCGCGCCCGACGTCCTCTATGTCGACCTCCACCTCGTCCATGAGGTGACCTCGCCGCAGGCCTTCGCCGGCCTGCGCGCGCGGGGGCTCGGCGTCCGCCGCCCCGACCTGACCGTGGCCACGGCGGATCACTCGACGCCGACGCACGACCGCTCCCTGCCGATCCTGGACCAGCAGGCCGCCTTCCAGGTGCAGCAGCTGAGCCGCAACTGCGCCGAGTTCGGCATCCCGCTGCACGGGCTGGGTTCGGAGCGGCAGGGCATCGTCCATGTCATGGGGCCGGAGCTGGGCCTGACGCAGCCGGGCATGACCATCGTGTGCGGCGACTCGCACACCGCCACGCACGGCGCGTTCGGGGCCCTCGCCTTCGGCATCGGCACGAGCGAGGTGGAGATGGTCCTCGCCACGCAGTGCCTGCTCCAGCGCCGGCCGCGCACGTATGAGGTGCGGGTCGACGGGCGTCTTCGCCCGGGTGTCAGTGCCAAGGACATCATCCTCGCCCTCATCGCCCGCATCGGCATCGGCGGCGGGACGGGCCACGTCTTCGAGTACACCGGTGAGGCGGTCCGTGCGCTCTCCATGGAGGAGCGCATGACGGTCTGCAACATGTCGATCGAGGGCGGGGCCCGCGCCGGCCTCATCGCCCCCGACGACACCACGTTCGAGTACGTCAGCGGCCGGCCGCACGCGCCGCGCGGCGCGGCCTGGGACGCCGCCGTCGCCCGCTGGCGGGCGCTGCCCAGTGATGTCGGAGCCGTCTATGACGCCCACGTCACGCTGGCCGCCGGCGACCTGGAACCGATGGTCACCTACGGCACCAATCCGGGCATGGGCGTGCCCATCACGGGGCGCGTGCCGGCGCCCGACTCGCTGGCCGAACCGGCCCACCAGCGCGCCCTGGCCCAGGCGCTGCGCTACATGGACCTCGCGCCGGGTCAGGCGCTCCTCGGCCAGCGGCTCGACGTCGTGTTCATCGGCTCGTGCACCAACAGCCGGATCAGCGACCTGCGCCAGGCGGCGGGCGTCCTGCGCGGCCGCCGCGTCGCCGACGGCCTGCGGGTGCTGGTCGTGCCCGGTTCCCAGCAGGTCAAGGCGCAGGCCGAACGCGAGGGCCTGGACGAGGTCTTCCGGGCCGCCGGCGCGGAGTGGCGCGAAGCCGGCTGCTCGATGTGCATCGCCATGAACGGCGACGAGCTGGCCCCGGGCCAGTACGCCATCTCCACCAGCAACCGCAACTTCGAAGGGCGCCAGGGCAAGGGCGGCCGCACCTTCCTGGCCTCGCCCCTGACGGCGGCCGCGAGTGCCTTGACGGGCGCCATCACCGACCCGCGCACGGTCGTGTCGGCATGAGCGAGCCGTACGCGTCGTTCACGAGCGGGGTCATCCCGATGCCCGCCGAGAACGTCGATACCGACCAGATCATCCCCGCCCGCTTCCTCAAGACGACCGAGAAGTCGGGCCTCGCCAGCGCCCTCTTCAACGACTGGCGCTACGCCCCTGATGGGACGCCGCTGCCCGACTTCATCCTCAACCGGCCGGCCATGCAGGGCCGCGGGATCCTCCTGGCGGGCGACAACTTCGGCTGCGGTTCATCGCGCGAACACGCCCCCTGGGCCCTCACCGCCTGGGGCATCCGGGCCATCATCTCGACCGGCTTCGCCGACATCTTCCGCAACAACGCCATGAAGAACGGCCTGCTGCCGATCGTCGTCGAGGCCGAGCGGCACCGCCAGCTGTTCGCCCTCGTGGCCGCGCAGCCCGACGTCGAACTGCGGGTCGACCTGGAGGAACAAGTGGTCCACCTCCCCGGCGACGAGGACCTGCCCTTCGACGTCGACCCCTTCGCGCGGCGGATGCTGCTGGCGGGGACCGACGAGGTCGGCTACCTGCTGGAGCACGCGGCCGCCACCGCGGCCTACGAGGCGGCCCACCCCGCCCGCATCGACACCCGTCCCGCCGCCGCCTGACGGACGGCGGCCGGCAGGCCTCCGGCCGGTGGTCCCTGCCCCGGACCATCGTGCCCCTGCCCGGGCGGCCGATCCCGGGTAGCCTCTGGCAGTGGACCTGTTCGACCTGCTCGTCATCCTCGTGCTGCTCCTCGCCACGTGGGGCGGCTACCGCGCCGGCCTCGCCGGACCGGCCCTCGGGCTGATCGGCGCCGTAGCCGGCCTGGCGGTGGTGATCACGGTCGCCCCGAGCGTGCTGCCCGCCCTCGACGGCTACGACCAGCCGTGGCGCGCGATCCTGGGCCTGGCCGCCGCCCTCGCCGTCGTCATCCTGGGCGACGCCATCGGTTCAGCCGTCGGCGGCGCCGTCTCGCGGCGCGCCACGGGCAACCTCCTCGGCTTCGTCGACCGCATCGGCGGCGTGGCGTTCGGAGGCCTGCAGGCGATCCTCGTCATCTGGCTGGTTGGCGGCCTCCTGGCCAGCAGCTCGTTCGACGCGCTGGCCGAGCAGGCGCAGCGGTCGACCACCGTGCAAGTCCTGATGGACGCCCTTCCGCCGCCGGACGCCGTCATCGCCGACATCGGCGGCGTCCTTGACCAGGCCGGGCTGCCGGACGTCTTCGTCGGCCTGGAACCGCCTGCCGCCTCGCCGGCGGCACAGCCCGACCAGGCCCAGGCCGACGCCGCGGCGGCCCTGGCGCGCAACAGCACGGTGCGCATCGACGCCAGCGCCTGCCGTGCGTTCCTCGTGGGCACGGGCTTCGCCGTCGGCGGCGAGGACATCGTGACCAACGCCCACGTCGTCGCCGGCGCCAGCCAGGTGTCGGTCCGCGTGGACGTCGACGGGCGCCGTCGTGACGCCACGGTCATCTTCTTCGACCCGCGGCTCGACGTGGCCGTCCTGCGCGTCCCGGGGCTCGACCTGACCGCGCTGCGGTGGGCCGCCAGGGCCCCCGATCGCGGGGCCGTGGGCGCTGCCCTGGGCCATCCGGAAGGCGCTCCGCTGACCGTCATCCCCGCCGCGGTGGACTCCCGATTGCCGGCCCGCGGCACCGATATCTACGGCCAGGCGACGGTCACCCGCGTGGTCCTGGAGCTCAACGCCGCCGTCCAGCCGGGTGACTCGGGCGGCCCGTTCGTGCTGGCCGACGGGACGGTCGGCGGGCTCGTCTTCGCCGCTTCGCGCACGGCGACGGGCATCGGCTACGCACTCGACCCGACGGCCGTGGCGGGCGACATCCAGGACGCGCTGGGCCGGACGACGGCGGTGAGCACGGGCGTCTGCGCCAGCTGAGCGCCCGGCTTCGGCCCGGCCGACGAAGTGCCTACACCCCTTCGAACGTCGGCGGCAGGACCACCTGACCGGTCAGCTCGCGGCGGTACGTCGTCAGCGGCTTGACCATGAATGCCGCCGCGGGCACGTCACGGGGGGCACGGATGCCGAACGCAGAGGCGGGTCGGAAGCCGAACCGCGGGTAGAACCACGGGTGGCCGAGCACCAGGACGAGGGGCTCGTCACGGACCTCGGCGGCGTCCAGGCCGGCGATGACCAAAGCACTGCCGATGCCCTCCCGCTGGTGGTCCGGCACGACGGCCATCGGGGCCAGTTCGAGCACCGCTTCAGGACCGCCGCCGGTCTCCAGCGTCACCGGGCTCAGCAGGATGTGGCCCACGACGGCGCCGCCGAGCTCGGCCACCAGCGACAGGTCGGGCCGCACGGCACCTGCGGCGCGGATCCGCTCGACGAGGTCCGCCTCGGCGCTCGTCGGGAACGCCGCCTCCAGCACGACGCGGATGGCGGCCGCGTCGGCCGGGCGCTCCTCGCGCAGGATCAGGCCGCTGGGGCGGCGAGTCACGCCTCGTTGACGGTCACCGACGTGATGCTCACCGGCTGGACGGGTCGATCCTGGGAGCCGACGGGCGCCGTGGCGATCGCGTCGAGCGTCTCCTCGCCCGCCGTGAGACGGCCGAAGATCGTGTAGTTGGGCGGCAGCCCGTAGTCGGCGTGCATGACGAAGAACTGGCTGCCGTTGGTGTTCGGGCCGGCGTTGGCCATGGCCAGGGTGCCGCGGCGGTACGGCAGGCGCACCGCCTCGTCGCTGAACCGATAGCCGGGACCGCCGCGACCGGTGCCGGTCGGATCGCCGCCCTGGATCATGAAACCGCGGATGACGCGGTGGAAGATCACCCCGTCGTAGAAGCCCTCGCGGGCCAGGAAGACGAAGTTGTTGACCGCCAGCGGTGCCTCCTTGGGCAGCAGCTCGGCGGTCATCGATCCGGCCGAGGTCTCGATCCGGACGGTGTACGTCCGCTGGGGGTCGATCGTGAGCGGCGGCGGCGCAGGATACTGCTTGGGCATGATGGTCCTCTTGCGGCGATAGGGCGGCGAGCCGGCGGACCGGCTCACGAAGCTCGTCGCGGTCGTGGCGCAGCCTACCGTAGGCGTCGCGGTGGCGCTCGTTGGCCGTACCCCCGAGGCTCGGCCCCCGGCTGACTCCCGGCGCGTGCCGCTACCACGCCCCACCACCGTGCGCGCTAGCAAGCGCGTTCGCAGCGGTCCGAGGCGGGGTTTCGAGCCTCATGCCGGCCGATCTGAACGCGATCGACGCAGGCGCACTCGACGAGGCCCGGCCGTGAGCCGCCGACGACCGTCCTGGTTGGTGCCCGAGAGGAACCAGATGCCGCCGATCGACGGGCCCGGATCGCGCAACCAGGCAAGTACCTCCCGGCTGGAGCGTGGCATCACGGCCCGAACGGCGGCCGAGTGACGCGTGACCGCCGACCGGTTCGAGGTGGTGTCTGGAAGGACGAGGACCCGCGCCAGCGTCCCCGGTCGCCAGCCACGTTGCACGCGCAGCAGCTGCGGCACGATCCTCACCTTCCGGTCGAGCGCGCTGAGGGTGTCCTGGACGTCGACCACCCGGGTCTTGACTTCGATGACTGCGACCACCGCCCCTTGGTCACGCCAGGCCACGATGTCGACGCTGCCCCGTTCGCCGAAGTGGTTGAAGGTGAACTCGACTTCGCAGGTCCAGCCGAGTCTCTGCAGGCGCCGGACGATGACCTCGACCACGGCGGCGTGGTCCGCGTCGAGCAGCCGATAGGCATCGGCGCCGCGGTATCGCGGCTCGAGGTGCAGGTGGATCCCCAGGGCGGCACCGACCCGCCGAGCCGACGTGAGGCCGACCCGCTCGACGTGACCAAGCTCGAGCAGCGAGACTAACTGCTGACTGGTCCGACTAGCTCGGCCCACGTCAAGCTGGCGCAGGCCGCGCCGCAGCCGGACCACCCGAAAGAGAGCGCCCACCCGCATGTCGTCCACGGGACCGCATGGTGGCGCGCGGGTCTTGGCGCGCTCTTGCCTTCCCAATCGGGCTCTTGCCAGCTGGGTCGTGCATGCGCCGCGCCACCCGGAGGGCGTCGCTGACGCCGATCCCTTCCGCGCACCAGCGTGGTTGGTGGTAGGCGCGTCGACGCAGGGCCTGTGCCGATTGCGCACATCCGTTACGCTCGAACAAGCCCGCGTGAGCGGCCCATGGTCGCTCCGGACGGCTGCCCTCGCGCGGAGCACCACGCAGGCTGGTGGGACGCGGGCCGCCGGGGCCGGCCTGACGCTCGCCGCGCGCCCGGGCCCCCGGACGCGCCTTCGCTGCTACGCTTCGGGGGATGGCCGATCACCCCGCGCAGGCCGCCTCCGCGTCGCCCTACGACCGACCGACCGACCCGGCCAAGCGGCACAGCGCCGCCCTCACCGATGGGCCCGACCGGGCGGCGGCGCGGGCGATGCTCAAGGCCATCGGCTTCACCGACGACGACCTGGCCAAGCCCATCATCGGCGTGGCCACGTGCTGGATCGAGACGATGCCCTGCACGTACAACCAGCGCCGCCTGGCCGAGCACGTCAAGGCCGGCATCCGGGCCGCCGGCGGCACGCCCATGGAGTTCAACACGATCGCCATCTCCGACGGCGTGTCCATGGGCACCGAGGGCATGAAGGCCAGCCTGGTCAGCCGCGAGGTGATCGCCGACTCGATCGAGCTGGTGGCCCGCGGCCACCTGTTCGATGGCCTGGTGTGCCTGGTCGGCTGCGACAAGACGATCCCCGCCGCGGCGATGGCCGTGGGCCGCCTGGACCTGCCGGCCGTGATCCTCTACAACGGGACGATCTACCCGGGCACCCTGGACGGCCGGCGGGACGCCACGGTGGTGACCGTCTTCGAGGCCATCGGCGCCTACCGCGCCGGCAAGATCACCGCCGAGCGGCTCTACGAGGTGGAGAACGCGGCCTGCCCCGGCCCGGGCGCCTGCGGCGGCCAGTTCACGGCCAACACGATGAGCATGGCCCTCGAGTTCCTGGGCCTGTCACCGGGCGGCCTGAACGCCATCCCAGCCGAGCACCCGGCCAAGGATGGGGCCGCCCGCCGCTGCGGCGAGCTGGTCATGGAGCTCGTGCGCGCCGACCGCCGTCCGAATTCGATCGTCGACCGGCGGGCCCTGGAGAATGCCATCGCCGCCATCGCGGCCAGCGGCGGATCCACCAACGGCGTCCTGCACCTGCTGGCCATCGCGTGGGAGTTCGGCGTGCCGCTGGAGCTCGACGACTTCGCCACCATCGCCGACCGCACGCCGATCGTCGCCGACATGGTGCCCGGCGGCCGCTACACCGCGGCCGACCTGTACGAGGCCGGCGGGCTCGGGCTGCTGGTCCACGAACTGGACCGCGGCGGGCTGATCCATGGCGAGTCGCCGACGGTGGACGGGCGCACGCTCGCCCAGGTCGGCGAGGCGGCCACGCCCACACCCGGGCAGCGCGTGGTCCGCGCCATCGAGGAGCCCCTCAAGCCGACCGGCGGCCTGACGATCCTGCGCGGTTCGCTGGCGCCCGACGGCTGCGTGGTCAAGCTGGCCGGCCACGAGCGCCGCCACCACCGCGGCCCCGCCCGGGTGTTCGACTCGGAGACGGCCTGCTACGAGGCCGTGCGGGCCCAGGCCATCAAGCCCGGCGACGTCGTCGTCATCCGCTACGAGGGTCCCGTCGGCGGGCCAGGCATGCAGGAGATGCTGAGCGTGACGGCCGCCCTCGTGGGCGAGGGTCTCGGCGAGTCCGTGGCGCTGCTCACCGACGGCCGCTTCAGCGGCGGCACGCACGGCCTCATGATCGGCCACGTCGCCCCGGAGGCGGCGCTGGGCGGGCCGATCGCGCTCGTCCGCGAAGGCGACCCGATCGTCATCGACGTCGACGGCAAGCGCCTGGACCTTGACATCCCGCCGGACGAGCTGGCGCGCCGCGGACGCGAGTGGCAGCCACCGGCGCCGCGCTACCGCAGCGGCGTGTTCGCCAAGTACGCCGCGCTGGTCAGCTCGGCTAGCGAGGGCGCGGTCACCCAGGTCCCGGCCGGGTCGCGCGACGCGGCCCGCCCGACCTGAGCCGGCCACCGACGGCGGGCCGGCCGTGGCAGGTCACGTCCGTCTGAGCTTCAAGACGTCGCCGCAGCACGTCGACTGGGCGACCCTGCGCGACACCTGGGCCCTGGCCGGCCAGCTGGCCGTCTTCGAGGGCGTGTGGATGAACGACCACCTGACTGACATGGCCGAGCCCGCCGGACCGAGCCTGGAAGCCCTGACGCTCGCCGCTACGCTGGCCCACCTGGTACCCGGCAGGTGGATCGGCCACGCGGTCCTCTCCAATACGTTCCGCCACCCGGCGGTCCTGGCCAAGGCGGCCACAGTCATGGATCACGCCACGGGCGGCCGCTTCATCCTGGGCCTGGGTGCCGGCTGGCACGAGGGTGAGCACGCCGCGTTCGGCCTGCCCCTGCCGCCGATCGGCGAGCGAATCGACCGCCTGGAGAGCGCCGTGGCGGTCATCCAGGCGTTGTTCTCGGCCGCGGCGGGGATGCCGCCGGGCGTGACGCGGCCCGATCCGCACTACCCGTTGAGCGGCGCGATCGCCCTGCCGGCACCCCTGACGCCGGGCGGTCCACCGGTCTACCTGGGCGGTCAGCGCCACCGGGGCATCGCGCTTGCGGCACGGGCGGCAGCCGGCTGGCTGCAGCCTGGCACGGACGCGGGCGATGCCGCGTACTTCGCGGCTCGGCGAGCGGAGGTGCTGCGGGCGATGGAGGCGATCGGGCGCGACCCGGCCGGTTTCGCCTTCGTCGGTCAGGTTCACGTCGGCCCTTCGGCGGCAGACGGCCGCGTGGCCCTTGCACAGGCGCGCCGGATCGCAGCCGCGGGCGCCACGGAGGTCATCCTGGGCATCGCCGCCGCGGGCGGGCCGGAGGCCCTGCGACGGCTCGCGCGGGACGTGGCCGAGCCGCTGCGCACCGAGCTGGCATGAGCGGCCTCTCGACCGCCGCCTACCACCTGATCCGCGCCGCTCGTCGGGCCGTCCTCGCCACGATCACCCGCGACGGGCGGGCGCGCCTCGTGCCGATCTGCTTCTGGATGCCCGACTGGATCCCCGACCCGGACGGCGCAAGCAGGCCGCTGCTCGTCTACTCCGCCCTCGACGAGAAGGCGAAGTCGGTGGCCGACCCGCTCCAGCTCGGCCGGGTCCGCGACCTGCTGGCCCGCCCGGCCGTGTCGCTCCTGATCGATCGCTGGGACGAGGACTGGCGCCGCCTGGCGTGGGTCCGCCTCGACGGTTCGGCGCGCATCCTGGGCCCAGCCCGGCCTGGCGCCGCCGACGCCGCCGAATGCGAGCTGGCCGTCGCGGGCCTGCGGGCGCGCTACCCCCAGTACCGGACGCACGATCTCGCCGCCCGGCCGCTCATCCGAGTGGTCGTGGAGCAGGCGACGGAATGGTCGGCCACCTGACGCCGGCGGCGGCCGGCACGGGCGACGAGGCGATCACGAGCCTCGTCGGCCACCTCCGGGCGCTGCTCCGCCTGCGCACCGTCAACCCGCCCGGCGACGAGATCGTGGCCGCCAGCTACCTGGCCGGCGTCCTTGCCGGGGCCGGCATCGCAACCCGGGTCCTGGAGCCGTTCCCCGGGCGCGGCGACGTCGTCGCCCGGCTGCGCGGCGATGGCTCGGGCGGGCGCCCGCTCCTCCTGCTGGGCCACCTCGATGTCGTGCCCGCCGATGCCGCACGGTGGACCCACGACCCGTTCGGCGGCGACCTCGACGACGGGTACCTCTACGGCCGCGGCGCCGTGGACATGAAGAGCATGGTCGCGATGTCGCTGCAGGTCATGCTGGACCTCGCCGCCGACGCGACTGCCGCCGGCCGCGACCCCGCTCGGGACGCGATCCCCGGCCTGCGGCGCGACGTCATCTTCGCCGCCACGGCCGATGAGGAGACAGGCGGCCTCCTGGGTGCCGGCTGGCTGGTCGACCACGAGCCGGACCTGCTCCGCGCCGAGGCGTGCCTCACGGAGGCGGGCGGGGTCAGCGTCCAGGTCGGATCGGTGCGCCTATACCCGATCCAGGTGGCCGAGAAGGGCTACCACCGGATGCGGATCACGGTGCGCGGTGCGGCCGGCCACGCGGCCATGCCCCGGACGGACAGTGCCGCTGTCCGGGCCGCACGCCTCGTCGACCAGCTGGCGGTGCCCACACCGCAGCGCATCACGCCGCTCATGCGGCGGGCCCTCGAGCAGGTCGCCACGGCCATCCCTTCCGCGGCCGCCGCCGTGCGCCGGATCGGCGCCGCGACCGACACCGCGACCGGCCTGGCCGCCATCGACGAGCTGTGCCGCGAGCCCGAACGCCGTGCCCTGAAGGCGCTTCTGCGCGACACGATCAGCCCCACGATCATCCACGCCGGGCTCAAGGAGAACGTCCTGCCCGGCACCGCCGAGGTGGTGGTCGACTGTCGCCAGCTGCCGGGCACCACGGCGGCCCAGACAGAGGCGCTCGTGGCCGCTCAGGTCGACCCAGACCTGTGGCGCGACTGCTCGACGGAGGTGCTGAGCCACGGCGAACCGGTCGAGCAACCGCTCGACCATCCGCTGCTGGCCCTCCTCGGGGAGGTACTGCGCGCCCACGACTCCGCCGCGGTGCCGCTGCCCCTCCTTGCGCCGTTCGCCACGGACGCCAAGCACACGGTCCGCCTGGGCATCCCCACCTACGGCTTCTCGCCGCTCCGCCTGGACCCGGACGAGCCGTTCCTGGAGCGCTTCCACGGCGACGATGAGCGGGTCGCCGTCGAGGCCCTGCGCTGGGGCTACCCCGTCCTGGCCGAGGTCGTGCGCCGCTACTGCGGCTGACGCCTCGGCCCGACCATCCAGGCGACCCGCGCCCCCTGCGAGCGATGGCGTTCGGGTGTACGGTGCGGGGGTGTCGGCAGAGGTGACCCAGCCCACCCGATCGGCCGCGCGACGCGGTAGCCTGCTCCTGTCGCCGCTCGGGTTGACGTTGCTCGGTGTCGCCCAGCTCGCCGACTTCCTGACCTTCAAGATGATGCTGGCGGCACACGGCGCGGCCGCCGAGTCGAACCCCCTGGCCGTGTCGCTCCAGGCGGACGGCCTCTTCTACGCCCTGGTCGCGAAACTCACCGTCTGGGCGCTCGTTGCGGCGATCGTGGCGGTCCTGGTCAGGGAACGACCACGACTGGCCTGGGCGGTCCTTGCCTTCGGCATCCTCGTGGGCGTCGTCGGGGCGCTGAGCAACCTGGCCACGATCTGACAGCCATGCCCTGAAGCGGCGTGGCTTCAGCCGACCGGCGGCGCCTTGATCAGCCGGCCGCGCGGCGTCATGGCCCGGTCGGCCAGGATCGCCACGGCCACCGCCACCAGGGCCCGGTCGTCCACGGGGAGCGGCCGCACCACGGCGAGGAATTGGTCCGCCCGCGACCGGTCGATGGCGGCCACGAGCGCGGCTCCCTTGCCCGTCAGGCGGAGGACTCGTTGGCGTCGGTCGGCCACCTCCTCCACGGCCCCGGCCAGGCCGCGGGCCCGCAGGGAGCTCACGACCCGGCTCGCCGCGGATGGCGAGCGGCCGAGCACCTCGGCCAGGTCGCCCACGGTCAGCGACGAGCTGCCGGCGATGGCGTACAGGGCCGCCAGCTGGGTGAAGCCGAGGCCGAGCGTACCCAGCTGGCCGGCGAAGCCGATGACCAGGTCGCGCCACAGCGCCTTGCCCATGGCGATGGCATCGGACAGCTGGCGCGGGTTCTGCGGCGGCGGGGTGTCGCCCACACGGCGAGCCTAGCGCCCGTGCCGGATCTGTGCAAGCTTGCATACGATATGCGGGGTGGCAGGCGCCGGCCTGCTACAACTGCCGCGATGTACGCGCCCGTGGTCCGCACGTGAGCAGCGTCGCCTTCGTCTACCCCGGGCAGGGCTCGCAGAGCGTGGGCATGGCGCATCGCGTGGCCGATGCCTTCCCATCCGCGACCCAGGCCTTCGCGACGGCTGAGGCCACCCTGGCCGAGCCCCTTACGGCCCTTGCCTGGGACGGTCCCGCCGAGGAGCTCGACCTGACGGTCAACGCTCAACCGGCCCTCCTCGCTGCGTCGGTTGCCTTCCTGCGGGCCCTGCAAGAGGCCCGCGCGGCGGCCGGCGTGCCGCCGCTCGCGCCGGCCTTCCATGCCGGCCACTCCATGGGCCAGTACTCGGCGCTCGTGGCCGCGGGTGTCATCGACCTCCCGGCGGGGCTGCGCCTCGTGCGCGAACGCGGGCGGCAGATGCAGGACGCCGGCGGTGACGGGGCGATGGCGGCCGTCATCGGCCTCGACGACGCGCACCTGCCCGCGCTCGTGGCGGCCGGGCAGGCCCACGGGGTCTTCGGCGTGGCCAACCGCAACTCGCCCGGCCAGGTGGTCGTGAGCGGCCAACGCCGCGCGGTCGAGGCGGCCGTCGAGGCGGCGCGCGCCCTCGGCGCGCGGCGGGCGATCATGCTGCCCGTCAGCGTCGCGGCCCATAGCCCGCTCATGGCGCCGGCCGCCGCCGCGATGCGGCTGGCCTTGGCCCCGGTCCCCTTCGCCGACCCGCGTGCGCCGCTGCTGGCCAATGCCGACGGTCACGCCCTGACCAGTGGCGAGGCCTGCCGCGCCGAGCTGGTGGAGCACCTCACGACCGGCGTGGACTGGGTGGCCGCCATCCAGGCGATGTCGGCGGCCGGCGTCACCACCTTCCTCGAGGTCGGCCCCGGCAAGGTCCTGACCGGCCTCATCCGCCGCATCGTGCCGCATGCCACGGCCATCGCCCTGGACGATCCCGCCGCGCCCCAGGGGCTCGCCCCCGAGGCCCTCACGCCTGACCCGACCAGCCCAGCCATCGCCCAGCCGAGCACCTAGGAGACCAGCCCGCCCATGCGTCGACCCGACTTCTCCCGCCGCGTGGCCGTCACCGGCCTCGGCATCATCAGCCCCGTCGGTCAGGACATCGCCACGGCGTGGACCAACCTCGTCGAGGGCCACAGCGGTCTGCGCCGCATCACCTACTGGGATCCCTCGAAGCTGGAGTGCCAGGCCGCCGGTGAGGTCCACGACTTCGACGCCAATGCGTGGATGGACTTCAAGGCCGTGCGGCGCACGGACAAGAACGTCGTGTTCGGCGTCGCCGCAGCCAAGCAGGCGGTAGCCGACTCCGGGCTGGGGATCCCGGCCATGAGCGAGGACGTCGGGGTGGTGTTCGGTTCCGGGGTCGGCGGCCCGGGCCTCATGATGGAGGCCATCCAGACGTGGGAGAACAAGGGCCCGCGCCTGGTCAGTCCCTTCTTCATCGCCAACATGCTGCCCGACACGGCCTCGGGCCAGATCGCCATCGAGACGGGCGCCCGGGGCGCCAACATGTGCGTCGTGACAGCCTGCTCGACCGGCACGCACAACATCGGCGAGGCGGCGGAAGGCATCCGCCGGGGCGACTTCGTGGCCGCCATCTGCGGCTCGACCGAGACGCCGCTGTTCGAGGTCGGTTACATCGGCTTCTCCAACATGCGCGGCATGGGCACGCCGCGCGAGGGCGAGCCGCTGGAGACCATCTCGCGGCCGTTCGACCGTACGCGCGACGGGTTCGTGCTCGGCGAGGGCGCCGGAGCCATGGTGGTCGAGGACCTCGAACACGCCCGGGCGCGTGGGGCGCGCATCTATGCCGAAGTGGTGGGCTTCGGCTCGGCGGCCGATGCGTGGGACCTCATCCAGCCGGTGGAGAAGGGCGACGGGACGCGGCGAGCCATCGAGATGGCCCTGGCGCGCCATGGCGTGCCCCGCGACGAGGTCGATCTCATCAACCCGCACGGGACCTCCACGCCGCTCGGTGACCTGCGCGAGGCGCAGGCCTTCTGGGCCGTCTTCGGCGAGCGCACCCCGGAGATCGCCATCAGCGGCACGAAATCGATGACCGGCCACCTCATGGGGGCCGCCGGGGCGGTCGAAGGCATCTTCACCGTGCTCTCCGTCTACCACCAGTGCGCGCCGGCCACCCTGAACTACCGCGACCCGGATCCGGAGATCAACCTCAACGTCGTGCACGGGTCATCGCGGTCCATGTCCATCCGCTACGCGGTCAGCGACAACGTGGGCCTGGGTGGCCACAATGGCGCGGTGATCTTCAAGCGCTACGACGGGGACTGACGGATGGCTGACGCGGGCGCGCCCGTGACCGTGGCCTATTTCTACCGCGTACGGTGGGGCGCCCAGGAGGAGTTCCTGGAGCTGTTCGAGCGCAACCACTGGCCCCTGCTGCGCGAGCAGCTGGCGGCAGGGCGCTTCCTGGACGTACAGGCCTGCGTGCCGCGGTTCCACGGCGACGGCCGGGCCGACTGGACGTTCATGGTGACCATCACCTACCGCGACTGGGCGGCCATGGAGGCTCACAGCGAGGCGGCCATCGCCGCCCGCCTCTTCCCCGACCAGGCACGCTACCGCGCCGAGGAGCGCCATCGCTTCGAGCTGCTGGAGGCCCATTGGGACGTGCCCCTGGAACCACGGGCGCTGCCGCGCTGAAACCCGATCCCGTCCTGGGTTTCTACGGGCCGGGGAGCTGCATGTGGCGCATCAACCGTGAGGCGGTGCTGCTCGGTGCTGGCCCCACGGCCCTCCTGCTGCAGCTGGCGCACCCCCTCGTGGCCGAGGGCGTGGCGGCCCACAGCGGCTTCGAGGCCGATCCGGCCGGCCGACTGCGCCGCACGCTGCGCACGACGCTGGCCCTGGTCTTCGGCGACGGCCCGGCGGCCGAAGCGGCCGTGCGCCGCCTGAACGGGGTGCACGCCACGGTGCGCGGCAAGTCGGCCGATCCGGACGCTCGCGCGCTGGCGGAGCGCTACCGCGCCCTGGATCCGGCGCTCCTCCTGTGGGTGCAGGCGACGCTCATCTGGACGAGCGTGCAGGCCTATGAGCGATGGGTCGAGCCCCTCACCACGGAGGATCGCGAGGCGTTCTGGGGCGAGGCGCGGCTGGTCGGGGCGCGGCTCGGCATCCCGCCGGCCGACAGTCCGGCCGACTGGCCCGCGTTCGAAGCGTACATGCGCCGGATGCTGGGTCCCGCGGGGCCCATCCGCGTGACGGCGACCGGGCGGCGGCTGGGCCACGTCGTGGTGCGCTCCCCCCTGCCCTTCCTGCCCGGACCCGTGGCGGCCCTCATGACGCTGCCGGCGGTGGCGCTGCTGCCCGCATCGGTCCGCGACGGCTATGGGCTGACCTGGGGGCCCGGCCGGGCGCGGGTGGCCCGCGCCCTGGACCGGGCGGTCCGCCTGTGGGTCCACGTCGTGCCGCCGGCGTGGCGGGCGATGCCGCAGGCCCGGGCGGCCGACGGCCGGGCCGCTCGCGGGGGTCGCGGCGCGCGGTACGATCGGGTCGCCCATCCCAGAAGTGAGGCCGGCCGTGCCTGAGCAGGATCTCGCCCGTCGCGCCGTGGTCACCGGCCTGGGCGCCATCACGCCCATCGGCAACGACCACCCCACCTTCTGGCGCAACCTCGTGGCCGGCGTCAACGGCGGCGGGTTGATCACCAGCTTCGATGCCAGCCGCTACGAGGTGCGCATCGCCGCCGAGGTCAAGGACTTCGACCCGACGACGGTCATGGACCGCAAGATGGCCCGCCGCATGAGCCGCTTCATCCACCTGGCCATGGCGGCCGGGAAGGAAGCGGTCGCCGACAGCGGCCTGGACTTCGCGACCTGGTCCCCGGAGCAGCGCGACCGCGTGGCCGTCGCCTTCAACACCGGCGGCGGCGGCCTGGAGCAGATCGTGGACGGGACGCACACGGTCGAGCAGCGCGGGCCCCAGTTCGTCAGCCCGTTCGCCATCCCCGCCCTCTCCGGCTCCATGGCCGCCTGCCAGCTGTCCATGGAGTACGGCCTCACGGGCCCCGTCATCACCCAGGTGGCGGCCTGTGCCAGCTCCGTCATCGCCTTCCTGGACGGCCTGCGGATGATCCAGCGCGGCGAGGTCGACGTCGTGCTCGCCGGTGGTTCGGAGGCCCCCCTGCTGCCGATCGGCTTCGCCGCCCTGGGCAACATGGGCGCCCTGTCCAAGCGCAACGACGATCCGACCCACGCGTCGCGCCCCTTCGATCGCGATCGCGACGGCTTCCTCTTTGGCGAGGGGGCCGGTGCGGTCGTGCTCGAGACCGCGGCCCACGCCCTGGCGCGCGGCGCGACCATCCAGGCCGAGCTCATCGGGGCGGCCCTCACCGCCGATGCCTTCCACATCAGCGCCCCCGAGCCGACCGGGCGGGGCGCGGCCCGGGCCATGATCGCGGCCATGCGCGACGCCGGCGTGGCCCCCGACGAGGTCGACTACATCGTCGCCCACGGCACCTCCACGCCGCTCAACGACGTGACCGAGACGCGGGCCATCAAGGCCGCCTTCGGGGCGCACGCCTACGGGCGCCCCATCAGCTCGCCCAAGTCGATGGTCGGGCACCTGCTCGGCGCGGCGGGTGTCATCAGCGCCCTCACCGCGCTGGGCGCCATCCGGGAAGGCGTCATCGCCCCGACGGCCAACCTGGAGCACCCCGACCTGCCGGAGTGCGACCTGGATTACGTGCCCCTGGTGGCCCGTCACCAGCGGGTCGACACGGCCATGATCAACGGCTTCGGCTTCGGCGGCCAGAACGCGGTGGCCATCTTCCGGCGCTTCCGGCCCTGACCGCTCGCCCCATGGGCCGCGGCTAGACTCCGCCGATGCAGGTCGTCCGCACGATCACTCGGGCCCGGGCCGCCGTGGCCGACCTGCGCCGCGAGGCCGGCGGTCCGGTCGGCCTGGTGCCGACGATGGGGGCCCTGCACGCCGGTCACCGCGCCCTCCTGGACGCCGCCCGGGCCGAGTGCTCGACGGTCGTCATGAGCCTCTTCGTCAACCCGGCCCAGTTCGGCGAGAGGGCCGATCTGGCGGCCTATCCGCGTGATGAGCCACGGGATCTCGCCGCGGCCCAGGCGGCCGGCGTGGACCTCGTCTTCGCCCCCGACGCCGACGAGCTCTACCCACCCGGGTTCCAGACGTGGATCGAAGCCGAGCGCCTGGGGTCGATCCTGGAAGGCGCCCACCGCCCGGGCCACTTCCGCGGCGTGGCCACCATCGTCGTCAAGCTGCTCCACATCGTGGCCCCTGACCTGGCCTACTTCGGCCAGAAGGACGCCCAGCAGGTCGCCGTCATCCGGACCGTGCTGCGGGACCTGGACCTGCCCGTGCGCCTGCGCGTCGTGCCGACCGTTCGCGATGCGGATGGCCTCGCCCTCTCCTCCCGGAACGCCCGCCTGTCGCCGGCCGAACGGACGCAGGCGGCCGCCCTCCCGCGCGCCCTGGCGACCGGTGATCGCGCCGCCGCCCTGGCCATCCTGCGGGATGCCGGCCTTCAGCCCGACTACGTCGAGGTCGCCGACCTGGAGCCCCGCGTCCTCGCGGCGGCGGTGCGGGTGGGTTCGACACGGCTCATCGATAATGTGCCCCTCGATCCGCCGCCACCGGAGGACCAGCCGCGATGACGACCACCGCCCGGCCCCGCGCGGACGCCTCGGCCATGAGCGCCGCCCGCGCCATGCACCTGCAGCTGACCGCCTTCAGCGAGCTGAAGGCGCGGCGCGAGCCGATCGTCATGGTCACCGCCTACGACGCGCCGAGCGCCCGTCTGGCCGACGAGGCCGGGGTGGACATCATCCTCGTCGGCGACTCGGCGGCCAACAACATGCTCGGGTACGACGGCACGACGCCGGTGACGATGGACGAGATGGTGATGCTCACCCGTGCGGCCCGCCGGGGCACGAAGCATGCCTTCCTCCTCGGGGACCTGCCGTTCGGTTCGTACCAGGTCTCCGACCAGCAGGCCATCGAGAACGGCATCCGGCTGGTCAAGGAGGCCGGCGCCGATGGGGTCAAGCTGGAGGGCGCCGGCCCGTCGGTCGACCGGGCGCGGGCCCTGGCCCAGGCCGGCATCCCCGTGATGGGCCACCTGGGCCTGACCCCCCAGAGCGTGACGATGCTGGGCGGTTTCAAGGCGCAGGGCCGGACCGCGGCGAAGGCCATGCGCATCCTGGAGGACGCCGTGGCCCTCCAGGAGGCGGGCTGTTTCGCGATCGTCCTGGAGGCGGTCTCGGCGCCGGCCGCGGAACGCATCAGCCGGCTCCTCCATGTCCCCACCATCGGCATCGGCTCGGGGGCCGGCTGCGACGGCCAGGTCCTCGTGTGGCACGACCTCGTCGGCCTCAGCCAGGGCCAGGCGCCGCGGTTCGTCAAGGCCTACGCCGACCTGGCAGGGGCCACCCGGGCCGCGCTGGAGGCCTACGCCGCCGACGTGCGCGGCCGGGCTTTCCCCGAGGAACGCCATACATACGGCTTGCCCGACGAGGAGCTGGCCGCCTTCGAGGCAGCCCTGGCGGCCCGCCGGAGCGGACCGCCTAGGTAACGGGCCGGGGCGGGATCGGCCGCCCCTCGTACGCCTCCAGGGCCCGCACCATCTCCGGATCCAGGCGCGTCGCCCGGCCTGCCGCGTAGTCGTAGGCCACCTGGATCGTCTCGCCGTCGGCGAGCAGGCGCCCGCCGCCGCGCGGTGAGTCCTCCGCCGCGATCAGGCGGTACTCGAGCGAGAACGAGGAGCGGCTGACCCACGCGGCGCGACAGGCCACCACGACCGTCTCGCCGAAGAAGGTCGGTGCGCGGTACTCCACGCGAGCGTGGGCCATGATGAGCGACCGGTCCGTCTCGGCGAGCGTCTCGAAGACGCGGCCCGTCACGGCCCGGTAGTAGCCCGCCCTGGCCAGCTCGAAGTAGGTCAGGTACACGGCGTTGTTGACGTGGCCCATCGCGTCCGTGTCGCTGAAGCGCACCTCGATGGGGTGCTGGTAGCGGAAGGGACCGGGCGGCGGGTCGTGGCGGGCGCTCACGCCCGCATCATCGCCTATGGCGTGGTGAGGGTCACCGTCTGGCACGATACGGCCCGATGACCCTGGATCCCGGCGCCGACAGCGCGTCCTCGGCGACCATCGCCTCTGCCTGGGGCCCGGTGGCGCTCGTCGCCACGTCCCGAGGAGTCCTCGCGGTCGAGCTCCGCAGCTCAGCGGAGGCGGTCCGGAGACTGCTCCGTCGACGGCTTGGCGCCGACGGGGGACTGGTCGATGGCGTGGCCCCGGCCGGCGCTGGCCGGTTCCTGGAGCAGGCCGTTAGTGCCGTCGCCGCCGCGCTCGACGGTGTTCCCGCGCCCCTCGAGGAGATCCCGCTTGACTGGACGGGCATCGCTGGATGGGACCGGCGTGTCCTCGAAGGCGCTCGCACGATCGGGCGCGGCCAGGTGACGAGCTACGGCCGCCTCGCTCGCCGCATCGGCGCCCCGGGTGCCGCCCGGGCCGTGGGCGCGGCGATGGGCCGCAACCCGTTCTGGCTGCTGGTACCGTGCCATCGCGTCGTCGCCGGCGACGGGTCCATCGGCGGCTACGGCGACGATCCTGACGGCACGGAGATCAAGCGGGACCTGTTGGCTCTGGAGGGCATCGCCCTCCCGGTGGCCGACCTGATCGACTGAGGGACCTCAGGTCCGCACGACAGGTCGCATCGGGAAGACGCCGATGACGATCGACACCTGCGGGTCCCGGCATAGCTCCAGGCCCACGTCGCCGCAGCGCACGAGCTCGGCCAGCAGGTCCGATTCGCGCTGGGGAAGGCCCACGTAGACGAGGCCGTCAGGGACGCGCACCGGGCACACGTCGTCGGCCTGCCCGTTCAACTCGAAGCGGCGGCGCAGCTCGTGGAGGGGCACGTAGGGGCGGGACTTGATGAAGCGGCGCAGCTGGGCTGCGGTCGCGGCGTGCGGGGGCTGTTCGCCGGGGCCGCTCGATCCGGGGACCGAGGGCGCCGGTGCGTCGAGGGCGGGCTGGTCGGTCCGGCCGGCCGGCTCGCTGGGAGGGCTATCCATCTCCGATTCGATCCGGGCACATCGAGGAGTCGGGTCACACCAGGAGCGACGCGGTCACGCGCGTCGGGTGGCCGGGATGATAGCACCGGCGGATCCCGGGCCCGGTGGGAACTGCCGGCCGATCGGACGCCGGACGAAGCCCGACCGCCTCAAAGCCCGCTCACCACGAACAGGTCGCGCGGCGTCGTGTCCAGCACGTCGGCCCCCTGGGCGGTGCACACGACGATGTCCTCGATGCGCGCGCCGTAGCGGCCCTCGATGTAGATGCCGGGCTCGATGCTGAAGGCATGGCCCGCCGCCAGCGGCTCGCGGTTGCCGGCCACGAGGTAGGGCTCCTCATGGCCCTCAAGGCCGATGCCGTGGCCGGTCCGGTGGATGAACTGTGCCCCGTAGCCGGCGGCCGTGATCGGGTCGCGCGCGGCCGCATCGACGGCTTCGGCTGGCACCCCCGGGCGGACCGCCGCGACCGCGGCCGCGTGGGCACCCTGGAGGACCCCGTAGAGGCCGGCGAACGTGCTGTCCGGGCCCAAGGCCGGATCGCCGCCGGTGACCCAGATCGTGCGCGTCGTGTCCGAGCAGTAGCCCCGCCGGACGCCGCCGATGTCGAGCACGATCGGCTCGCCCGGGCGGATGCGGCGATCGCCCGGCTCGTGGTGCGGCTCGGCCGAATGGGGCCCGCTGCCCACGATCCAGAACGCGGCCTCATCGTGCCCCGCGTCGACGAGCCGGCGACGGACCTCGTATGCGACGTCCGCCTCGGTGCGATCCGCGAGGCGGCCCGCGGCGATGGCCCGGACGACGGCATCGGCGGCGTGCGCCGCCTCGCGCAGCAAGCGGACCTCCTGCTCGTCCTTGACCATGCGGGCGGCTCGCAAGGCCTCCCCCGACAGGCCCCAGGCGGCGCCGGGGAGGGCCGCCTGGAGGCGCAGAAGGTGGAGCGACCAGAGGCTCGGAGAGACCAGGTACCGGCGGCCCGTGCCGCGGGTCCCGCCGCCGGCAGGGAGCACCCGCACGACCGCCGCGTACGGATCGGCCGTCTCCTCCCACGTGGCGATGCTCACCGCGCCACTGGCGGCCGCCGGGCTCGCCGCGGCGCCCGCCGCCTCCAGCCGTGGCACGAGGAGCGTCGCGGGGCCGTCGGCCGGCAGCACCAGCATCGTGAGGCGCTCCAGCGGCAGCGGCGCGTAGCCGGTCAGCCACCGCAGGTCCGCTCCCGGTCCGAGCAGGAGCCCCGCCCCGGCGCCACTCGTGAGCGCCTCGCGCGCGATCGCCAGCCGCGTCGCGTAGGGCTCGCCGTCGAACTCGCCTGGCACGCTCATGCCATGCCGTCCAGCCAGACCCGGATGACGCCTGGGCCGTCGCGGAACAGCTTGTCGTAGCTGTACACCCGGGTCGCGCCGGCGGCCAAAGCCCGCTTGCGCGCGACAAGATCGTCGTGCTGGCCGACGCCGATGACGGCCACACCGGCCACCACGAGGGCCGTGATCAGCGCGACCGGATCCTGCCCCCGTAGCCCCAGATCGACCACCGCGCGGCGGGGCGGCTCCCCCTGGGACGCGGTCGCGAGGGTCGCGCCCGGGCCGGCCACTGGCACGGCCCCAGCCCGCTCGACGGCGGCGCGCAGCCGCGAGGCCCAGATGAGGTCATCGGCGGCCACCAGCACGCGTTGCGGACCAGGACCCGGTCGGATGTCCATCTCGGAGGCAGACTACACTGGCGGCGTGGACTCGAGTCACGGGGGCCCCATGACGGCCCCGACCGCCCGCTCGCTGCACGCCGAGAAGGTCACCGCCCTGGCGCAACGGGAACCGCTGCTCGTGGAGGCCGGCACGACCGTCGCCACCGCCATCCAGCGCATGCGTGCGGCGCGCGGCGAGCCCGCCCTCGTGGTGGAGGACGGCCGACTCGTGGGCATCCTCACCGAGCGCGACGTGCTGCTCAAGGTGCTCGGCCACCAGGTGCCCGCTGATGCCGCCGTCGACGCGTACATGAAGCCGCGACCGCAGACCCTCACGGCAGAGGCGACCCTCGGCGAGGCGGCTCACCTGATGGACCGCGGCCGCTTCCGCCACGTGCCGATCGTGGACGCCGACGGCCGCCCGATCCTGACGCTGCGCCAGCAGGACATCCTGGCCTACATCGCGGAGGCCTTCCCGGAGGAGATCCTCAACCTGCCACCGCGACCGCATCAGCGGCTGGCCGAGCAGGAAGGCGCATGACGACCTCCACCGCACCTCGGTTCGAGGCACCCGCCGAGGTCGAGCTCGACCGCGTCACCATCCGCTTCGCCGGCGACTCCGGCGACGGCATGCAGCTGACCGGCAGCCAGTTCACCCGCACCGCGGCTGCCTTCGGCAACGACGTCAGCACGCTGCCCGACTTCCCGGCCGAGATCCGTGCCCCGGCCGGCTCGCTGCCGGGCGTCAGCGGCTTCCAGCTCAGCTTTGCCAGCAGCGAGATCTACACGCCCGGGGACGAGCCGGACGTGCTCGTGGCGATGAACCCGGCCGCACTGCGGACGAACCTCGTGGACCTGCCCGCGGGGGGCGCCCTGATCGTCAACGAGGATGCGTTCACGGGGCCCAACCTGGCCAAGGCCGGGTACGCCGCCAACCCACTCAAGGACGGCTCACTGAAGAGCTACACGGTCTTCGAGGTGCCCATCAGCACCCTCAATGCGAGGGCGCTCGAGGGCCTGGACATGACCGCCAAGCAGGTCGACCTGACCAAGAACTTCTTCGCCCTCGGTCTCATGTTCTGGCTCTACGAGCGGAGCATGGAACCGACCATCGAATGGATCGACGACAAGTTCGGCAAGCGGCCGATCTTCGCCGAGGCCAACAAGCGCGCCCTCAAGGCCGGCTACGCCTTCGGCGAGACGACCGAGATGTTCCATACCCACTACCGGGTCGCGCCGGCCCGCCTCGCCCCGGGGATGTATCGCAACGTGACCGGCAACGAGGCGACCGCCCTGGGCTTCGTGGCCGCTTCGCGGCTGGCCCGCCGGACGCTGTTCTACGGCAGCTACCCCATCACGCCGGCCAGCGACATCCTCCACGCCCTGTCGGGCTACAAGGACTTCGGGGTCAAGACGTTCCAGGCGGAGGATGAGATCGCCGCCATCGGCGCGGCCATCGGCGCCAGCTACGGCGGGGCGCTCGGGTTGACCGGCACGTCGGGGCCGGGCATCGCCCTCAAGAGCGAGGCGATCAACCTGGCGGTGATGGTCGAACTGCCCCTGGTCATCGTCGACGTCCAGCGAGCCGGCCCATCCACCGGCATGCCCACCAAGAACGAACAGGCGGATCTGCTCCAGGTCATCTTCGGGCGCAACGGCGACTCGCCGATCCCCGTCGTGGCGCCGGCGACCCCCGGCGAGTGCTTCGATATGGCCATCGAGGCGTGGCGCATCGCCCTGCGCTACATGACACCGGTGGTCTACCTCTCCGACGCCTTCCTGGCCACGGGCGCGGAACCGTGGCGCATCCCCGACCTGGCCGACCTACCCGACATCGCCGTCGGCAACGCCACCGACCCCCACGGTTTCCACCCCTACGACCGCGATCCAGAGACGTTGGCGCGGCCGTGGGCCGTGCCCGGCACGCCAGGCCTCGAGCACCGCATCGGCGGGCTGGAGAAGGCGGACATCACGGGCAACGTCAGCTACGACCCCGACAATCACCACCGCATGACGGTGCTGCGCGAGGAGAAGGTCGCCCGGGTGGCCGACTCGATCCCCGATCTCGAGGTCTTCGGGCCGCCGGAAGGCGACCTGCTGATCCTGGGCTGGGGCTCGACGTACGGGGCCATCCGCTCCGCGACGATGCGCCTGCAGGTCCAGGGGCACGCCGTCGCCCATGCCCACCTGCGCCACCTCAACCCGTTCCCGCGGAACACCGGCGACGTGCTCGGGGCGTATCGCCACGTGCTGATCCCCGAGATCAACATGGGCCAGCTGCGCCTCCTCATCCGCGCGCGCTACCTCCTCGACGTCGAGGGCTACAACCGGGTGCGCGGCAAGCCCTTCAAGATCAGCGAGATCGAGGAGCAGGCCCTCCGCCTGCTGCCGCGGCGATGACCGCGCTCGACGGCCTGAGCGCCGAGAACGCGGCCGTGATCCAGCTGACGCGCAAGGACTTCGTCTCCGACCAGGAAGTGCGCTGGTGCCCCGGCTGCGGCGACTACTCCATCCTGGCCCAGACGCAGAAGACGATGCCCGATTTCGGCTACCCCAAGGAGAAGATCGTCTTCATCTCGGGCATCGGCTGCAGCGGGCGCCTGCCGTACTACATGAACACCTACGGGTTCCACTCCATCCACGGGCGAGCGCCGACGCTGGCGACCGGCCTCAAGGCCGCCCGGCCGGACCTCATGGTGTGGGTCATCACCGGTGACGGCGACGCCCTGAGCATTGGGGGCAATCACGTCCTCCACTCGATGCGCCGCAACGTCGACCTCAAGCTGGTGATGTTCAACAACCGCATCTACGGGCTGACCAAGGGCCAGGCCTCGCCGACCTCGGAGATGGGCAAGCGCACGAAGTCCAGCCCCGAGGGCACCATCGACCATCCGGTCATCCCGCTCTCCATCGCCCTGGCCGCGGAGGCGACGTTCGTCGCCCGCTCGGTCGACACCCACACCGAGCATCTCCAGACGACCCTCGAGCGGGCCGGGCGGCACCGCGGCTCCGCCTTCATCGAGGTCCTCCAGAACTGCAACATCTTCAACGACGGGGCATACCGCGAGTTCACCGACCGGGAGGTCCGCGAGGACCGCATGCTGGTGCTGCAGCACGGCCAGCCCATGGTCTTCGGCAAGGACCGCGACCGCGGCATCCGCCTGCGCGGCCTGCAGCCGGAGGTGGTGCAGCTCGGGGACGGCATCTCCGAGGCCGACCTGCTCGTCCACGACGAGGCAGCGGACGATCCGTACCTCGCCTTCATGCTCTCGCGCATGTGGTGGCCGGACTTCCCTGTGCCCGTGGGTGTGTTCCGGGACGTCTCCCGGCCGACGCACGACGAGCTGCTGACGGCACAGATCGACAAGGCCATCGCGCAGCGCGGCGAAGGCGACCTGGCCGCGCTGCTGCGCAGCGGCGACGCCTGGAAGGTCGAATGATCTGTCCCGTCTGCCACACCGACAACATCGAAGGCTCGGACGAGTGCGACAACTGCGGCGCCGACCTGCGGGCCGCCGACCTGCCGACGCCGGCCACGCCGCTGGAGCGTCGCCTCGTGACCGAGCACCTCAGCGACCTGGGGCACCGCGACCCGATCCTGCTGGCGGCCACCGCCCCCGTGCGCGAGGCCATCGCCGCGATGCAGGCGGCCGGCGTGGGCTCGGTGCTCGTCACGCGTGAGGGACGCCTGGTGGGCATCTTCACCGAGCGCGACGCGCTCCTCAAGGTCGCCGGCGCGACGCAGGGGACCATGGACGCGCCGGTGGCCGAACTGATGACGGCCGACCCGGTCGTGCTGCGGGAGGATGACTCGATCGCCGTCGCCATCCACAAGATGGCCGTCGGCGGCTTCCGCCACATCCCGCTCACCCGTGACGGCCAGCCCACCGGCATCGTCTCCGCGCGCGACGTCTTCGGCCACATCCTGGAGATCATCGGCTGACCACCGGCCGGTTCTCGGCCGGCGGCGCCGCATGACGTCCGGGACCGCCCGCCCCTCCCTCGACCAGTCATCGCGCCGGGACCTGGGCCGCTCCCGCGCGGTCGGCCTGGCCCTCGTCGTCATCTCCGCCTGCTCCTTCGGCTCCGGCGCGCTGTTCGCCAAGCCGGTCTACGGCGCCGGCCTTGACTGGAAGGCGCTGCTCTACTGGCGCTTCCTGATCGCCGCCGTCGTGTCCTGGGCGTGGCTCCTGGCGCGCTCCTCCAACCGGCGGTCGCTGCGCCGTCTGTCGCGGCGGCGGTGGGTCGTCCTCGGAGCGCTCGGGGCCATGTACGTCGGCAACACCGGCACGTACTACGCCGCCCTGGAGACGGTCTCCGCCTCGCTGGCCGCGCTGCTCGTCTACATCTACCCGGTGCTGGTCGCCGTCCTGGCGTTGCGGGTCGGCCGGCCGCTCGAAGGTCGTCGGCCCTGGATCGCCCTCGGTCTTGCCGTGGCCGGCGTCGCGCTCGCCGTGGGCGGGATCGATCCCTCGCACGCGCCGCCGGCGACGGGGATCGCCCTGGCCCTCTCGGGCGGCGCGATCTACGCCGTGTGGGTGGTGCTGTCGGCGCATCTCGGCGGCGAGCGCAGGACGCCGCGTGATCCGGCGCCGCGGGAAGCGCTCGAAGGCGTGGAGGAGACCGATCCCGCGCCGGCGGCAGCCCTGATGCTGACCAGCGCGTTCGCCGTGTATGCCTGCCTGGCGGTGGTGTCGGGCGAACCGGTGACCCCCGACCGCGTCCCGTCCAGCGCCTGGTACGGGCTGTTCGGGGTGGGCCTCATCTCGACGGCCGTGGCGATGCAGACGTTCTATGCCGGCGCGCGCCGCATCGGCGCGGCGCGGGCTTCGCTCGTGAGCACCATCGAGCCGGTCTACACCATCGTCCTGGCCACCCTGCTCTTCGGCGAGGCGCTGACCGCAGTGCAGCTGCTTGGCGGCACGCTCGTCATCGGGGCGGTGCTGATCGCCGAAACGGGCCGCCGGGGCGGCGGGGGTACGATGGGCGCCTTCGCGGGCAGCGCAACGGAGGCACCGCCATGACCGAGACCATCGAGCGCCGCCAGGGCGCGGCCAACCAGTCCGGGGCGCACGTCAACCCGAACGCGTACGCGGAGGCGCAGGACTTCCTGCCGCTCAAGGGCCTCGACCACGTCGAGTTCTGGGTCGGCAATGCGCGCCAGGCCGCGGCCTACTTCCGCGCCCTGTGGGGCTTCACGCCCATCGCCTATGCCGGACTGGAGACGGGGGTCCGCGACCGGGCCTCGTACGTCATGGCCCAGCACGACATCCGGCTGGTCCTGACGGGGGCGCTGTCGCCGGAGGGCGAGATCGCCGAGCACGTCCACCGCCATGGCGACGGCGTCCATGACATCGCGTTCGCGGTGGACGACGTCGCCGCGTCGTGGCGTGAGACCACGACGCGTGGCGCGCGCAGCTACCTGGGACCGACCGAGCTGGACGGCGGCGAGGACGGGACGCTGCGCCGGTCTGCCGTGCACACGTACGGCGACGTCGTCCACTCGTTCGTCGACCGCTCCGCCTACCACGGCGTGTTCGCACCGGGCTACCGCCGGATCAAGCGGCCCGCGGCGGCCGCCCAGGGGCTGAGCCTGCTGGAGATCGACCACTGCGTGGGCAACGTCGAGCTCGGCGACATGAACCGCTTCGTCGACTACTACCGCGACGTGTTCGGCTTCAGCCAGCTCATCCACTACGACGACAAGGTCATCCACACCGAGTACAGCGCCCTCATGTCCAAGGTCATGACCAACGGCAACGGGCGCGTCAAGTTCCCCATCAACGAGCCGGCCGCCGGCCGCAAGAAGAGCCAGATCCAGGAGTTCCTGGACTACTACCTGGATTCGGGGACGCAGCACATCGCGCTGCGCACCGAGGACATCGTGGCCACCGTGCGCCGGCTGCGCGAGAACGGCGTCGAGTTCCTCGGCATGCCCCACGCCTACTACGAGCAGCTGGCCGATCGCGTCGGTGACGTGGGCGTGCCCATGGCCACCCTCGAGGAGCTGGGCATCGAGGCCGACCGGGACGAGGAGGGCTTCCTCCTCCAGATCTTCACCCGCCCCATCCAGGACCGGCCCACGTTCTTCTTCGAGATCATCGAGCGCCACGGCTCGCGGGGCTTCGGCGTCGGCAACTTCAAGGCGCTCTTCGAGGCCATCGAGATCGAACAGGCCCGCCGCGGCAACCTCTAGTTCCGCTCGGGGCCCGCGGCCGCTCGGGGCCCGCGGCGGCTCCGGGCCCGCGGCCGCTCGGGGTTCGCTCCAGCGGCCGGGGACACCCGACAAGGGGTCGAAACTGATCAGACTTGACTGGGACGCACGGTAGGGCAGCCCGGAGGTCGCAGGATGGCCCGTCTGGGTCACCGATGGACCTCTCGCACGCTCAGGCGCCCGGCCGCGATGGTGCCCGGACGCGCCGCACAGGCGTGATTCGCGCCCTAACGTGCCCCGGAGTCAGTTCTGACCACATCGAGAGGACCCTCACCGGCTCGCCGGGATCGCGGAGCCATGACCGGATGCGGCGACCATCAGCCGGGTAGGCGGCACGCAGCATCGTCCGATGAGCGGCGACCCGGCGGCGGTTGGTGGTCCCAGCGGCCACGACCACCCAGCCGCTGACCGTTCGCGCGTGCCAGCCCCGCTCGGCGGCGATCCGTGGTGCAAGCCGGACCTTGCGGTCCAGGGTCCCGATCAGCTCCTGCACGTCGACGATGGCCGTCTTCAGTTCGATCACCAACAGGCTGGCAGTCGCGGGGTGCCAGGCCAGGATGTCGATGATCCCTCGCTCTCCGTAGATGCTGAAGGAGACTTCGGGCAGGAGCATCCAGCCGACCGACCCCAAGTGACCGGCGATCTGCTCGTGGAATGCCGCGTGGCGCGCGTTGACCTCCCGGGCCAGTTCACCGCCACGCCAGCGAGCCAGCAGCTCGAGGCGGATGTCAAGGACCGAGCCGATGCGGCGGAGCGTGGCGATGGACAGACGATCGAGGTGACCCCGCTCCAGCCGGGAGATGAGCGAGGCGTCGACACCGGCCCGACTGGCCACATCCACCTGGCGCCAGCGCCGCTTGAGGCGAACGGCGCGCAACGCCGCGCCCACCTGCTGGTCGTTCACCGCGGGAGCGTGACCCACGGCGCTTGGCCGGGACTTTCGTGACCTCTGCTCAGCCTGGGGTGAGGCGCCAGCGGCAGCCCAGCAGGTCGAGCTCGCGAGCCTCAACGCCGCCCGACAGGTCGATCGTCATGCGGGGCACCCCGGGGCGTGCGGGGGCGACCCGCAGGCTCTGCCGTCCGATCGACGCGTCCCGAGCGCCGCCGCCCACGAGCGCCGGCCGGAAGAGCAGGCCGAGCTCGCGACCCAGCCTCCCGACGGTCCCCGTGACGGTGGGCACACCGAGGGTCACGGCGCGCAGCCGCACGGGCGTGCCCAACGGATGGACCGCGCGGACTCGGGCGGCGCGTTCCTGGTCCGTCCATTCGGCCGCGGTGCGGTCGTGCTCGATCATGAAGACGGTGGGCCACGTGGCTCGCGGGGGAGTGGCGCCCGATCCGGCAGGGCCGGAGCGGGCCATCCGCCAGCGCACGACCCTGCCATCCGGCCGTGCCCGCTGCCCGTCGCTGATCGTGGCGGATCGGGTGACGGCTGCGTCCGACGCGAGGTCGTCGCTCGCCAGGGTCAGCCCGACCGGTGCACCGCCCGACGCGAGGGTGTGGCCGGGCGCACGCGCGGCACCACCCTCGGCCAGCGTCGCGGCCACTGCCGCGCCGAACCAGTTCGCGGCGGCGGTCCGGGCATCCTCGATGGCCACCAGTTCGAGGTACGAGTCGCCCCACCAGGCCAGCCGATTCTCTGTCCCGAGCGCGGGGTGCCGGCCGCCGTCACCTACCTCCAGACCCAGCGACGCCTCGAGCCGCTCGGCAGCCGCATCCAGGTCCACGACGGCCACGATGAGGTGGTCGAGGCCGACCAGCAACCTAGGCCTGCCCGGGTTCGACCAGGAGGAACAGCTGGCGCTCCCCGTCCAACCCCTTCAGAGCATGGCGGCCGCGATCGGTGAACCGCAGGCCGGAGCCCTCCAGCAGGTCGTGCGTGGTGGATGAGACCAGGATCTCGCCTGGGCCAGCGAGCGCGGCGACACGCGCGGCCGCGTGAACGGCCACGCCGCGTGCGTTGCTGCTCGTGAGCTCCACCTCGCCGGTGTGGAGGCCGGCGCGGATGGCCAGCCCCAGGTCAGCCGCGGCCGCGCGCATCGCGGCGGCACAGCGGACCGCCCGCGCCGGACCGTCGAAGGAGGCCACGAACCCATCTCCCGTGGTGTTGATCTCGCGCCCGCGGAACCGGTCCAGCTCGGCGCGCATCCGGTCGTTGTGCTCCAGGAGCAGGCTCCGCCAGGCTGCGTCGCCCACCCGCTCCAGGGTGGCCGTGGAGTCGACGATGTCGGTGAAGAGGATCGTGGCCAGCGTGCGCTCGCCGATCGTGTCCGGACGCACGCCGTACGTTCGCGCGCTGGCGAACTCGATGACGTCCCACGCCTCGTCACCCACGACCCAGGCGTCGTGGCCGGGCGGGATCTCGTACGCGTCGTTGGCCCGCAGCTCGAGTTCGGTGCCGTCATCCAGCATCACGTGCAGGCGGCCGGTGATGACGTAGCCCACGTGACGGTTCTGGCACGACGTCCCGCCGATGATCGGGGCGACGTCCGTCGACCAGCGCCAGCCGGGCTGGTAGATCAGCCGCGCCAGGGCCGTTTCGTCCAGATGGACGACATCGATGCGGCCGTGCTCGAACGGGCGCACCTCATCCGGCGTGGCGAAGCTCCTGCGCTGCAGTCGCGGCATCGCCGCATTCTGCACGACGGACCGCCCGCTAGACTCGCCCGATGCGCCTCGCCCATGTCCGCGAACAGCACGCCGCGACGGGCACGCCCTTCCGGCTGGCCGCCGCCCTGGACGCCACCGGCAGCGCCTGGCTCGACCTGGAGCCGGCACGGCGGCGCCTCGTCACCCGCGATCCCCATCGGGCACACAACGAGCCCCTCCTGCGCGAGCCGATCACGACCCTGGATGCCCACCTGGCGGCGGGCCACCGGGTCGATGAGCTGGCCGACATCGCGGCCCCCTTCCTGGCCGATCCGCCCGAGCCCGATGACGACCTGATACTGGATCCACGCGACCTGACGTTCGGCCCTCCCATCCTCCGGCCGCTGAGCTTCCGGGACTTCTACGCCTTCGAGACCCACGTCGCGGCGATGTGGGCGCGCCGCAACGACACCATCCCGGAGGCGTGGTATCGCCTGCCGATCTTCTACTTCAGCAACGTCTCCGAGGTCCGCGGGCCCGGCCAGCCGGCGTGGGCACCGGGCGGCAGCCACGAGCTGGACTACGAGCTGGAGATCGGCGCGCTCATCGACACGCCGGCCATGGACCTGGGACCGGACCGCGCGGAGGACGTCATCGGCGGCTACTTCGTCCTCAACGACTGGTCGGCCCGTGACCTGCAGCGCGACGAGTCCACGGTGCGCCTGGGCCCCGCGAAGGGCAAGGACTTCGCCGTGAGCATCGGTCCGTGGCTGGTCACGCCCGACGAATTGGCCGACCGGAGGCACGGCAAGGGCTACGACCTCATCGGCACCGCCGCGGTCAACGGCCGCGAATGCAGCCGCGGCTCATGGTCGGCCATCCACCACGGCTTCGGCGAGATGCTGGCCCGCGCCTCCGCTGACGTCCACCTCCGGCCGGGCGACATCGTGGGCAGCGGCACGATCGGCGGCGGGAGCCTGCTGGAGGTCCGCGAGGGGACGCTGGGACGGTTCCTGCAGCCCGGCGACGTGGTCAGCCTGACGATCGAGCGGCTGGGCCGCCTCGACTCCCCGGTCGTGGCGCGGCCCACCGCGTGAGCCGGGGACACCTCGAGATGCCACCGCCCGACCCGACCGACCCGCCCGACCCGACCGACGCGCTCGACCCCACCGGCCAGCACGGCCGCCGGATCTGGGAGGCGCTCCATGGCTCGGTCGCCCTCGCCGTCGTGGGCCAGGAGGCAGCCCTCCGCCTGCTGGCCGTGGCCCTGCTCGCCGGGGGTCACGCCCTCGTCGAGGACGTGCCGGGCACCGGCAAGACGCTGCTCGCGCGCGCCTTCGCGGCCTCGCTTGGCCTGACGTTCGGGCGCGTCCAGGGCACGCCGGACCTGCTGCCCACCGACGTCACCGGCTCCAGCATCCTGACCGGCGACGGCGGGGACACGGGCACGGGCTTCCGCTTCGTCGCCGGTCCCGTCTTCAACCAGGTGCTGCTCGTCGACGAGATCAACCGCGCGACGCCGCGCACCCAGTCGTCCCTGCTGGAGGCCATGCAGGAGGGGCGCGTCTCCGTGGACGGCGTGACCCGACCGCTGCCGACGCCCTTCCTCGTGCTCGCCACCCAGAACCCGGTCGAGCTGGAGGGCACGTTCGCCTTGCCGGAGGCACAGCTTGATCGCTTCCTCGTGCGAGTCGCGGTCGGCTACCCGAGCGAGGACGGTGAACGGGCCATCGCGCGGCGCTACCGCGACGCGGCCGAGCCGCTCGAGCGCATCACCCCGGTCCTGCAGGCGGCCCAGGTCGTGGCCCTCCAGGACCGCGTCCGCTCGGTGACCGTGACCGATGCGGTGGAGTCGTACCTGGTGGCCATCGTCCGCGCAACGCGGGACCACCCGGCGGTGCGGCTGGGGGCCAGCCCACGAGCGAGCGTGGCTCTCTACCGATCGAGCCAGGCCTGGGCGCTGCTGGCGGGACGGGACTTCGTGCTGCCCGATGACGTGGCGGCGGTCGCCCCGGCCGTCCTGGCGCATCGCCTGACCGTGGAGCTCGAGCAGGAGCTGCGCGGGGCGACGCGCGAGGGCGTCGTAGGGGAGGTCCTCGACGGCGTGCCCGTGCCGGTGACCGCGCCGGGGTGACCGGGCCCCCGATCCGATGATCCTGCTGGTCGCGCTGGCGCTCGTCTTCGTCCTCCTCGGCGCCTCGCTGGCCCTGCCGGGCGTCGTCCTCATCGGCGTCGTGACCGTCCTTGTGGTCCTGACGATGGAGCTGTGGCATCGGCACGGCCTGGACGGGGTGACCTACGACCGGGACCTGGGCACCGGCCGGGCCATCTGGGGCGACGAGGTGGAGGTGCGCCTCACCGCCTGGAACGCCAAGCTCCTGCCGCTGCCGCGCCTCACGACCGACGACCTGGTGGAGGGCGGTGGCCTGGACGTCGTGGAGCTGCCCCTCACCCGCAGCGACGTGGCCGGCGTCTCGATCCTGCGCAGCCGCTGGTCCCTCCTGTGGTACGAGCGGGTCACCCGCCACCTCCATGTCCGGGCGGTGCGGCGCGGCGTGTTCGACCTGGGTCCGGTACGCCTCGAGGCGGCCGATCTCTTCGGCCGGGAGGTCGCCGTTGAGGAACGGCCGCTGGCCGGCACCTTCACCGTGCTGCCTCGATCGGTGCCCGTCGTCACGGCCCTGCCGTCACGGGCACCGCTCGGGGTCCGCCGTGCGACCCAGAGCCTCTTCCACGACCCGGCCCTCTTCGCCGGGGTGCGGCCGTACCAGCCAGGTGACGCGCCGCGCCAGCGCCACTGGCGTGCATCGGCGCGCACCGGCCGGCCGCTGACGAAGCGGTACGAGCCGTCCCACGAGCGTCAGGTGGTGATCGTCCTGGACGTCCAGACGGGGCCCGGCCCGCACTGGCTGCCCGGCGTGGACGAGACGCTCATCGAGGTCCTGGCCGTCGCCGCCGCCTCCCTGGCGCGGGCCGTCGTGGGCGCCGGCGATGCCTGCGGTTTCGCGGCAGCCATCCGGGCAGGGGCGCCGCGCCAGGTCTCGTACATCGCGCCGCGCTCCGGGCCGCAGCAGGCGACGCGCATCGCGGCGCTGATCGCCCACATCGGCCTGTACGTCGCCGCGCCGTACGAGCGGGCCCTGGCCGCGGTGGCCCTGCGCGTGCCTCCGGGCACGACCCTGGTGACGGTGAGCAGCCGGCCCCCGACGCGCTACCTGGCGACGCTGCGCCACCTCGTGCGCAGCGGCTTCGTGGTGCAGCACGTCGCCGTGGGGCCCGGCGCGGCGGCGGCCGCGGCGACCCTGCGGCGGGCGCGCATCCCGGCCGTGGTGGGTCACCTGGAACCCGACTGGAGGCGGGCCGATGCCTTCGTCACGACGGGCTGACGTGGGCGGCGCTGGTCTGGCCCTCGTCGAGGCAGCGATGGAAGGTGGCTGGCTGCTGGTCGTCTATGCCGGCTTCGAGGTCGGCCTCATGCGCCACCTGCCATCGCTGGGGCCGCTCGAGTTCGGGCTCGCCGCGCTGCTGGGCATCTGGATCGGCCGCCGGCCGCGAACGTGGCCGAGGCCCCGCGCCCTGGTCGCGCTGGCGGGTGTCGTCGTGATCGGTTGGCTGGCCAGCCCGGCCACCTGGGCCGCCCTCCAGACCGGCGCGCTGCCGGCGGCCCTGGCCGCACATCCGGGGGCGCTCCTGCTGGGCGCCGCGGTGCTGCGAGGAGGGGCCCACCGCGATCCCCTCGACGACGTGGATACGAGCGCCAACCTCCTGCGCTACCTCACGCCGATCCTGCTCCTGCCGTGGCTGGTCGGGGCCATCATCCCGGAGGCGGGACTGCGCCTGGCGTTCGTGGGCTCGGCCTGGATGGGCACGCTCGTGTTCGTCGTGACCGGCTTCGCCGCGCTCGGCTTCGGGCGCGTGCGGTTGCTGGGCCTGACGGCCGACCCGCGTGACCGGGCCGGACGGACGTGGTTCCTCGTCACCGCAGCGGTGCCGCTGGCGCTCATCGCGGTGGGGGTGCCACTTGCCCTGTGGGTCGGCCTCCGGCCGGAAGACCTGGCGGAGGCGCTCGTGCGGCCGGGCGTCCTCCTGTTCACGATCGTGGCCCTCCTGGTCGCCCCGCCCATCGCCGCGGGCGGGGTCCTGGCCGGCCTGATCACACCGGGGCACGCCACGGTGCCCAACGCGGGCGGAGGCACCGGCAGCGGTATCGCCCTCGGTGGGCTGGACTCCGGGCAACTGGTCACGGTCGCCCTCGTGCTGACGGTCGTCATCGCGGTGTGCATCCTGCTCGTGCTGCGCTGGCTGCGGCCGCCACGCCTCGACGGGGCGGAGCGACCGCGCATCCGGGAGGAGCGGGCCATCGTCGTCCCCGCCCGCGTGCCGCGGCCCGCGCGGCGGACGGGGCGCCCCGCACCGGCCGTGCCGCGCGACGCGGTGGCCGCCTACCTGGCCACGCTGGACCTCCTGGCCGACGACCCCGGCCGGGCGCGGCGCCCGTCCGAGACGCCGGCCAGGCATGCCCGGCGGCTCGCCGACGCGGGGGAAGACCTGGCGCCTGGCCCGCTGCGCCGCCTGGCCGCCGACTACCAGCTGGCCCGCTACGCCGAGCGGCGGATCTCCCCGCCGGAGACCCGCCGCGCCCTGGCCCGCTGGCGCCGCCACCGGGAGCCGCCCCGGACGGCCTAGACTGGCCTTCGACCGCACGGGAGGCCAGTCGCGCCATGCACTACGTCCAGCACGGCAGCGTGCCGCGCCAGCGCCACACCCAGCACCGCGCCCCGGACGGCTCGCTGTACGCCGAGGAGTTGTTCGGCGTGGAGGGCTTCACCGGCCGCAGCTCGCTGCTCTACCACCTCGTGCCCCCGACCCGCACGCATCGCGTGGAGGCCGGCCCGGTCATCGCCCTCGAGCGGGCGGCAGAGCGGGTCCACCGCCACCATCTGGTCAAGACCGCCGGCCTGCCGCCCTCGGGGGACGTGGTGGGCGGGCGCGTGCCGCTCTTCTTCAACCGCGATGTGGTGATGGGCATCGTCCGCCCGGCGGAGGCGATGCCAGCCGGCCGGTTCTACCGCAACGGCGAGGGCGACGAGCTCCTGTACGTCCACGACGGCCGCGGGCGGTTCGAGTCGGTCTTCGGGACCCTGGACTACGAGCCCGGCGACTACCTCGTCATCCCCATCGGCACGACGTGGCGCCTGGACCCGGCGCCGGGCGTGGACCAGCGCATGCTCTGGCTGGAGACGCCGGGTGAGATCGAACCGCCACGGCGCTACCGCAACGAGTACGGCCAGCTACTGGAGCACGCGCCGTACTACCACCGTGACATCCGCGTCCCCGCCGACGTGCCGCCGCACGCGGAGACGGGCGACTTCACCATCGACGTCAAGGCCCGCGGTCAGCTGACCCGCTACCACTACCACCAGCATCCGCTGGACGTGGTGGGTTGGGACGGCTACCTCTACCCCTACATCTTCAACATCGGCGACTTCCAGCCCATCACCGGACGCGTCCACCAGCCGCCTCCGGTGCACCAGACGTTCCAGGGGCCCAACTTCGTGGTCTGCTCGTTCGTGCCCCGCAAGTTCGACTACCACCCGCTGGCCATCCCGGCGCCCTACAACCACTCCAACATCAACAGCGACGAGGTCATCTACTACGTGGCCGGCAACTTCATGAGCCGCCGTGGGGTGGACGTCAGCTCGTTCACGGTGCACCCCGGCGGCATCCCCCATGGCCCGCACCCGGGCACCGCGGAGGCCTCGATCGGCCGGGAGGGCACGGAGGAGCTGGCGGTCATGGTCGACACGTTCCATCCGCTCGACCTGACGGTCCAGGCCGCCGGCCTGGAGGATGCCGCCTACCCCTACTCCTGGCTGCCGGCAGAGGACGCATCCGCCGAGGCGCGGGAACTGGCTGAGCGCGGCCCGGAGGCCTTCCCCGACTGAGCGCGGCGTGGTTCACTGTGGCCATGACCGACGAAGCCGCCGTCGTCCTGGCCCGCCTCGAGGTGGTCCGCGTGCGTCTCGCGGCCCATGCCACGAGCGGTGCCCACGCCGGGCTGACCGGCGCGGACCCGCAGACCGGCGAGCGCTGGGACGCTGGCCAGGTATGGGCCCACCTCGCCGAGTTCCCCGTCTACTGGCTCGACCAGTTCAAGCGGCTCCTCGCCGCGCGCGCCGACGGCGTGGCCGAGCCGATCCCCTTCGGCCGCACGGCTGCGGACCCCACGCGCATCCTGGCCATCGAGCGGGACCGGCATGAGCACCCGCGGGCGCTCCACGGCCGGGTGGACCGCGGCATCGCGCAGGCTGAGGCGTTCATCAAGGGCCTGCCGGACACCGCATGGGCCGTCGCGGGGTTGCACCCGAGACTCGGGGCGATGCGCCTGGCGGCGATGATCGACCGCTTCTGGGTGGCCCACCTCGAGGAGCACGCCGACCAGCTGGACGAGCTGCTCGGCGGGCGGCCCTAGCGCCGGGCGCGGCCCTCGTTCAAGAGGGAGCGGGTGAGGAAGAGCACGTTGGCCGGTCGCTCCGCCAGCCGGCGCATGAAATAGGGGTACCACTCCGTCCCGAACGGGACGTACACGCGCACGGTGTAGCCGTCGCCGCGCAGCCGGTCCTGCAGGTCGCGCCGGATCCCGTACAGCATCTGGAACTCGAAGCGCGATCGTTCGATGCCCTGCTCGCGGATGAAGGCGAGCAGGCGCTCGATGAGCCGTTCGTCGTGGGTCGCCAGGGCCGGGTACGTGCCCTCGACCAGGAGCGTCCGGGCCAGCCGCTCGTAGCTCGTATCCACGTCGGCCTTGTGCGGGAAGGCCACGCTCGCCGGTTCCTGGTACGCGCCCTTGCAGAGCCGCACACGAGTGCCGGAGGCGATGAGCGCGGCCACATCGGCCGCCGACCGCCGCAGGTACGCCTGGATGACGGCCCCCACGTCGGGATGCGTCGCGTGCATCTCGTGGACCAGCGCGAGCGTGGCGTCCGTCCGATGGTGGTCCTCCATGTCGATGCGGACGAAGGCGGAGGTACGGGCCGCCGCCTCGACCACCCGCAGGAGCTGGGCGCGGCAGCCCTGGATCCCGTGGTCCAGGCCCAGCTGGGTGAGCTTGACGCTCACGTTGCCCTCGAGCCCGCGCTCGGCCAGGCCTTCCAGGAGCCGGATGTACGAGTCGGCCGCCCGGGCGGCCATCGCCTCGCTCGAGACGGCTTCGCCGAGCACGTCGGCGGTGGTGTGGAAGCCGGCGTCGCGGAGCCGGGCGAGTGCATCCAGGCCGGCGGCCAGGTCCTCCCCGGCCACGAAGCGCCAGACCATGCCACGGGTGAGTGGCGTCGCCGTGGCCACGCGCGCCAGGGAGCGTCGCCGGGAGGCCCACAGGAGGCCGCCACGCATGGCCCGGCCCGGGAGCTCGCGGGCGACCGAAGCGGCAGCGGCCATCGGCCGTATCGTACGCCGGTCAGGGAGGCCGGCGGCGCAGCCGGCCCGCTACCCAGGAGGCGAACCCATGCCCGCAGTGCCCGCGGCCGACCCGCCCCGGCTCCGATGTTCGGCCTGACCCTCTCGCCGCTCGAGCTGGTCATCCGCTCGGTCGTCGTGTACCTGGCGTTCTTCCTGCTGCTGCGGATCTCCGGCAAGCGCGAGCTCGGCCAGTTCACGCTGTTCGACCTGGCCCTGGTGCTGCTCGCCGCCAACGCCCTCCAGCCGGCCATGACCGGCCCGGACTCGTCGGTCACCGGCGGACTCATCGTCCTCGCCACCCTCTTCGCCATCACCACGCTGATCGGTCTGCTTCGCGCGCGAGTGCCCTGGGTGCGCAGCCTGCTGCAGTTCGAGCCCACGACCATCGGGCGTGACGGGACCTGGCTGCCGGCCATCGTCGAGGAGGAGGGCCTCGACGACGCCGACCTGGGTGCGGCGCTCCGCGAGCACGGCCTGGAGGACGTTCGCCAGGTCCGGCTGGCGACGCTGGAGGAGGATGGCTCGATCAGCATCGTCGCCTATGACGGCACGGGCACGCCCGCCGCGAAGCGCCGCCGGCGCTATCGCCGCTCGCGCTAGGACTCGGGATCAGGCCGCCGCGGGTGTGACGGGCGCGGCCGGCGGGCCGAGCCGCAGCCGGCTCACGGGGACCAGCGCCAGCAGCACGGCCAGTCCGCCGGCCACCCACAGCGGGCCCAGCACGCCGCCGTTGAGCTGCAGGACGGCCGCCGAGGCCAGGGAGCCGGCGACGCCGCTCAGGTACAGCGGCGCCAGCGCCAGGTTGAGGACGCTCGAGCGGATGGCGGTCGGCAGGCCGGCCGCGAGCATCGTGAAGAGCATCGAGCTGCAGGCGGCGAAGCCGATGCCGGACCCGGCGTAGACCAGCGCGAACGGCAGGAGCGACGGGGCGATCGAGGCGAGCACCAGGCAGACACCGGCCACGATGGCCCCCACGGCGAAGACGCGCCGGTAGCCCGCCCGGTCGGCGACCGAGCCGGCGACGGGCGAGCCGATCGCCGATGCCACGCCATAGGCCCCTGCCACGAAGCCCACCACGGTCGCGAGCTGCACCGGTCCTGCCAGTCGCTCCACGTATAACGGCAGGTATGGCGCCACGAGTCGCTGGCCCAGGAGCAGCAGCGAGTAGCCGGCAAACACGCCACGGGCGAGCGGCGTGCGCACGATCGCGGCCAGCGAGGCACGCACCATGGCCAGCACGGAACCGCCGTGCGGACGGTCGCGGCGTTCGTGGTACAGGGTGAGGAGCATCACGACCATGGCCAGCGACAGCAGGCCGTCGAGCAGGAACAGCGTCTGCACCGAGCTGTGATCGGCGATCACGCCGCCGACGGCCGGTCCGACGGCGAAGCCCAGCGGGCTGGCCGTGCCGACGATGCTGATGGCGAACGCGAGGCGCGCCCGCGGCGCACGGTCGGATACCTCGGACAGCATCACCCCCGTGTTGCCGAGGACGAGGCCGGCGAGCGGCACCAGCACGAAGAGCTGCCACACCGCCCCCACCCGTGACAGCAGCAGGAAGAGCACCGTCTCGACGGCAGCGCTGCGTACGACGACCGCCTTTCGCGAGTACCGGTCGGCCCACGCGCCCCAGAACGGCACGAGGGGCAGGCCGGCGATGAAGGCGCCCACCGACAGGATGCCCACCGTCACGGCGAGCCCCGCATCGGTCACCCCCAGGCTGCGCACGAGCAGGGGCATGAAGGTCACGAAGTGGCCGAAGCTCACCGTCTCGACGAAGCCCGCGGTGGCGAAGACCAGCGCGAGGCGACGCCAGTCGGTGGAGCCGTCCAGGGCTCGCCTCAGTGAGCCGCGTCGGGCGCGGTGGCGTCCTCGAGCTGGCGGCCCAGCTCTTCCGTGCGCCGGAACGCCGCCCAGACCGCCTCCGAGAGCACGGTCCGCAGACGGCCGGACTCGAGTTCATGGAGCGCGGCGGCGCTGGTCCCGCCCGGCGAGGTGACCATGTTGCGCAGCACGGCAGGGTGGTCGCCGCTCTGCTTGGCGAAGTACGTGCTGCCCTCCAGCGTCTCCACCACGAGATCGTGGGCGATGTGGCGCGGGAAGCCCAGGTGGACGGCCGAATCGATGAGGGCTTCCATCACCAGGAAGACGTACGTGGGCCCCGTCCCGCTGACCGCCGTGGCCATGGCCACCATCCGCTCGTCGTCCACGGCCAGCTCCGCACCCAGGGTCCGCAGCAGGCTCGCCGCCTGGGCGCGCTGCGCGGCGCTGACCTCGGGGGTGGCGTACCAAACGGTCATGCCGCGCCCCAGGCGTGCCGGCGTGTTGGGCATGCTGCGCACGATCTGGCGGTGCCGCAGGGCATTGGCCAGGGCGGTCGTGGTGGCCCCCGCGATGATGCTCAGGACGAGCTGCCCGTCCGCGAGGACTGGCGCCAGGTCGCGGCCCACACGGACCAGCATCTGCGGCTTCACGCCCAGGACCACGACGTCGGCCCCGTCGGCGGCCGCGGCGTTGGCTTCGACCGTGCGGATGCCGTAGGTCTCCGCCAGCTGCGCGCGTCGGTCGGCGCGCGGATGGCTGGCCACGATGCGCTCCGGGCTCACGTCGCCACCACGCAGCAGCCCGGCGATCATGGCCTCGGCCATGACCCCCGAGCCGACGATGCCGATGGTGGCGGTGGCGAGCGACATGGGCGCCGAGTATACCGATGGGTCGGTGGCCGCAGGCGCCGTCGGCCGCCCCGACGCACCGGGGCCGACGCGCGGCGGGACCGGCGTCAGGCGCTGGCGCGACCCAGCAGGAAGAACCGGCCCGTGGTGGACACCGTGACGTCTCCGAAGCCGGCCGCCAGCAGCGCGCGTTCCAACTCGGGCGGCTCGTAGTACACCTTGGGCACGCGAAAGACGCGGCCATCCGCCAGCCGGCGGGTCGCCACCTCGTGGGCGCCGTCCCACTCGTTGCCCGCCGCCTCTGACCCGGGATCGGACCGCGAGTCGATGAAGGCGTACGTCCCGGCGGGCGCCAGCCAGGCGCGGGCCAGGCGCAGGAAAGCGGCCAGGCGCGGCCGCGGCACGTGACTCAGCCAGAAGCCGGTGAAGAGGCCACCGGCGGGTGGCGGCTCGGGCGGCGCCCACGCGTCACGCTGGTGGAGATGGGCCAGCAGGTGGTGGGCCACCAGCCGCCGTCGCGCGACCTCGAGCGGCGCGGCGGCCGCGTCGTAGCACCACAGCTCGCCCTTGGCGGCCAGCAGCGGCGACCACCAGCCCGTGCCGCTCGCCAGCTCCACGAGGCGTCCGCTGAAGGGCACGTCATCCAGCCAGGCAGTGGCCTGGTCGAGCTCCATCTGCCAGGCCAGGTCGTCGATCACACCGCGCGCATACCGGCCGCGCCGCAGGTAGAAGTCGTCGTACTCGGGGGCTCGGGCCTCGTAGTAGGCGACCAGCTCGGCGTCAGTCGGCTGGATCGTCGCCGTCGGTGCACCGGCCCCCAGAAACGAAACATGATCGGAAGGCGCGGCGGCCCGCGGAGCTCCGGCCTCCGCGGACGAAGCCACTTCGCGGGACGCGGCGGCCCCAGGGGATGGGGCGGCCCCAGGGGATGGGGCGGCCCCAGGGAATGGGGCGGCCCCAGGGGATGGGGCGGCCGCGCGTTCCGCGAGGGCGGCTCGCAGGCGGGCGCGCAGGAAGGGGTTATCGCCCGCACGGCCGAGGCACTCGGGGCAGAGGTGCGCCCATGCCTCCAGGTCCTGCCGGTCGCGCACCGTCCAGCGCTGGCCGCACCAGAGGCAGTCGAACGTCTCGCGCACGGGCACCGTGTCATCGTCGCACGCCGGCGCCCATCCAGCGCGGGGC
>DASPUH010000075.1:0-11323 GCA_035622975.1 Candidatus Sulfotelmatobacter sp.
CGGTGCGCCGATCCTTTGCGCCTGGCGACGCTAATGACGGACCAGCCGGCCGTGCTCCGTCGTCTGTGCCGCCCAGCGCAACGAACGACGGTGGAGCGGGCTGATCAAGGGCGCTGAGGGCTTCTGCACCGTCGATAGCGCCGCCTGGCGCAACGGGCGGTTCGGGGCCCCGAGGGCAGGCTGCAGCGACGTGGGGCCCCAGACGTCCCGCCGCGAGCCATCAGGCATCCTGCGCCGCGAGCCATCAGGCATCCGGCGCCGCGAGCTGTCAGGCGCCGCGAGCTGTCAGGGCCGCGATGAGGCTCGCCTCGGTCGGGGTGGGGCCCAGGCCCAGGCGGGCGCCCTCGCGCGCGGCCAGCGGTGGGTCAAGGTAGGTCGAGGCGAGCGTCGGCCAGTTCGCCTCCCCGAAGACCGACGCAGGCGGGCCGTCCAGGATCACGCGGCCGTCGCGCATCACCACGAGGCGCGGGAAGACTTCCGCGACGAACGTCATGTCGTGGCTGATGGCCACGACCGTGCGGCCGGCAGCGGACAGCCCGGCCACGATGTCGCGCACCCTGGCGACGCCGGGCGCATCCTGGCCGGTCGTGGGCTCGTCCAGGATCACGGCCGGGGTCGCCATGGCGAGCACGGAGGCCAGGCCCAGCAGCTTGCGCCTCGAGTAGCCCAGGTCGTACGGATTGACCGCCTCCGAGCCGGCGAGGCCGACCGCCTGGAGGGCTGCGCCCACCCGCTCTTCAAGCTGGCTCCCGCGGACGCCCAGGTTGTGCGGGCCGAAGGCGACCTCCGCCCGGACCCGGCCGGCGAAGATCTGGCGGTCGGGGTTCTGGAAGACGATGCCCACGAGGCGGGCCAGGTCGGCGACGTGGCGCCGGCCAACGGGCTCGCCACCGACGAGGACGCGGCCCTCCGTGGCGCGCAACAGGCCATCGAAGTGGCGCACGAGCGTGGACTTGCCGGAGCCGTTCTGGCCGATCAGGGCGACCTGCTCACCTGCCCCGATGCGCAGGTCGACCCCGCGGAGGGCGACGGTGCCGTCGGGGTAGGTGAAGCCCAGGCCCTCGGCCGCCAGCTCGACCCCCCGGCTCGCGGCCTCAGACAAGGGAGACTCCGGCCGCGGCGGCCGATCGCGCCAGGCGGACCGAGGAGGGCGGCTGGACACCCCAGGCGGGCAGGCGGTCGTCCCCCAGCGTCGTGGCCGCGGGACCATCGGTCACGAGTCGCCCTGCTTCGATGACCGCCACGCGCGACGCCAGGCCGGCCAGCAGGTCGGTCTTGTGCTCCACGATCAGGACGCCGGCGTGGGCATGGGCCGCCAGGGCGCCCAGGGCGTCGCCGACGAGCCGCGTGCCCTGCGGATCCAGCTGGCTGGTCGGCTCATCGAGGATCAGGTAGGCCGGGCGCAGGGCAAGGACCCCGGCAAGCGCGACGAGCTGGGCCTGCCCGCCGGAGAGGCGAGCCGGATCGCGCTGCACGAGATCGGCGATGGCCAGGAGGCGGACCGCCTCATCCACCCGCACCACGACCTCGGCGAGGGGCAGGGCCAGGTTCCGCGGGCCGAAGGCGATCTCCTCCCACACGGTCGCGGCGGTGCCCGACAGCTGGGTGGCCGGGTTCTGGAAGAGGCTCCCGCAGTGCTGCGCCGATTCATACGGTCGTGCCGCGGCCGTGTCGAGGTCGTCGATGCGGACCGTGCCCTCGAGGCGCCCGCCGATGGTGGCCGGGGCGAGTCCGGCGGCGACCAGGCACACGGTCGTCTTGCCCGCCTCGTTGGCGCCCACCAGGCCCACCACCTCCCCGGGCTCGACCACGAGATCGATGCCCGACAGGACGTCCGCCGCGGAGCCGGCATAACGGTACGAGACCCCCTCCAGCCGGAGGCTCACGGGAGGGCGCCGAGGGGACCGGTGATGCGCCCCACGATCACGGCGATCAACCCCAGGAGCAGGCCGTACCGCACGAGTCGCTGCCAGGGAGCGTCCGGCAGCACCCGCAGGATCGTGCGAGGCCCGGGCGTGGAGAAGGCACGTGCCTCCAGGGCCATCGTCCGCTCCTCCACTTCCGTGAGGGCCCCGAAGACGACGGGCGCCGCCAGCGGCACGATGCCGCGAACGCGCCGCCACCAGCGCCCTTCCGTGTCCATGCCGCGAGAGCGCTGCGCATCCACGATCTCCGCGGCGCGATCGACCGTCCGCGGGACGGTCTCGACAGCCGACCCGATGACGTACGTGGCACGCCGGCCGAAGCCTCGCCGCTCCAGGTCCGACAGCAGATCGTCCGTGCGCGTCGTGAGGTAGGCGAGCGCCAGGGCCAGCGAGGCGGCCAGCAGCCGCAGCGTGATCTGCAGGCCGAACGCGAAGCCCGACACGGACGGGGCGAGCGGTCCGAGCCGCACGATGACGTCGACCGCGCCCGGGTACAGGAACCCGTTGATGAGCAGGATCGAGGCGACGATGGGGACGGTCACGGCCACGATCACGGCCAGGCGCGACACCACCCCGGCGATCGCCGCCGATGCAAGGACGAGGAGCAGCACCAGGACCGGCCCGGTCCAGGTGCCGATCAGGAAGGCCGCCTCGACCTCCGCCGCGGCCACCAGGAGCTTGGTGGCCGGGTTCAGCGACAGGTACGCGCCCGACGGCGCCTGGAGGACGAAGTCCGGCGGGGTGGGTGAGGAGCCGGTCGGTCGGTCGACCGTCACATCGACGACGACACCAGGCGCTCGCCGTTGGGGAACCGGGCGATGAACCGCTGGGAAAGGTTGCCGATGATGAAGAAGACCACGAACGACGTGATCATCTTGTCCATCGGATCGGACAGCAGGCCCTGCTTGAGGGTCGCCGAGACCAGGCTGTCGCCGCCAGCGCGGAAGGCCGCCACGAGGAGGTCGGTGCCGCTGCCCGTGACGCCGCCGAACACGACCGCCGCGATGGGCGCTGACACGATGGCCGCCGCGATGCCCGTCACGAGCCCCGCCCCGATGGCATACACGGCCCCCACGTCGCGGCGCAGGAAGAGGGCCACCGCGATGAGCGCGACGAAGATCACCAGGATGACCAGGAAGAAGATGCGCGACTGGTCGATGGCCGTCGGATCGAAGCCGGTGATGTTCTGGAAGTCGGTCGGGCTGGCGTAGGCGCGCGCGTACGTGTAGATCGCGAGCGCGCCGACCAGGATGATGGCGACGACCGCACCGGGGATCGAGCTGCGCTCACCGCGCCGCGAACGGAAGAGGCCCAGGCGGCCCCACAGGCCGGCCAGCAGGCCGATCACGCCGGCGGTGATGGCGAACGGGCCGATCGTCGTGGTCCCGATCGGGGCGGGCAGCAGGTAGCCCCAGATGAGGTTCGACAGCACCCCCGTGAGCATCCCGGCGACCGGGCCGGCCACCACGCCAACCAGGATCGTGCCGATCGAATCGAGATAGATGGGCAGCTTGAGGGCCTGCTGGACCGTCGCCCCGAGCACGATGTTGATGGCGATGGCGATGGGCATGAGCACGATCACGCGGGTGCTGAACTGTCGCGACAGCCAATCCACCGGGCAGACCTCCTGGATCACAACGCTCTCCAGCGGAAGATTGCCACGCGAACGCATACCCGTGCCGGCCCGTCCCGTCAGCCGATCGAGGTGAGATGACGTAGCGTTGCCGCATGACACGGGATGCGGAGGACCTCAACCGCCGCCTGCTGCGGGCCCGCGACGCCATGGACCGCACCTATGCCGAGCCGCTCGATGTCCCCGCCGTGGCGGCCGTGGCCTACGTCTCACCGGCCCACTTCAGCCGCAGCTTCCGGGCGGTCTTCGGGGAAACGCCGCACCGCTACCTGCAACGACGCCGGGTCGAGCGCTCCATGTTCCTGCTGCGCGAGACCGAGCGCAGCGTCACCCACATCTGCCTCGACGTGGGCTTCAGCAGCCTGGGGACGTTCAGCCGAACCTTCCGCCAGATCGTGGGCGAGACGCCCTCCGCCTACCGGCGGGGACACGGGCCGATCGTCGCCCCCCATTGCGTGCAGCTGGCGGCCATGCGACCGCGGCTGACGGCCGCCGAGACCAGGCGATCGAGCAGTTTCGGAGAAGCCGTCCTCGCCACCGCGCCGTAGGGTGATGGCAGCCAGCAGCAAGCCACAAGGAGTACACACCCCATGATCACCAGGCTGAACGTCGCCTCCATCTACGTCCTGGACAAGGAAGCGGCGCTCGACTTCTACGTCAACAAGCTCGGCCTCGAGAAGGGCAACGACGTCCGCCAGGGCGACTACCGCTGGCTGACGATCCGCGTACCCGGCCAGCCGGAGGTCGAGGTGTCACTGGAGCAGCCGGGCCCGCCGCTGCACGACGCGGCGACCGCGGAGGCGCTGCGCGAGCTCATCACGAAGGGCGCGCTGGGGGGCCTCGTGTTCATCACGAACGATGCGCGCGAGCTGTTCGCGACGCTGAAGGCCCGCGGCGTGACCGACTTCACCATGGAGCCGACCGACCACTTCTACGGCACAGACATGGGCCTCCGGGATCCGTTCGGGAACCCGATCCGGATCCTGCAGCAGGGCAAGGCGACCCCGAAGCCTTAGGCCGCCCGGCTGGCGACGGCCTGATCCGTTCCAGAAAGGAGCCACCCAGATGGCTGGCACGAAGACCGATCCGAGACGCTCCGCCGGAGGCGGCCGGCCGTCCAACGTGTGGTCCGACGCCGAGCGGGCCGCCATGCGGGCGGGCGCCCGTGAGCGCAGGTCCAGCGCCCGCCCCGGCTCCGCCGAGGAGCGGGCGGAGGGCGAACGCGACCTACTGGAGAAGATCGCCCAGATGCCGGAGCGCGATCGGGCCATGGCCGAGCGCATCCATGCGGTCGTCACGGCCAGCGCGCCGGCCCTTGCCCCCAAGACGTACTACGGGATGCCTGCCTACGCCCTGGACGGCAAGACCGTCTGCTTCTTCAAGCCCGCCTCCAAGTTCAAGGAGCGTTACGCGACGTTCGGCTTCGAGCAGCGTGCCAGCCTCGACGACGGCGCCATGTGGCCCGTCTCGTTCGCCCTCCTGGAGCTGACGCCGGCCGTGGAGCAGCAGATCGCCGCCCTCGTGAAGCGGGCCGCCGACAAGGCGTGAGCGCCTCCTGCCGACCCTGACCGTGGAGCAGGCGCCGGTCTCCGCGTGGGGCGCGATCCACGTTCGCGGCGCGCGCGTCAACAACCTCAAGGACGTCAGCATCGACATCCCCAAACGCCGGCTGACCGTGTTCACCGGCGTTTCGGGGTCGGGCAAGAGCTCGCTCGTCTTCGGCACGATCGCCGCCGAATCGCAGCGGCTGATCAACGAGACCTACAGCGCGTTCGTGCAGGGCTTCATGCCCTCCATGGCGCGGCCGGAGGTCGACGTCCTGGAGGGCCTGACGACGGCGATCATCGTGGACCAGGAGCGGATGGGCGCCAACGCCCGCTCGACCGTGGGCACGGTGACCGATGCCAACGCGATGCTGCGGGTGCTGTTCAGCCGTCTGGGAGTGCCGCACATCGGCGCGTCCAACGCCTTCTCGTTCAACGTCCCGACGGTCCGCGGCGTCGGGCGCATCACGGTCCAGAAGGGGGCCGGCAAGACCGAGGTCCGCGAGTTCACCGCCATCGGCGGCATGTGCCCGCAATGCGAGGGCATGGGCTCGGTCACCGACTTCGACCTCGCCCAACTGTTCGACGAGAGCAAGTCACTGGCGGACGGTGCGCTGACCATCCCGGGCTACCAGGCGGGCGGTTGGAACTACCGCCTGTACGCCTCCTCCGGCTTCGTCGATCCCCGCAAGCCCATCCGCGACTACACCGCGCGCGAGCGCCACGACCTGCTCTACCACGAGCCCGTCCGGATGAAGATCGAAGGCATCAACATGACCTACCAGGGGTTGGTGCCGCGGATCCAGGACTCGTACCTGGCCAAGGACGTGGAGGCGATGCAGCCGCACATCCGGGCCTTCGTGGACCGGACCGTGACCTTCACCACCTGCCCCGAATGCGGCGGCACGCGGCTCAACGCGGCGGCGCGATCTTCCAGGATCGCGGGCCTGAGCATCGCCGACGCGTGCGCCATGCAGGTCAGCGACCTGGCCGAGTGGGTCGGCAGCCTGGACGAGCCGTCGGTGGCGCCCTTGCTGGCATCACTCCGGGCGAACCTGGACGCCTTCGTGGAGATCGGCCTGGGCTACCTCTCCCTGGAGCGTTCCTCCGGCACGCTGTCCGGCGGCGAGGCGCAGCGCGTGAAGATGATCCGCAACCTGGGCTCGGCGCTGACCGATGTCACCTATGTCTTCGACGAGCCGACGGTCGGCTTGCATCCGCACGACATCGCGCGCATGAACAGCCTCCTGCTGCGCCTGCGTGATAAGGGCAACACGGTGATGGTGGTCGAGCACAAGCCGCAGACCATCGCCATCGCCGATCACGTCGTGGACCTGGGTCCCGGTGCAGGCGCGGCCGGTGGTCGGGTCGTCTACGAGGGGGACGTCGAGGGCCTGCGGGCCAGCGACACAATCACCGGTCGCCACCTCAACGACCGGACATCCCTGAAGCCGGCTCTGCGCCAGCCGACCGGCGCCATGCAGGTCCGCGGCGCGCGGACGCACAACCTGCGGGATGTCGACGTGGACATCCCGCTGCACGTCCTCGTCGTGGTGACAGGCGTGGCCGGGTCGGGCAAGAGCTCCCTCATCGATGGGTCCGTGGCCGGGCGCGACGGCGTGGTCACCATCGACCAGGCCGCGATCCGCGGCTCGCGACGGAGCAACCCGGCGACGTACACCGGGCTCCTCGACCCGATCCGCATCGCGTTCGCCAAGGCCAACGGCGTCAAGCCGGCGCTCTTCAGCGCCAATTCGGAGGGCGCCTGTCCGGCCTGCAACGGCTCGGGCGTGATCTACACCGACCTGGGGATGATGGCCGGCGTCACGACGACATGCGAGGAGTGCGGCGGCAAGCGCTACCAGCCGTCCGTGCTGCAGCACCATTTGGGTGGCCGCGACATCAGCGAGGTGCTGGCGCTCTCGGTGACCGACGCCGAGACCTTCTTCGGCGCCGGCGGGGAGGCGGCCACGCCGGCCGCCCACGCCATCCTGGAGCGCCTCGTCGACGTCGGCCTGGGCTACGTCAGCCTGGGCCAGCCACTCACCACGCTGTCCGGCGGGGAGCGGCAGCGCCTCAAGCTGGCCACGCGCATGGCCGAGAAGGGCGGCGTCTACGTCCTGGATGAACCGACCAGCGGCCTCCACCTCGCCGACATCGCGCAGTTGCTCGGGCTCCTCGACCGGCTCGTCGAGGCAGGCAAGTCGGTCATCGTCATCGAGCACCATCCGGCGGTCATGGCGCACGCTGACTGGCTTATCGACCTGGGACCGGGCGCCGGCCACGACGGCGGCAGGATCGTCTTCCAGGGACCTCCTGCCGAGCTGGTGGCCTCGCGATCGACGGTGACGGGCGAGTACCTGGCGGCTTACGTCGACGCCTGACCGGACCGGACGGCGGCGCAAGCCGCCGCGAGCGCACCGACGCGCTCGATGAATCGCTCCAGGAAGTCATCCCCGCGGACGGAGATCGCGACGTCCATGTTCGGCGGGCGTCCCCAGTGGTGGCGCCAGTCGGCGACCGTCTGGCCGCCCGTCAGCGCACCGGTCAGCTCCACGTCGACGGTGACCGGCTGGGTCGCCACGAGGCTCGGGTCAAGGGCCGTGGCCAGGGCCAGCGGGTCGTGCATATGGGCGCCGCTGAAGCCGTCGTACTGCTCATGGAACCGGATGTAGAAACGCAGCGCGTCCGCGATGAAGCGCAGCACCGGGTCGCTGTCGGGCGTGCCGCCGGCCCGGGCATAGAGGCGGTCCAGGTCGGCCGGCCGCACGATCGCCTGCTCGGTGACGTCGAGGCCCAGCGCAAGGGGGCGCGGTCGCTCGGACGCCCTGAAGTCGTCGGTCCCGAACGCGTCCGCGACGGCCTTGGCCGCATCCGGATCGACCGCCACGTTCCACTCGCTCACCGGCGTCGTGTTGCCGGGCGCCCGGAAGGCCCCGCCCATGAACACGAAGCGCCGCAGCAGTCCCGGCAGGGCGGGTTCTCGCTGCAGCGCGACGGCGATGTTCGTCTGCGGCCCCACGGCGACCAGCGTCACCTCGCCCGGCCGCCGGCGCGCCTCGGAGACGATCAGGTCGGCGGCGTGTCGGGAGCTCACCGGGCGCATGGCCGGCGGCAGGGTCGCGTACCCGATGCCCCGCGGCCCATGCGTCTCGGGACTGGTCATCAGCGGGCGGCAGAGTGGCACCTCGCGGCCCAGGGCGACCTCCACGTCGCCACGACCGACCAGCTCCAGCAGGGCCCGCGTGTTCTCCGCCACCTGCCGGGCGGCGACGTTGCCGCTGACGCAGGTGACCGCGACGAGCTCCGCGTCCGGCGAGCCGCAGGCATACAGGAGGGCCATCGCGTCGTCGATGCCGGTGTCGACGTCGAGGATGATGGGGGTCCGCACCGTCACGCCACGATGCTACCGGCTTGCCGCGCCAGCGCGTTCGTAAACCAGCCGGAGCGCCGGCCGGTCCGTAGAGCCGGCCCCGAGTCGCTTGGCCCAGGTAGAACCGACCGCCCGGAGTTCGGCCGCAGTCGCCTGGCCGTGGGAGGTGGCCCGCAACCCGGCGGTGGCGAACGTGCGGTCGAGGCCCGCCGGGTCGATCACCGGATGGCCGTCCCGCTCGACGATCGAGAGCAGGATCACCAGGCGGCCGGACGGGCGCAGGAGGCTCGCGATCGACGCCAGGATGTCCCGGTCGCCGCCGAGGATGCCCGCGAGCAGCGAACCCCACGGCATCACGACGGTGACTTCGTTGGCCAGCCCGGCCAGCTCCCCAGGAAGGGACTCGACGGCGGCCACGACGAAGAGGGCGTTCGCCAGCCCGCCCTTGTGCGCCGGTCGTGCGGCGCGCGACGAGGCCTCGGCCATGGCGGCCGCGACGGGATCGATGCCGATCACGAGCGTGCCGGGTTCGCGCCTGGCGCGGTGCAGCACCACGGCGCCGTCGCCGGTGCCCAGGTCGATGGCCACCCGCTCGTGGCGGGCGGCCAGCTCGGTCAGTTAGCCGACGTCTGCCTCGATGAGGCGGCGCCCGCGGACGATGCGCATCGCCGTACGGTACCGCACGGCGCCACCGGAGGCGAGACCCTAGGATTAGCAGGTGCCCACGACTTCGCCCGTCCGCCACCGCGTGACCGTCATCCCCGGCGACGGCGTGGGCCCGGAGATCGTCCACTCGGCGATGCGCATCATCGAGGCGGCCGGCGTGGCCATCGCCTGGGAGGAGGCAGCCGCCGGGGCGGCCGTCTTCCGAGCCGGCGACACGTCCGGGGTGCCGCGCGAGACGCGCGACTCCATCGAACGCACGCGGGTGGCGCTCAAGGGCCCGCTGGAGACGCCGGTCGGCTTCGGCGAGAAGAGCGCCAACGTCACGCTGCGCAAGCTCTTCGAGACCTACGCCAACGTGCGGCCGGCACGGGAGCTACCCGGTGTGCCCACTCGGTACGCGGGCGAGGGCATCGACCTCGTCATCGTGCGCGAGAACATCGAGGACCTCTACGCCGGCATCGAGCACCTCGAGACACCGGACGTGGCCCAGGGCCTCAAGCTGATCACGCGCAAGGGCTCGGAGAAGATCATCCGCTACGCGTTCGAGCTGGCCCGACGGGAGGGCCGTTCGAAGGTCACGGCGGCCACCAAGGCCAACATCATGAAGTTGACCGAAGGACTCTTCAAACGGGTCTTCGAGGAGCTGGCGACCGAGTACCCGGGCATCCGCGCCGAGCACCTGATCATCGACAACGTGGCCCACCAGCTGGCCAAGGACCCGGCCCAGTTCGACGTGATCGTCACGACCAACCTGAACGGCGACATCATCAGCGACCTCGCCTCCGGCCTGGTCGGCGGCCTGGGCTTCGCCGCCAGCGGTAACTACGGCGACGACGTGGCGATCTTCGAGGCGGTCCACGGGTCGGCGCCCAAGTACGCCGGCAAGGACGTCATCAACCCGACCGCCCTCATCCTCAGCTCGGTGATGCTGCTGCGGCACATCGGTGAGGGCGCCGCGGCCGACCGGATCGAAGATGCAGTGCTGGCGACGCTGGAGAGCGGCGCCGCCGTGACCCAGGACCTCGCCCGCCAGACGGGCGGCGACGTCGAGCAGGCGACGTCCACCAGCGGCTTCACCGACGCCGTCATCGGCAACCTGGGCCGGGCGCCGATGGCGACCCTGGCCCGTCGCGCGCGCACGCCGGACCCGACGGCCAGTCGGCTGCCGCGCTGGGATTACAGCGTTGGGCACTACGCCGCGATCTCGCGTGCGCTGGTGGGCCTCGACATCATGCTGGAGAGCGACCTGCCGATCGAGGAGCTGGGGCCTTCGCTCGCGGCCGTCGCCGGTGACACGTTCCGCCTGGAAGGGGTCGCCAGCCGCGGGACGCACGTCTACCCTGGCGAGGCGGTCGGCGACAGCGTGCGCTGGTACACGGCGCGCTACGTCGCAGCGGAAGGCCGAGAGCCCCGCGGGCGCGACCTGCTGGACCTGCTCGGGCGGGTCGCAGAGCACCACCGCTGGACCCACGTGGAGCGGCTCCAGTCGTTCGACGGCGAACTCGGCTACACGGCCTCACAGGGAGCGTGACGGATGCCAGCTGGTGACGGGGCAGGGTCGGCGGGCAGTCCGCGGGTCGGCATCGTGTGCGGCAGCCGCTCCGACTTTCCGGTGATGGAGAAGGCCGTGGCGCTGCTGGCGGAGCTGGGCGTGGCCAGCGAGCTGCGCGTCATGTCGGCCCATCGGACACCCGAGCTGGCGACGCGGTATGCCGAGACGGCCGCCCAGCGGGGCATCGAGATCCTGATCGCCGGCGCCGGTGGCGCGGCCCACCTTGCCGGCGTGCTCGCGTCCAAGACGCTGCTGCCGATCATCGGCGTGCCCATCCCGACCCAGGTCGCCGGTGGCCTGGATTCGCTGCTCTCCACGGTCCAGATGCCGCGCGGCGTGCCGGTCGCCACGGTCGCCATCGGCGGGGCGGAGAACGCGGCCCTGCTGGCGGCGCAGATCATGGCCCTCCACGACGACGCGCTGCGCGACCGCCTGGCGGCCTGGCGCCGGCGGATGACCGCGGCGATCCTGGCTGACGAATCGAACGCGGAGCCCCTGCCGGGCTGAGGCGGCCATGGCCGAGTGGATCTACTTCATCCACCCACCGCGCGACGACTTCGCGGCCACGATGACGGAGGCGGAGCGGGACGCCTGGGACCGCCACTGGACGCGGATCAAGCAACGCTTCGC
>DASPUH010000076.1:0-11174 GCA_035622975.1 Candidatus Sulfotelmatobacter sp.
GACGGCGGCGCGAAGAGGTAGCGCAGGATGAAGTACTCGGTGATCGGCCGGTCGTCGGTGATGACCGGCGCGTTCCCCGCGAACGCGGCGACCTGACCGCCGCTGATCCAGGGCATGCCGTCGATCCTGGCGGCCCAGCCGGCCGGATCCTTGACGGGGTTGTCGGGCGTCGCCATGAGGTCGTCGACGATGGCCGGCCGCGCCGCCAGGACCTGTGCCACGTTGGCCGGCTCAAGGGCGACCGAGCCCGTCGAGCCCAGCATGTAGACCCCCCCGTTGAGCGGCGCGAGCGCGATCATGACGTTGGGAAAGACGCTGCGGAACGTTTGCACGTGTGCCCGGAACTCGTCGACCGTCTGGTCGTAGGGCATCCACTCCATCATCACGCCGCCGTCAGTGAGGCGGCCGGCCGACGCCTCGTAGAACTCCTGCGAGTAGAGGACCGAGGTCCCTGAACTCGCGATCGGCGGCGGCGGATCGACCACGATAAGGTCGTAGTGCTGGGCGCTCAGCTGCACGAAGTTGCGCCCGTCGGTGATCGTGATGTGCCCGTCGGGGTTGGCCAGCACCTCGGGGGCGTCGGGGTAGAACCAGTGCATCATGTCGGGCACCGACGGCACCAGTTCGACACCCTCCACCTTGAGCCCGGCGATGAGGCCCGACCGATAGGCCGATCCCATGCCGAAGGCGATCACGAGCATGCTGCTCGCGGTGGGGCGGGCCATCAGCGGCAGGTAGGCCATCAGTTTGGTGTCGACGCTCAGCTTGGTCATGCCCGTGCCGCCGACCAGCAACTGCGGGCTGCCGGGGACGCCGCCGGCCTGGACCGCGGCGATCTCGTCCTCGGTGCTCGCCAGGAGGCGTGAGGTGGAGGCCAGGTGCGTCGCGCCAGGGTCCATCAGCAGCGGGTCGCTGGGCCAGCCCATCACCACCACGGCGACTGCCAGGACCGCCACGCCGGCCACGGTCGCGCGGCGCCGCCATGCCATCGGGAGGTCGTGCCCGCGCGCCAGGAGCCAGACGCCGAACGCGGCGTTGATGAGGGCCAGCAGGACGAGCGAGGCCAGCGACCCGATGACCGGGATCAGGAAGAACGGCACGACGAACGTGCCCCCGATCGCGCCGATCGTGTTGGACGCCAGCAGGAGCCCGGCGTCCCGGCCCAGACCGCCCTCCGCCCCGTCGCCGACGGTGCCGGCCACGAGGCGCGACGCGAGCGGCAGCGTCAGGCCCAGCACGAGCGTGGCGGGCAGGACCACGATCACGACCCGGACGATGAAGGGCAGTGCCGCCGTGTGGCCGCTCAGGACGACCAGGCCCGCCAGGACGATGGCGCTGATGCCCACCTGGACGACGCCCAGCGCCCCCACCACGCCTCCCAGGCGGTGCGCCCGGCGGGTGATGATGGCCGCGCCGACCGCGATGCCGAACAGGAAGGTGGCCAGGATCAGGGTGAAGACGTACGTCGTGTTGCCCGACCCCGAGGCCAGGGTGCGCGTCCACAGCAGCTGGTAGCCCAGCGACGTGAGCCCCGACACGAAGGCCACGGCCAGCGCGATGGCCCGGTCGCCCTGGACCGGGCCGGCGTCCATGCGGCCTGCCATGGGTGACGCGACGACCGCCGGCGGCTGCGCCACGACGGGCGACGTGTCGCGTCGATCGATGGCCAGGGCGCTCAGGCCCGCGGTGGCCGAGCCGATGGCCCCGACCACGAGTGTCGCCGTGAGGCCCAGCAGTTCGATGAGCACCAGCCCCGCCACGAGCGTGCCGCCGATGGCGCCGACGGTGTTGGCGGCGTAGAGCCGGCCGAACGACGAGCCCAGCTCCGACCGACGGCGGGCGAGGTACCGCGCCAGCGTCGGCAGCGTCGCGCCCATGAGGACCGTGGCCGGGGCGAGGGCCAGCAGGGCCAGGCCGTACCGCACCAGCTGGAGGATCGTCGGCGACCCGGAGACGCTGGCGAACAGCGGACGGTACAGGTCGTCCAGGCTCCGGAACAGGAGCGGGGTAAGCAGCACGATCACGACGAGGAGCAGCTCCAGCACCCCGTACAGGCGCAGCGGACGACGTATCCGGTCGGCGATGCGGCCCCCGCCGAAACTGCCCAGAGCCAGGCCGCCGAAGTAGCCGGTCAGGATGGCCGAGACGGCCTGGGTCGTGTTACCGAAGACCAGGACCAGCTGCCGCGCCCAGACGACCTCGTAGACCAGGCCGGCTCCGCCCGAGAGCAGGAAGATCAGCAGGATCGGGGCTCCCGGCTGGCGGACCGCCCGGGCCACCGATGGGGCCCGCGCCAGCAGCGGATCAAGGAGCTCGGTCGCCACCGGTCCCACGGCCAGGCCCAACGCTCCTACGGCGACCCAGCCGACCGTCCCGACCGTCACGCCGGCTGGCAGTTCGCCGACCCGGAAGCCGATGCCGATGGCGTTGCCGACGAGGGCGAAACCGGCCAGCCAGACCGCACTGGCCATCACCGCGACCACGGCGACCGCCACGAGGCGCCAGGCGCGTGGCCGGGCGGGCAGCACCCGCGCGACGAGCCACGGGCCGATGAGGCCCAGGACGGCAAAGGCGATGCTCGCCTCGATGACGCGGCCCCTGGGCTGGCCGGCGGCGAACTGCAGGCCGGGCAGGGCTCGGACGGTCACCACGAACGCAGCGGCGTTGGCGATGAGCGCCACGATGAGTCGGACCACCACACCTCCGGTCAGGCAGGGGCGCGTCGGGGGGCCGCGGGAGTGCGCGCATCGTAGCGCCTCGTCGCCCGCGCCGGCCGGACGCGCCGTCCCTTGATGACGATCGGCCCTTGCGGCGGTCGAGTCGACCGGCGAGGCTGCAGGCAGGAGGTACTGCCATGCTTCGAAGGATCATCGTCGGCGGCCTCGGCGTGGTCGCCGCGTCGGCCACGATCGCGGTCATGGGCACGCGCCGCGCGGCGCGCACGTGGGGCGTCGACCCCCTGGAGACGGCCAGGGCACTCCCCGGCGACGACCTGATCGCCGAGCCCACGGCCAGCGACACGCGCGGTATCGAGATCGCCGCGCCGCCGGCAGTCGTGTGGCCGTGGCTGCTCCAGATGGGCTACGGACGGGCCGGCTGGTACAGCTACGACGCCATCGATATGGACCACCCCAGCGCGCATGAACTCGTGCCGGAGCTCCAGGCGTTGGCCGTCGGTGACCTGATGCCGACCCATCCGGGCGGCGGGTTCCTGGTCAAGGAGTTGGAGCCGGAGCGCGCCCTCGTGCTCTACCTGGACGATGAGCTCGTCAACCAGCAGGCCGCCAAGTCTGCCGAGCCGGCCTCGGTCAACCTGAAGGCGACCGGCGCGGCCCTGGGGGCCATGGTCCCCGGCCAGTTCCGAACGACCTGGACGTTCTTCCTGGAGCCCCTCGACGGCGGCCACACGAGGCTGATCGAGCGCTTCCGCATCGCCACGCCGATGACCGGCCAGGTCGCCGAGGTGCTCGGCGGCTTCATGGGGCTGGGCGTCTTCGTGATGGTGCGCCGGCAGCTGCTGGGCATCCAGGCACGCGTCGAGGGCCGCTGGTACCCGCAGCGCTGGTTCCGCCCGTGGCGCTTCGGCCCCACCGGGCCTGCTGGAGAGGAGCCGACCACGGGGATGCCGGCACCGGCCCCCACACCGGCCTGATCGACGCAGTCCGCGCGCCCGGTCAGGCGGGGCGCGCGGCCGACGTTAGGGCAACGGTCGCCACGCCCTGCCGAGCGCGACCGCGAACGCCGCGAGGACCGTGCCGGCGATCACGAAGCCCACCGTCACCTCCACCGCCTCATGTTTCGTGATGAGTGAGGTGGGCAGGCTGGCGAAGACGCTCTCGAGCTGCTCGGCGCTCTCTGCTGGGTAGTACTTGCCGCCGGTGATCGAGGCGACCTGCATGAGGGCTTGATCGTCGATGCCCCGCCGGAAGCCCGTGCCTCCCGCGCCACCGCCGAACCCGCCGCCGAACCCGCCGAAGCCCCCGGCGCCGGGCTCACGGCCCAGGAACTGGGTGGCGCACTCCGGTGAGAGCGGCCCGCCGTCGGGCGTGCCGAAGCCGATCGTGTAGACCCGCACGCCCCGGTCGGCGGCCTGCTGCGCCGCGTCGACTGGCGCCGGACCGGTGTTGCTCACGCCGTCCGTGAGCACCACGATGATGTCGGGCGCGTAGGCACCCGGGGCGACCGGCTGAGGCGGCGGGGCCGTGCTCGAGTCGGTCTGGCTGGGCGCGACGCTCGGGTCGATCTGGGCGATGGCATCGATCGAGGTCAGGATGCCGCTGCCGATGGCGGTGCGCCGCCCGGTCAGCAGGCTCTGCAGCGCCTGGTCGAGCAGCGTGCGGTCATTGGTCGGGGCCTGGACCACCTCGGCGAACCCGCTGAAGGCCACGATCCCGATCTGGGTCGTCGCGCTCTGCTCGGCCACGAAGCGCGCGGCGGCGGCCTCGGCCGCCCCCAGGCGGTAGGGGGGGACGTCGGTGGAGCACATGCTCCCGGACACGTCGATGGCCAGCATCACGGTCGTCTGGTTGGTCGGCACGGCCACGATGGCGGCCGGACGCGCCAGGGCCACGACCAGGCTGGCGACCGCCGCCAGGAAGACGGCGAACGGCAGGTGCCGCCGGAGGCGCGAGGTGCGGGGCAGGGCCTCGCGCACGAGCGAGAGGCTCGAGTAGCGCACGGCCGCCGGACGGCGCCGTCGCAAGGCCCAGACGTAGACGAGGGCCAGCAGCGGCAGGAGCAGCAGCAGGCCCAGCGCGCCCGACCACAGGAGGTCCATCAGGGGAGCCGCCCCAGCCACACCAGCGACGCGGCGCCGCCGACCATGAGGCACAGCAGGCCGAGCCCCGCGACGAGGGCGGTGATCTCCAGCGGCTGCGGCTGGACCGCGATCGCCGGATGGAGGCCGGCGTAGACGGACGACAGAGTGGCCGCGTCGGCGGCCGTGAAGTACGTGCCGCCAGTCACCTGCGCCACCTGCTGGAGGGTCACCTCGTCAAGGGCCGTGTGCTCGGTGACGCCGTCGAGCTTGACGTCCGCGCCCGCCGCCGTGCCGATGCCGACCGTGTCGATGCGCACGCCGCGATCGGCCGCTGACTGGGCGGCCGTCTGCGGGTCTGGCGCCTCGTTGTTCTCGCCGTCGGTCAGCAGCACGATGAGGGCCGACGTGTCGCTGCCCGGCGGCACCGGGGCGGGGGAGGCAGTCGGGGCGGGGGATTCGTTGCTGTAGTAGTCGATGGGCGGCGGGTTCTGCGCTGCGCTGACGGCCTTGAGCGCCGCGGCGATGCCCAGGCCGATCGAGGTCCCCTTCTGGGGCGCCAGGCGGTCGATGGCCGCGAGTACCGTCGCCTGGTCCTTGGTCGGAGACTGGGTGGTGATGCCGGCGTCGCTGAAGGCGACGACCCCGATGGCCACGTTCTCCGGCTCGGCCTGCACGAAGGCCTTGGCGGCCGCCTTGGCCGCCGCCATGCGGGTCGGCGTGAGATCGGTGGCCGCCATGCTGGCCGAGATGTCGAAGGCCAGGACCACGGTGCCCTGCTCGACGGGCACAGCCACGGTCGCCTGCGGCCGCGCCAGGGCGACCCCCAGGGCGACGAAGCCCAGCAGCATGATCGCCCCCGGCAGGCGGCCGCGGATCCGCTGCGGCCGTCGGACCGCGGGCAGGGCGAGGCCGGCCACGGCCGCGCGGCGCCGTCGGCGGTCCACGGCGGCGAGCAGCACGAGGCTGACCGGCACCGCCAGCAGCACGAGCAGCGCTTGCGGCCAGAGGAACGACACGGCCTACCTCCGCCGCCTGCGGCGGAGCGACGACATGCGCACGATGGCCCGCACCAGGTCGTCGTCGGTCGAGAGGGCCAGGGCATCCACGCCGGCGCGCTTGAAGGCCTGCGCCGTGGCCTGTTCCCGGCTCGCCGCGGCGGCCTCGAAGCGCCGCCGGAACCCCCGGTCGTGGGTGTCCACGTAGAGCTGCTCGCCGGTCTCGGCGTCCTCCATGATCAACGGCCCCATGTCGGGCAGGCGCACCTCGCGTGGATCCAGGAGGCGGACGGCGACCACCTCGTGGCGCCGGCTCAGGCTGTCGAGCGGGCGCTCCCAGCCCGGCTGGCAGATGAAGTCGGAGATGAGGAAGACCAGCGAGCGGCGCTTGAAGGCCTGCCCGGCCTTCTCCAGAAGGGGCGAGAGGTCGGTCATGGGGCCGGCCGTGGGGATCGGTTCGCGCATCAGCTCGTCGACCAGGCGGAGCACCTGCAGCCGCCCGCTGCCGGCGGGGATCGTGCGCTGGCTGGTCGTGTCGTACAGGATCGCGCCGACCCGGTTGCCGCGGCGCGTCAGCAGCCGGGCCAGGGTCGTCACGAAGTCGATCAGCACGGTCCGCTTGACCCGGGCGGAGTCGAGCGTCCCGAAGTCCACCGACGGGCTGAGGTCCAGCAGGAACCACGCCGTGAGGTCGCGGTCCTCCGCGTACCGCCGGACCCATGGCGCGTCCATGCGGGCCGTGACGTTCCAGTCGATGTACCGCACGTCGTCGCCCGGCTGGTACTCCCGCAGCCCCACGAGGTCCACGCCGTTGCCGTGGAAGAGGCTGCGGTAGTCGCCCTGGAGCAGGCCGTCCAGGCGCCGGACGACCTGCCAGTCCAGGCGCTGCAGGACGCGCTCAGGCGTTGGCTGGTACGTGGGGTCGCTCCCGCAGGGGCACGGCCGGGGCGGAGATGCGCCCGACCACGTGGTTGAGGAGGTCGTCACTGGTGACGTTGTCGGCCAGCGCCTCGAACGAGAGGACCAGGCGGTGGCGCATCACGTCGAGGGCCATGTCCAGCACGTCCTGCGGCAGCGTGTAGTCGCGGCCGCGGACGAAGGCCAGGGCACGGGCGGTGAGGATCATGTTGATCGACGCCCGGGGGCTCGCGCCGTAGGTGATGTAGCGGGCGATGTCGGGCATGCCGTGGGTCGCCGGGGATCGCGTGGCCGTGGCCAGGCGGACAGCGTAGTCGTACAGCGAGGGGTCCACGTAGACCTGGTCGGCCTGGCGCTGGAGGGCCAGCAGGTCGTCGGTCGAGAGGACCTTGGCGACCGTCTCGGCCGGGCCGGTCTGGCGCTCGACGATGCTGAACTCCTCGGTCGGGCTGGGGTAGCCGACCACCACCTTGAGCATGAAGCGGTCGACCTGCGCCTCTGGCAGGGCGTACGTGCCCTCGGTCTCGATGGGGTTCTGGGTGGCCAGCACCAGGAACGGGTCGGGCACCGGGTGGCTGGTGTGGCCGATCGTGACCTGGCGTTCCTGCATCACCTCCAGCAGCGCGCTCTGGACCTTGGCCGGGGCGCGGTTGATCTCGTCGGCCAGCAGCAGGTTGGTGAAGACGGGCCCCAGTGACGTGTGGAACTCGCCCGTCTTCTGGTTGTAGATGCGGGTCCCGACCAGGTCGGCGGGGACGAGGTCGGGGGTGAACTGGATGCGCTTGAAGTCGCCTCCCACGGACGCGGCGAGCGTCTTGATGGCCATCGTCTTGGCGAGCCCGGGCACCCCTTCCACGAGCAGGTGCCCGCGCGCCAGGAGGGCCACCACGAGCCGCTCCAGGAGGTGGTCCTGCCCCACGATGACGCGCTTGACCTCGTAGAGCACCCGCTCCATGGGTCGTCCGGTCTCTCCCGCCGTGGGTGCGTTGCGGCCGTTGTGCTCCACGGGCTGCCCTCCTAGTCCTGGGGCAGGCCGGCCGCGCCGCCTGCCACGTTGATGGGCACGGCGAAGCCGATGCCGATGAAGACGTCCTGTGACGTGGGGTTGATGAGGCCGGTCACGACGCCGACCACCCGGCCGGCCTGGTCCACCAGCGGCCCGCCCGAGGCGCCCGGGTTGATCGCCGCATCGACCTGGATGAGGCCGTGGAGGAGGGGACCCCCATCGGGCTCCTGGAAGTCTCGATCCAGACCCGACACGACGCCGGCCGACATCGAGCCAGCGAGGCCGAAGGGGTTGCCGACCACGAAGGCATCGCTGCCGACCTGCATGGTGCGCGGGTTGCCGAGCGTCGCCGGTGACACGTCGGCCGGCAACTGGGCCGGCTGCAGGACAGCGATGTCCTGGTCGGCGGCGCGTGTCACCACGGTGGCCGTGGAGGTCGTGCCGTCGGCGTACGTCACCTGGATGGCCGTCGCATCGGCCACGACGTGGAGGCTGGTCATGATCTCGCCCTGCGCGTCCAGGATGAAGCCGCTGCCGAGCGCCCCACCAGCGGCGGCCGATGGTCCGGGTGCGGCCGAGGAGCCGGTCGAGGAGCTGGCCGCGGGGCCGGCCGCGGCGGTCTTCGTCTGGATCACCACGAGCGCCGGCCGGATGGCCTGGTACGCGGCCTCGGATAGCGGAGGACCGGGCGTCTGCGAGGCCAAAGCACTGGCGATGGCCTGGTTGACGTCGTTCGCGGTCAGCGGCGCCGGCGGCGGCTCCAGGGCGTTGTAGATGAAGACCGCCACGAACGCGGCGGCCACGCCGGCGGCGAAGATGGCGAGGCGGCGGATGCGGCGCCACGCGGCGAGGATCCTGGCGCGCCAGCGGGTGGCGGCGGCCCGCAGGCGGGCCCCGATCCGCACCCAGGCGGCCGTGACGCGCGCCCCGACGGCCGCGAGCCGGGCCTCCAGACGTGAGGCGGCGGCGTTCAGGCGGGCGACCCAGGGCCGGCGCCTGGGCTCGAGCGGGAACAGCGGCGGTGGGGGCGGCTGCTGCGGCTGCGGGGGCTGCTGCGGCGGGCGGAAGTCGCGCATTCGGGCGATCAGGTCTCCGTCGACCGGGCCGGACGGATCAGGGCAGGACGACGGGACCCTGCAGGTGCCGGCCGGCGTAGTGTCAGGCAACATCCTGAGGAACGTCTGAGGACGCGCGCCGGATGCGCCGCCCTGCGGGCCGTTCGCGCCAGCGCCGCTCAGCTGCCGGCCGGCGCGTCCAGGAAGCGGCCGCGGGAGGCAGGCACGGGCGCTTCGGCAGGCGCGTCGGCGGCACGACGCGCGGCCTCGTCGCGGGCCAGCGGACCCAGCGCGTCCAGCGAGGCGTTGATCCGCCTCTCCCACTCGCCGCGGATGACGCCCAGGATGGCGCGGTCCTTGGCCGACCGCGGCCGCTGCACACGGAACTGGACCCGCGTCCTCCCGTCGATCAGGTCAAGGGCGATCGTCGTCGTGATCCTGGGGACGCCCGGGATGGGCAGTTTCGAGCGCGTCGTGACGTAGTCGGTGGGCTGCCAGTCCAGGATCTCCTCGATCACCGCATCCTTGCCGTGCACGCAGTGGTTGACCGTGCCCACGCCCCGCCGCCCGGCGGCCGGCTCCTCCAGCACGGCCGTCACCGCCGGCTGCCACCTGGGCCGCAGCGCCGGCGCCGTCATGAACTCCCAGACCAGGTCCGGGTCCGCGGGGATGGCCCGCTCGACGACGATGGCGGCCTCGTCGGCCTCGATGCACAGGCGCGAGCGGGCCTCTTCGTCCGTCCAGGCCTTCGCCAGGTCGACCACCCACCCGCCGATCTCCCCCACGCCCTCGAATGCCTCGCGGTAGGGGCGCATGCCCAGCGCCACCGGGTCGCCAAGCCCGCCCGCCTGCAGGCAGGCCTCCGTGTAGAGGGCGTACGCCACCGTGCCCAGTCGCTCGACGACGTGGTTCTTCAGCAGGCGGTGGACGACGATCACGTCGCTGCCTACCAGCTCGGTCAGGCCGGCCATCGACTGGCGCGCGACCTGGCCGTGGTGGACCACGAACTTCAGGCCCAGGGTCGGGATGCGCAGGCAGGCGTTGCACTCGCAGCTGGTCGCCTGGGTGATGTCACGCAGGCGGCGGCGGAAGGCGAAGTAGCAGCGCTCCACCGCGTCGAGCAGGGCGGACCCATCCACCTGCGCCCCCGGCCGCGACATGAGGGCCGCGTCGCCCTCCAGCTTGGCCAGCTTGAACCTCGGCCGGAGGCTCGTGACGACGGTGTCGATCAAGTCGGCCAGGATGTCCTGGGCGTGCTCCAGCTCGACCGCGGCGAGGTAGCTCGTGTACCCCGAGATGTCGGCGATCAGGAGCGTCGCGGGTTCCGTAGCGGCGAGCATCTGGCGCGCTCGGTCGGCCCCTCAGCCCTTGGCGGCGGTCAGCTGCTGGAGGAGCGCCTCCATCCGTTCCAGGCGCTTCCGCAGGTCGTCGTCCTTCCTGTCGGCGTCCTCCGCCTCGGCCGCGGCGTGCTCCAGCGTCGCCCGGTCGCGGACGGCGCTCTGGTTGCTGGCCAGCAGGATCAGCGGCGCGGCGTAGGCCGCCTGCGTGCTGAAGGCCAGGTTGAGGAAGATGAAGGGGTAGGGGTCGAAGTGGAAGATCAGGTAGATGTTGCCGACGACCCAGCAGCCGACCACGATCGTCTGCAGGATGATGAACGTCCATGAGCCCATGAAGCCGGTCGTGGCGTTGGCGATGCGGACGCCGAGCGGCGCGTTCGTGGTCAGCGCCACGTTCACCGGATGGCGCAGCCGCGTGACGGCGGTGCGGTAACTCTGCACGGTACCCTCCAGCCATGCGGGTGGCGACCCCCGCATGGATGGTACGGCGCGTCAACCGCCGCGGACCAGTCAGAGTGGCCCGGATCCCGCGCCGGCCGACGAGGCGACGGGGGGCTGAGGTCGTGGCCGAGCGGGCGGGTATGCCGCAGACCCGCTGTCCGCCTCCCACCGGTGACCATCCATCCTTGGATGGGTCGTGGTCGGGCGCGGTCCCGACCCGGCGGGATTTGCCGCTACCGGCGATAACGACGGAGCAGGGGCCGCTCCGGCGCCGTTCGTGTCGCGCGACGCAACGAACGACGGAGGAAGGGCCCGGATCCGGCGGTTCGGGCGTCCTCCTCCGTCGTTAGCGTCGCCTGGAGCAAAAAGGGAGCCTTGGGGCTCCAGATCAGGCCGGATGGGCGCCTCGGGCCCCCTCAGGCCATGTCGGCCTCGCCGGGCAGGCCGCGCGACGGGGCGGTCCGCAGCGCCCGGATCGCGCCGCGGTTCGGGATGAGCAGGGCCACGACCGCCGAAGCCGCCACGACCGCCGCCCCGACGGCCACGGCCGGCACGAGCCCGGCCACGTACGCCTGGCCGGAGGCGTACGAGCCGTTGGCGCTGAAGACGGCCGCCAGGGCCGCCACGCCGAAGACGCCGCCGATTTCGCGGATGGCGTTGTTG
>DASPUH010000077.1:0-15321 GCA_035622975.1 Candidatus Sulfotelmatobacter sp.
CCCGTGGTCGTAATGGGCACTTTCTGTCCTGTCCGTTCGCCGTGAGGCGCCGGCGAACCGTCTCCGCTACCATCCAGCGGTGAGCTTCCCCACGTCGACCACGGGCGTGCCCGCGCCCGCGGCAAGCCCGGCTGCCGCCACCGGCCCGACCTCCGACGTCATCGTGGTCAGTGAACTCCGCAAGCGGTTCGGCAGCGTCCACGCCGTCGATGGCGTCGACTTCGTCGTCCACAAGGGCGAGATCTTCGGCCTGCTCGGACCCAACGGCGCGGGCAAGACCACGACGATCGAGATGCTCGAGGGCATCCAGCGCGCCGACGCCGGCCACCTGCGCGTGCTGGGCCTGGACCCGGCCAGGGAAGCCCCCCGGCTCAAGGCGCGCATCGGCGTCCAGCTCCAGACGGCGTCGCTCTACCCCCAGCTGACCGTGGCCGAGATCCTGGCCCTGTTCGGCTCCTTCTACCCCCACGCCCTGCCGGTGCCGAGATTGCTGGATGCCCTCGACCTGGCCGAGAAGAAGGACGCCCGCTCCAGGACGCTCTCGGGTGGCCAGCAGCAGCGCCTCTCGGTCGCGCTGGCCCTCGTCAATGATCCCGAACTCGTCTTCCTGGACGAGCCCACGACGGGCCTGGACCCGGCCGCCCGGCGTTCGCTGTGGGACCTCATCGCCGGCATGCGCCACGAGGGCAAGACGGTCCTCATGACGACCCACTACATGGAAGAGGCGGAGATCCTCTGTGATCGCCTGGCCATCATGGACCACGGCAAGCTGCTGGACATGGGGACAGTCACGGAGCTCGTCGGGCGCCGCTTCAAGGAGCGTGCCGTCCGTTTCGACACCATCGACCGCCTCAGCGCCACGCAGCTCGGCGGCCTGGCCGCCGTCTCCCGCGTGGCGCATGAAGGGCCGGAAACGGTCCTCTACACGGCAGACGTGCCGGCCACGATCGGCGCCCTCCTGAGTGCCACCGAGGCGCTCGCCGTCGAGCCGGCCAACCTGATGGTGCGACGGGCGACCCTCGAGGACGTCTTCCTGGACCTTACCGGCCGGGCCCTGCGGGACTAGGTGATGCGCTCGCTGATCTCCCTGACCATCGCCAACGTGCGCAGCTTCGTGCGCGACCGGGCGGCGCTCTTCTGGACCATCCTCTTCCCGGTCATCTTCATCGTCCTGTTCGGGGTCATCTTCTCCGGCGGCGGGTCCGGCTACAACCTCGGCATCGCCGACCAGGACAACACCCCGGTCTCGCAGGGCCTCCAGGCCGCCTTCAGCGCGGACGGCCCCCTCAAGCCGACCCCGGGCACCGCGGACGACCTCCTGGCCTCGATGAAACTGGGCAAGGTGGATGCCGTCCTGGTCATCCCCAAGGGCTTCGGGGCGGCCTTCGGCGCACCGGCCGCGGCGACCGCGCCGCCGCTGCAGCTGCCCCTGTACGTGGACCCCTCCAACGCCTCGAGCGCCGCCGCGATCTCGCAGGTCACGAGCGCCATCGAAGCCGGCTTCGAGCAGCACCTGAACCACGTGCGTCCCGTGGCGGCGATCCAGACGACCGACGTCCAGGGCGGCCAGTTGTCCGCGTCGGCCTTCTTCGTGCCCAGCATCCTGGCCATGGCGCTGATGCAGCTGGGCATCTTCAGCGCCATCCCGCTGGTCGAACAGCGCGAGAAGAAGATCCTCAAGCGCCTGAGCGCCACCCCCCTGCCGCGCTGGGCCCTGGTGGGCAGCAACATCGTGCTGCGGCTCATCATCGCCGCCGCCCAGACGATCATCATCCTGGCCGTCGGCTCGCAGCTGTTCCAGGTTCGCGTCACCGGCGATCCCCTGGTCATCGCCGGGTTCATCGTGGTGGGCGCGATGGCCTTCACGGCCCTGGGCTATGTCATCGCCTCGTTCGCCCCGACCGAGGAGTCGGCCAACTTCATCGTCAGCGCCGTGCAGTTCCCGATGATGTTCCTGTCGGGCATCTTCTTCCCCCTCCAGGGCCTGCCCGACTGGCTGCACACGGTGGCGTCGTTCCTGCCCCTCACGTACCTGGGCGATGCGCTGCGCCAGACGATGGTCGGCGGCGTGCCGTTCGCCACGCTCCAGTTCGATGCAGTCGTGCTCGGCGGCTGGTTGATCGTCTGCCTGGTGATCTCCGCCCGCTACTTCCGCTGGACCTGACCGCGCGCTCAGCCGGTCAGGGTGATGACGCCCGTCTGGGCGTCGACGTGGATCGATAGCTCGGGGAGCGGCGTGACCGCCGGGCCACGCAGTACCGCCCCGTGGTTCTTCGGATCGAAGGTGGCCCCGTGGCACGGGCAGAACAGGTCGGCGGAGCTTGGGTCGAAGCCGACGGTGCAGCCGGCGTGGGTGCACACGGCGTCGTAGGCCACCGCCGTCCCATCGCCGAGCTGCACGAGCACGCCCGGGTCCCCGGCGAAGCTGGCCGCCTGCGCGGGCACCTGGAAGCTGATGCTGCCCTGCTGGCGCAGGCTGGCCAGCGTGCCGATCGCGTTCGCTGGGGTCGCCGCCGGGCCGGAAGGCACCGCTGTCGGCGAGGGCGTCGGCTGGGCCCGCAGCTCGGCCGTCAGTGAGGTGCGGCCGGGCTCGCCGAGCAGCCAGCCGAAGCCGCCGGTCACGATGGCGATCCCACCCAGCAGCACCCCTTGGATGAAGCGCCGGCGGTCCGGATCGGCATCCGGCTCCTCCAGGCCCAGGCCGACCAGCCAGCGGCCGAGGCTCGCCCGCACGTTGTACACGTCGCCGTCGCCCACCAGCCCGAGGGTCAGCCATCCCGCCGCGTACGGCAGGTCGGGGCCCAGGTAGTACGGGTGGATGCCGAACGAGGCCGTCAGCCACAGCAGGATGGAGATGGCGAAGCCGCCCCAGGCGCTCGCGTTCGACAGCAAACCGGTCAGGGCGCCCAGCCCGACGGCGATCTCCGCGATCGCCACCGCGAGACCTATCGGGCCCGCCAGTGGCTCGCCGATCCCAGTGATCAGCGGCGCCAGTGGTGAGGTGTGGGCGAACCCCTGGAGCTGGGCCAGCAGGCTGCTCGGCGCGGCCGCGTCCAGGAAGGTGGGGTCGAAGAGCACCTTGTCCAGGCCGGCGTAGATGAACGTCACGCCCAGGAAGACGCGCAGCGGGAACATCGCCAGGCCAAGACGCCGGCTCGGGGCGCCGACGGCCGCCTGCGGGGAGCGCGCCCGCGCCTGCTCGCGCCCTGATCCCGCCGGTGAGGCGGGCGCGCCGACCCCCGGATACGTGCGTGGAGGGCGCACCGTCCCCCGGTGCCGTTTGGGCATGTGCACATCGTGGCGCATCGGAGGTGGCGGCACGGTGGCGGAACGGTCAAGGAGCCGCAATCCGACGGTGACCTACCATCGGCTGATGCGTGGCAGGCTGCGGGTCGGGACAAGCGGGTTCGCCTATCCCGACTGGGCGCCGCGCTTCTACCCGCCGGGGCTCCGGGCGGACCAGCTCCTGCCGGCCTACGCGGCGCGTCTGCCGTCCGTGGAGCTGAACAACACCTTCTACGCCACGCCCTCGGCCGCGCGCGTGGCCGCCTGGGCGTCCGCCGTGCCGGCCGATTTCCGCTTCAGCGTCAAGGCGCAGCGCGGCGGCTCCATGTTCGCCCTGGCCCGGGACCCCGGGGAGCCGCTGGCCCGGTTGCTGCCCGCGTACCGGGGCTTCGGCGCGAGGCTGGGGACGGTCCTCTTCCGCGTCCCGGCCCCGTTCCGGCGTGACGGCGCAGCCCTGGAGCGGCTGCTGGCCGCCTGGCCGCGGGACGTGCCCCTGACGATGGAGTTCCAGGACGACTCATGGCACGTCGACGAGGTCTACGAACGCCTGCGCGGGGTGGGCGCGGCGCTGTGCATCACCGAGCTGCCACCGCCGCCCGACACGCCCGACTCCGATCCCCCGATCGTGCGCTTGACCGGGGCCTTCCTGTACCTGCGCCTGCGGCGTGAGGACTACACGCCGGCCGAGCTCGCGGCGTGGGCCGGACGCGTGGAGCCGTTCCTGGCGGACGGGCGCGACGTGTTCGTCTTCTTCCGCCACGACCCGGTCGGACGGGGCGGCGAACTGGCCCTGGCCTTCAGGGCCCTGCTGGACCCGGCGCCGCCGGCGCCGACTACATCCCCACGGGGTGCCAGACGGTCTTGAGCTCGAGGAAGGCCATGATCCACTCCGGCCGCTGGGCCGCCCGGTCGTCGAGCCAGTCGAACCGCTCCGCCTGACCGCGCGGCGCGCGCGCCACGCGCTTGACGTTCTCCATGGCGCTGGCCTCGATCGCCGCCAGGTCCTCCGGCGCGACGCCCCACGTGTCGATGGCGTTGACGTCCATGTGGGCGGCCAGGACCGGCACCAGCTCACGCCGCAAGCCCGTGAGGATGTTGACCACGCCGCCCGGCACGTCGCTCGTGGCCAGGACCTCGCCGAGCGTCACGGCCGGGAGCGGGCGCGATTCGGAGGCCAGCACGACCGCGCTGTTGCCGGCCACGAGCACCGGGGCGAGGCGCGACACGAGCCCGAGCAGCGACGACGACTCGGGCGCCACGACGCCCACCACGCCGGTCGGCTCGGGGATCGTGAAGTCGAAGTACGGCGCTGCGACGGGGTTGGTCGTGCCCAGCACCTGGGCGATCTTGTCGGCCCAGCCGGCGTACCACACCCAGCGGTCGATGGCGCGGTCCACCTGTTCCCGCGCGGCGCCAGCGCCAAGCCCTTCGGCCGCCGCCACCTCGGCCTCGAACTGGTCACGCCGGCCCTCGAGCAGCTCGGCGACCCGGTACAGGACCTGGCCGCGCAACATGGCCGTCGCCCCGTCCCAGCCGGGGAAGGCGCCGCGGGCCGCGCGCACGGCGTCGCGGAGGTCCTTCTTCGATGCTCGAACGGCGTTCGCCAGGGGGACGCCCTCCGGCGTGCGCACGACGTACGAACGGCCCGACTCCGACCGCGGGAAGGCGCCACCCACGTAGAGCTTGTACGTCTTGCGGACGTCCAGGCGGGCGACATCGGGGGTGTCGGTCGCGGCGGGGGTGGCGCGGATCGCGGGCCGGGCCACTTGCCTCGCCTTGCCCGCGGGCATCAGCGGTCCTCCAGCCGGACGTAGGCGAGCAGTCCGGCCAGCCCGCCTTCACGCCCGAAGCCCGACTCCTTGTAGCCGCCGAAGGGGCTGGTGGGGTCGAAGCGGTTGAACGTGTTGGCCCACACGACCCCGGCCCGCAGGCGCTTCGTCATGGCCAGGATGCGGCTGCCCTTCTCGGTCCAGACGCCGGCCGAGAGCCCGTAGGCGGTGTTGTTGGCCTTCTCGACGGCCTCTTCGGGCGTCCGGAACGTGAGCGTCGAGAGCACCGGCCCGAAGATCTCCTCCTGGGCGATGCGGCTGCTCTGGGCCACGTTGGTGAAGAGGGTGGGCCGGAAGAAGTAGCCGCGGGCGGGCAGGTCGCACGGCGGCTGGTACAGGTCGGCGCCTTCGGCCACGCCGGCCGCCACCAGCTCCTCGATCCGGGCCAGCTGGGCCGCGTTGTTGATGGCCCCGATGTCCGTGTTCTTGTCGAGTGGATCGCCCACGCGGAGCGTCGCCAGGCGGTCCTTGAGCTTCTCGATGAGCAGTTCGGCGATCGATTCCTGGACCAGCAGCCGGCTGCCGGCGCAGCAGACCTCGCCCTGGTTGAAGAAGATGCCGTTGACGATGCCCTCGACGGCCTGGTCGAGCGGCGCGTCGTCGAACACGATGTTGGCGGCCTTGCCGCCCAGCTCCAGCGTCAGGGCCTTGCCCGACCCGGCGATGGCCCGCCCGATCTCCTTGCCCACCGCCGTGGAGCCGGTGAAGGCGACCTTGTCGACGTCCGGGTGCGTGACGAGGGCCATGCCGATCTCGCCCGGCCCCGTGACGATGTTGACGGTGCCCGGCGGCAGGTCCGCCTGGCGGCAGACGTCGGCGAAGAGGAGGGCCGTCAGCGGGGTCGAGCTGGCGGGCTTGAGGACGACGGTGTTGCCCGCCGCCAGCGCCGGCGCGATCTTCCACGCCAGCATCAGCAGCGGGAAGTTCCACGGGATGACCTGCGCGGCCACGCCAAGCGGCTTTGCCGTGCGGCCCGGGAACGCGTAGTCCAGCTTGTCGGCCCAGCCGGCGTAGTACCAGAAGTGGGCGGCCACCAACGGGATGTCGACGTCCCGCGACTCCTTGATGGGCTTGCCCGAGTCGATCGTCTCGAGCACGGCGAACTCGCGGCTCCGCTCCTGGAGGATGCGCGCGATGCGGAAGAGGTACTTGGCCCGCTCCCGTCCGGGGAGCTGCCCCCACGTCCGGCGCTGGGCCCGACGCGCGGCTCCCACGGCCGCGTCCACATCCTCGGCGTCCGCGCGGGCGATCTCGGCCAGGGGCTCCTCCGTGGCCGGGTCCAGGTCGGTGAACCACTGACCGCTCCGGGGCGCGACCTCCCGACCGCCGACGAAGAGGCCGTACCGTGCCTGCAGCTGCACGATGTCGCGCGACTCCGGCGCCGGGGCGTACTCCCAGGGGACTGGGAGGCCAGCCTGCGCGGTGGTCCTCGCCGGCGGGCGCGCGCCGGCTGGCACCGCCACGACCTGCTGTCGGGGGGCTCGCGAAGGACTCATCAGGTCCCCAGCGTAACGCGTTCGGGCGATCTGCGCCAGCCCTGTCATGCTCATGTGACCGCCTTGTCACATGATGACTGAGGCGAACCGATGGTCCAAGGGCCAGCACTGGGCAGGTCCGGGCCGCAGAAGAACACTGGCGCCCTCGGGAGCGATGCAGTCGATGGCATCAGCGCAGAGGGCCAAGGGGTGCCGGGTCATGGTCGGCGGGCTTGGACGCGCCGTCGGCCGCGCCGGCCGGTCGCTTGCGCGCGATGGCTACGACCTCAGCGGCGGCCGGGCTCAGACCATCATGTGGGATCCCCATGACGTCTTCCCCGCCGACCGGCGCGAGGGCCATGAGCAGGGCCTCCTCCGCCTGGAGGGCCCACGCAAGGCGACCGATGGACCGCAGGCTGAGGCCCTCCAGCCGGCCGGTCTCGAAACGAGAGATCGTGGACTGGTGGACCCGGCTGATCCGTGCCAGGTCGCGCTGGCTCCACCCTCTGGCCAGCCGCCACCGGCGCACGGCCTCACCGATCGACTGCCCGTTGCTCGCGCCCTGCCGGCCTGGCGGTACATGACCCCACATGACGCGATTCAACCTGTCCGCGCTTCGCTTCCGATCACGGAAGGCTCCACGCCCGCTCAACCTACGCTTCACGACCGATCACGGAAGGCTCCACCCGCGCCATTCGCACCGTGATGCCATCGACCGCATCGCTTACGAGGGCGCCGATGTGTGTGGCCGGCCCCAAGGCCGGGCCGCCGCGCCGCCAGGCCGCCGAACTCAGTCGAGCGTGAAGTAGTCCCCGCCGGAATACCGGCCGGTGCGTTCCTTGCGGATCTGCATCAGGACGTCGTTGAGGAGGGAGCTGGCCCCGAAGCGGAAGCGTTCGGGCGTCATCCAGGCCGCCCCGAGCGTCTCGTACAGCACGACCAGGTAGGCGATGGCCTCCTTGGCGGTACGGATCCCGCCGGCCGGCTTCATGCCCACGGGGCGGCCCGTCTGGCGCTCGAAGTCGCGGATGGCCTCCAGCATCACAAGGGTCACCGGGAGCGTGGCGGCCGGCACGACCTTGCCGGTGGACGTCTTGATGAAGTCGGCCCCGGCGGCCATGGCCAGGATGCTGGCACGGCGCACGTTATCCAGCGTCTCCAGCTCGCCGGTCTCCAGGATGACCTTGAGGTGCGCGCCCCCCGTCACCGCCTTGACGGCCACGATCTCATCGAAGACGGCCCCGTAGTCACCAGACAGGAAGGCCCCCCGGTCGATGACCATGTCGATCTCGTCCGCCCCGGCGGCGGCCGCCTGGCGCGTCTCCTCGATCTTGACGTCCAGGTAGGTCTGGCCCGACGGGAAGCCGGTGGCCACGCTCGCCACCCGGACGCCGCTGTCGCGCAGGGCCGCCCGCGCATCGCCGATCCGGGCGGGATAGACACAGATCGCGGCCACGCTGGGGATCGACGGATCGCCCGGGTCCGGCCGGATGGCCTTCTGGCAGAGGGCATGGACCTTGCCGGGCGTGTCCTTCCCCTCGAGTGTCGTGAGATCCATCATGCGGATGGCCAGGTCCAGCGCCCACAACTTGCTGTCACGCTTGATCGATCGCTTGGCGAGACTGCCGACGCGCTCCACGACGGCGACCTGATCGACCCCGCCGACGCGGCCGAGCCAGCCCCCGAAGCCGCCGGCGTGCCCGTCCCAGGCCCGCACGAGCGCCTGGGCCTCGTGCGTGGCGCGTTCCTGGGCCGCCCGCTGGTCGGACCCCAGGTGCTCGATGGTCGTCATGACCCTATCGTACACCCGCCTGGGGGACGCGGACCCTTGGGATATGTGACATGATGGTCACATGCGATCAGCGCCGGCGGACCCCGTGAACCTCGTGGCGGCCGCCATCGCCGATCCGACGCGCCGCGTGCTCCTGGAACGCCTGGTCGCGTCGCCCGGCATGACCAGCGGGGAGCTGGCCGCGCTCGTCCCGCAGCACACCCGCTTCGCGGTCCTGAAGCACGTCCGCGTGCTCGAACGTGCCGGCCTCGTGCGCGTCATGCACGACGGCCGGCGGCGGCGTCACTTCGCCGAAGGAGCTGCCTTCGTCCCGCTGCGCGGATGGATGGAACGGATCGGCGGCAGGCCCCGGCGCCGCGCCACGAGGTAGTGGGCGAACCAGCGCGTGATCTCCTCCAGGTTGGCCACCCGGCGGAAGGGCGTACCGGAACGGGTCAGCTCATGGGTCTCGTCGGGCACCCGCATGAGCCGCACTTCACGTTTGAGCGACCGCAGGACCGTGAACAGCTCCTCGGCCTGCGTGATCGTGGTCCGCAGGTCCCGCTCGGAGTGCTGGATGAGGAGCGGCGTGTGGATGGCCGTGGCGTACGTCAGCGGGGATTCACGCAGGTAGAGCTGCGGATCCTCCCACGGATTGGCGCCGTACTCCTGGCGGCCGAATGACGGCCCACCGATGTCACCGGACAGCATCTGCGATGTCATGTCGTTGACCGAGCGGCAGGTCACGGCCGCGGCGAAGCGGTCGGTGTGGCCGACCATCCAACTCGTCAGGTAGCCGCCGTACGAGCCGCCAGTCACTCCCAGGCGGTCCTTGTCGGCCAGCCCGTCGGCGATAAGCGCGTCGACACCGCCCATGACGTCGGCCATGGGCCCGGTGCCCCAGTCGCCGAAATTGGCGGCGCAGAAGGCCTCCCCGTACCCCTGGCTGCCCCGCGGGTTGCAGGCGTAGACGCTGATGCCCTCGGCCACCAGGCACTGCCACTCCCACATCAGCGACCAGCCATAGAGCGTCTGCGGCCCGCCATGGATCTCCACCACGAGCGGTGGCGGCCCCGAGCGGCCACTCGCCGCCGGGAGGAGCCAGCCCTGCACGCGCCGGCCCTCGACCTCGTGCCAGCGGGAGACGGGCTCGACGAGGGTGATGTCCCCCCAGGCGTCGGCCATGAGGTGGGTCAGCTCGCGGATCTCCGGCCGACCGCCGCGGATGCCGCTCCTGGGCAGGTCGAAGGCGAACACGTCGAACGGCGTCGTCCCCGTCACGCGGATCCCGGCGTACCGCGTCGCTCCTCCGGGCAGCGGCGCCGCCACCACCGACGCCAGCCAGTGGTGCCCCTCGGTCAGGCGCTCGACCCGGTGGCTCGCCACCTCCACCCGCCATGCTTCGTACGCCCCGTCGACCGGCGCGGTGAAGCTGATCCAGCGGCCGTCGCCGCTCCACGAGGCACGGGAGCCGGGCCCGCCGAAGAGATCGCTGTTCATGGCCGCGTCGACCATCAGGTCGTGCTCGCCGGTGAGGTCCTCGCCGACCCCGTCGCCGCCGCGCGGTCGGTAGCGCCACACGTCGGTGCGCACGCCGGGGCGCGCCTGGGTGAAACCCTTGACCGCCAGCCACGCCCCGTCCGGGCTCCAGGCGGGATCGAAGAACTGGCGGTCGTCGGCGCCGCTCGTGACGCGCTCGATGCGCCCGCCCGCCGAGGGCATGACGAAGACGTCCACTCGTCCGGTGAGGTCGCTATGGCGGTGGCGGTTGGAGACGAAGGCGATCGACGTGCCGTCGGGGCTCCAGGTCGGGTGCCCGTCATCGGCCGGGCCGCTGGTCAGGCGCACCGCCGCCCCGTCGGCGACGGCCACCCGCCACAGGTTGCCGGGGCGGTCGTACGTGAAGCCGGCACCGTTGAGCATGTAGGACAGGCGGTCGATGAACCGCAGGTCCGGTGCCGGGCCCTCCTCCGGCTTGCGCGGTGCCGGTCGCTCCTTGAGCCGCACGGCGGCCGAGACCACGCACAGGGCCGTCCCGTCCGGGCTCCAGGCCAGGTCGGTGACGTCCCTGGGCAGGCGCGTCAGCTGGCGGGCCTCGCCACCGTCGACCGGCAGCAGCCAGACCTGGGCGGCACCCTCCTTGGGCGCCTCCTTGGGACCCGCCTCGTCGCCGGCGCCGGCCGCCTGCAGGACGCCGGCGCGGTCCGAGAGGAACGCCAGCGTGCGCCCGTCCGGGCTCCAGCGCGGCGACACGTCGGTGCGCCGGCCCAGGGTCAGCTGCCGAGCCGCAGCCGAGCCGTCAGCGGGCACGAGCCAGATGGCGTACCGGTAGCCATCGCGGCCCGGGGCCACGGACTTGACCACGAAGGCGACCAGCCGGCCGTCGGGCGACAGGGACACCTCTGTCGGGACACGCAGGGCGAACAGGTCATCGGGGCGCGGCGAACGGGGCATGGCCGAATCGGCTCCTCCAGGCGAAGGACTCGAGTGTAGCCGACAGTGCCCGGCCGGCGGGCGTACGATCGGCGCATGAGCAGCACCTACACGAGCGGCAGGGAGTACCTGGCGCCCGTGCGGATCCACGCCGACCGTGCCGCCGGACGCGTGGAGATCGACTGGGCCGACGGCCATCACACGGTGTATGACACGGTGACGTTGCGATGGATGTGCCCGTGTGCCTACTGCCGCGGCGAGATGGGCCAGCCGGGGTGGCTCGATTCGAAGCCCACCCTGACGCCGAGCCAGACCGAACTGGTGGACCTCCAGCTGGTCGGATCGTATGCTCTCGCGCCGACCTGGGCCGATGGCCACCACACGGGGTTCCATACCTTCGAGCGGCTGCGAGCCGCCTGTCCCTGTGCGGCGGACGAGGCGCGCCGCGCCGCTGATCCGCACGCTGAGCACGTCCCGGGAGGCGTCACATGATCGTCAGCACCACTAACTTCGTGGCCGGTATGCGCGTCGTGGAGACGAAGGGCCAGACGTTCGGCGTCGTCGTCCGCAGCCGCGGCCTGGCCGGCAACATCGCGGCCGGCCTGCGCAGCCTCGCCGGCGGTGAGATCCACGAGTACACCCAGCTCCTGGAGGACTCCCGGCGCCAGGCCGTCGACCGCATGGTGGAGAACGCCACGGCGATGGGCGCCAACGGCATCCTGACCATGCGCTTCGACAGCTCCGAGATGGGCAACACGATGACCGAGATCGTGGCCTACGGCACGGCCGTCGTCCTGGCCGCCGGCGACCCGGGTCACGGCACGGGCGCCTGAGTCCGACCGTGGACCGAGGCAGCGGGACGCTGACGAATGTCGCCCGCATCGGCCTGGGGTTCCTGGCCGCCCTGGCCCTGTTCGGCGCGGTCGTGGCCCTGGCCGCCGACATGCCGTTCGTGGCGTTCGAAGCCCTGATCGGGGCGATCGTCCTAGGTGTCGCCGCCGCCTACGAGCATGGCCGCTATCGCGCGTCGGTGAGGGGCTCCGAGGCCGGCCGCTTCCAGCGCACCGACGAGGTCTTCACCGATCCCACCACGGGCCAGCTCACGCGCGTCTGGTACGACCAGGCGTCCGGCCGCCGGGATTACCGGCCGGACGCCTGACCCGGCCCCGGGTACTCGCCACCATGACCGCCGTCCGCCCGCCCGCCGCTCGACGCACCGTGCGACAGCGCGTGCCCGCCACGCTGCCCTACATCAACCGCGAGCTGTCGTGGCTGGAATTCAACGCGCGCGTCCTGTTCGAGGCCACCGACGTCCGCAACCCGCTGCTGGAGCGGACGCGCTTCCTGGCCATCTTCGCCAACAACCTCGACGAGTTCTTCCAGGTGCGCGTGGCGGGCCTCAAGCAACAGCTGGCCGCCGGCCGCTCCAACCCGTCCGCCGACGGCCTGACCGCGGCCGAGACGCTGGACGCCATCCGCAACAAGGTCCTCTCGCTGGTGGCGGCGCACTCGGCGGCCTTCGCCGGGATCCACGCCGAACTCCAGGCCAACGACATCCGCATCGTCCCCTACGCCGAGCGTGAGGAGCGCGGCCTGGAGTTGCGACGCCGGTTCCTGGACGAGATCTTCCCCGTCCTGACGCCGCTGGCGGTCGACCCCGGCCACCCGTTCCCCTACATCAGCGACCTGTCGCTCTCCCTGGCCGTCACGGTCCGCGACCCTGAGACCGGCGAGCGCCGGTTCGCCCGCATCAAGGTCCCGCCGGTGCTGCCGCGCCTCGTCGAGGTGGGCCAGCGGACCTACATCCTGCTGGAGCAGATCATCGCCGCCAACCTGGACGCCCTCTTCCCGGGCATGGAGGTCCTGGAGCACCACCTCTTCCGCGTCACGCGCAACGCCGACCTGGCGATCGAGGAGGACGAGGCAGACGACCTCCTGATGGCCATCGAGGAGGAGCTCCGCAAACGGCGCTTCGGCGCGGCCGTCCGGCTGGAGGTGGAACGCTCGATGCCGGCCGCCACGCGGGCGCTCCTGCAGCGGGGCCTGGGGATCCAGCCGACCGATGTCTACGAGGTGGCCGGCATGCTGGACCTGACGGCCCTGGACGCCATCGCCGAGCTGGACCTGCCGGGCCTCCAGCGCGAGCCATGGCAGCCCGTCACGCCCCAGCGCCTCCAGCCGCTCGACGAGGACGAGGCAGTCGACGTCTTCGCCGCCATCCGCGACGGCGACCTGCTCGTCCACCATCCCTACGAATCGTTCCGCGGGTCGGTGCAGCGGTTCGTGGAGCAGGCCGCCGACGACCCGGACGTGCTGGGCATCAAGATGACCCTCTACCGCACCGGCGGCGATTCACCCATCGTGCGGGCCCTGATCCGCGCGGCCGAGCTCGGCAAGCAGGTCGTCGTCCTGGTGGAGATCAAGGCTCGTTTCGACGAACGGGCCAACATCGTCTGGGCCCGCGCCCTTGAGCGTGCCGGGGCCCACGTGGTGTACGGCCTCGTGGGCCTCAAGACGCACTGCAAGGTGACGCTCGTGGTGCGCCGCGAGGGCCGCGGCCTGCGCCGCTACGTCCACATCGGCACCGGCAACTACAACGACACGACGGCGCGCGTCTACGTCGACGTGGGCCTCCTGAGCTGCGGCGCGGAGCTGGGCGCCGACGCCACCGACCTGTTCAACTTCCTCACCGGGCTCTCCCGCCAGCGCAGCTTCAGGCGGCTGATCGTCGCGCCGGTCAGCCTGCGTTCGACGATCCTGGAGCTCATCGAAGGGGAGATCGCCCGCCAGCGGGCGTCCGGTGACGGGCGCATCCGCCTGAAGCTCAACGCGGTCGTCGACCCCGAGATGGTCGGCGCCCTGTGCCGGGCCAGCCAGGCCGGCGTGCCGGTCGACATCATCGCCCGCGGTGCCTGCTCGCTCCGCCCCGGCGTGGACGGGGTCAGCGAGAACGTCCGGGTGCGCTCGATCATCGGCCCCTTCCTGGAGCACTCCCGCATCTTCGTCTTCGGCGACGGGGAGCGCGAACGCGTCTACATCGGCTCGGCCGACCTGATGGAGCGCAACCTGGATCGCCGGGTCGAGGCCGCAGTGCCGGTCACCGAGCCCGCCCTGGCGGAGCGCCTGCGGACGGTCGTGGACGTCATGCTGGCCGACGACCGGCGTGCCTGGCAACTCGGCCCCGACGACCGCTGGCGACGGGTGGAGACGCTGATCGAGGCGCCCACCGGCCTTGACACGTTCGAGGTGTTCAAGGCGCAGGCGCGGGCCTCCATCGTGGTCGAGGACTGACGTGGCGGACCCGGTCGAGGTGGAACTGAAGTTCCGCGTCACCGACCCGCCTGCCCTCGAGCGCCTCCTGGACGCCGACTGGGTGGGCGACCAGGCGGCCGGTGCCTGGCGCACGTTCGAGCTCGAGGACCGCTACGTGGACACGAGCGACGGCGCGCTGGCCCGCGGTGGCTACGGGGCCCGGCTGCGCCGCCAGGGCGACGCGGTCACCCTCACCCTGAAGAGCCTCGCCCGCGGTGAGGGACCCGGCGGGGCGCTCTTCCGGCGGGTCGAGCTGGAGGGACCGGCCACCTGGGAGGCTCGGCCCGAGTCGTGGCCGGACAGCGAGGCCCGGCGGCGCCTCATGGCCCTCGCCGGAGCCGCTCCGCTCGTGCCCCGGTTCACGCTGCGCCAGGTGCGGCGTGAACGTGACCTGCGCGGCGGGGACGGGTGGGCCGTCCTGAGCCTTGACGCGGTGCGCGTCGAGGCGGCCGGCCGCGACATCGGCGGCGGGACGTTCGTGGAGGTCGAGTCGCGCGGCGGCTCGGAGCGGATGCTCCAGGACGTCGGCGCGATCCTGGAGGGCAGTGGGGCGGTCACGCCGGAGGGGCGGTCCAAGGAGGCGCTTGCCACCGAGTTGCTCAACGCGGCCCGCCAGCCGGGCACCGTGCGGCCGTGGGGTCCGCACCCGGACGACACCGGGCTGGGAGGCGGGCCGGACGGCAACGGGCCGAAGGTCACCGCGCCACCGGCCGCGGCGCCAGCGTCGAGGCCGGCGCCGGCGGCGGCTGTGCCCTCCGTGCCCCGACCGCGGTCCGTGCCGGCAGCCGAGGCGAATCCGAGAAGCACCCCCGTCGAGCCGGCCGGGGCTGCCGAGCAGCACGCCACCCCGTCCGCTCCCGCAGCCGGCCCGGCGGCGAGCCCCGCCCCACCGTCCGAAGGCACCCCCGCAGCGGCCGCATCCCGACCGACGAGCGCGCCCCGGCGGCACCGACGGATCGCGCAGGCCGCCCCGGCCGCCAGGCGGACCCACCGTCCGCGACCGGCCGCGACCGAAGGGACCGGATCGGACGAGCGGACGCAGATCATCGACCGCCTGCGCACGGGCCGGACACCAGGCGTGGTGGCCGGCGACTCGCTGGCCGAGGCCGGCCGCAAGGTGCTGCGCTTCCACTTCGCCCGCATGCTCGAGCGGGAGGCCGGCACACGCCAGGGCGACGACCTGGAAGAGCTTCATTCGATGCGCGTGGCCACCCGC
>DASPUH010000078.1:0-29394 GCA_035622975.1 Candidatus Sulfotelmatobacter sp.
CGGGCGCATCAACGTGCTCTACGTCCACGTCACGCTGCTGCCCGCCCTGGCCGCCACCGGGGAGCTCAAGACCAAGCCCACCCAGCACTCCGTCAAGGAACTGCGCGGCATCGGCATCCAGCCCGACGTCATCGTGCTGCGCTCGGACCAGCCGGTGAGCGACGAGGTCCGTGAGAAGATCGCCCTCTTCTGCGACGTGGCCAACGAGGGCGTCATCACCGCCGAGACGGCCTCGACCATCTACGAAGTGCCCCTGCTCCTGGAGGCCCAGGGCCTGGGCGAACTCGTGGTCCGGGAGCTGGGCCTGGGCGCCACCGCCCGGCCGGCCGACCTGACCGCGTGGCGCGCCCTCGTCGACCGCATCAAGCGACCCAAGCCGGAGCTCGAGATCGCCCTCGTGGGTAAGTACATCGAGCTGCCCGACGCGTACCTCTCGGTCACCGAGGCGTTGCGCCATGCCGGGTGGGCCCACGATCGGACCATCCAGGTCCGGTGGGTCGATTCGGAGACCCTCACGCCGGAGAACGTGGCCGATCGCCTGGCCGGCGTGGCCGGGGTGCTCGTGCCGGGCGGCTTCGGCCATCGCGGCATCGAGGGCAAGGTGCTCGCCGCGCGCCACGCCCGCGAGCAGCGGGTGCCCTACCTGGGCCTGTGCCTGGGCCTCCAGTGCGGGGTCATCGAGGTGGCGCGGGACGTGTCCGGGGCGCCGGAGGCCAACTCGACCGAATTCGACCTCTTCACGCCCGATCCGGTCATCGACTTCATGCCCGACCAGCGCGACATGGAGGACAAGGGCGGCACCATGCGCCTGGGCCTCTATCCGGCCCGCCTCACCCCCGGCACCCGGGCCGCCGAGGCCTACGGCAGCGAAGTCATCTACGAGCGCCACCGCCATCGCTTCGAGGTCAACAACCAGTACCGCGAGCGCCTGGAGGCGGCCGGCATGGTCCTTTCCGGCCAGTCGCCCGACGGCCGGCTGGTGGAGATCGTGGAGCTGCGCGACCACCCGTGGTACGTGGCCAGCCAGTTCCATCCCGAGTTCAAGTCGCGACCCGACCGCCCCCATCCGCTGTTCGATGGCTTCGTCGGCGCGGCGGTGGCCCATCGCGGTCGGTCGACCGCGCCGACGCCGGAATCGGTCGAAGCGCTCGCCTGACCCGCCTGAGCGGCCCTGGCCGGGCCTGGGGCGGCTGGACGTAGAATCGGCGCCCCGATGCAAGGAGCGGCTCCTCATGAAGATCTTCCTGGACACCGCCGAGATCGAAGAGATCCGCATCGCCGCGCGGTGGGGCGTGCTCGATGGGGTGACGACCAACCCGACGCTCTTCGCCAAGGTCGGCGGCAGCTATGACGAGGTGCTGCGCCAGATCTGCGGCATCACGTCCGGGCCGGTCAGCGCCGAGGTCGTGGCCGAGGACGTGAGCGGCATGCTGCGCGAGGGGCGCCACTTCGCCAAGATCGCCCCCAACATCGTGGTCAAGGTGCCCATGAGCGAGGAGGGCCTGGAGGCCATCTCTCGCTTCGCTGACGAGGGCATCAAGACCAACTGCACGCTGATCTTCAGCAGCAACCAGGGTCTCCTCGCGGCCAAGGCCGGCGCCTCGCTGCTGTCACCGTTCGTGGGCCGGCTGGACGACATCAACCAGGACGGCATGGAGGTGGTGCGCGAGCTGGTCAGCATCGTCGAGCTGCACGACCTGGGGGCGGAGGTCCTGGCCGCGTCGATGCGGCATCCGCGCCACATGACCGAGGCCGCGCTCGCGGGGGCCCACATCGCCACCGTCCCGTTCAAGGTCCTCCAGCAGATGATCCACCACCCGCTCACCGACAAGGGCATCGTCCAGTTCCGCAAGGACTGGGAGGCGGCCAGGCAGGCGGCCGACGCCAAGGCCGCCACCGCCAAGGCCAAGTCCGCCTGACACCCGCGCTCCCGCGAGGCGCGTCGGCCGCTTGACGCCCGGTCGGCCGCGTGGCGCCCGGTCGGAGCCCCGCGACACCCAGCGCCGTTGTCGTTTCGCTCCCACTGGACTGGTATGCGCCGGTTCACGGCCTCTCGTTGTTGCTCCGGCGTCCGGCGGGCAGGGCCCGGACTCAGCGACAACGCCAGGGCCGGCCGGGCGCATATGAGTCCCCGGGAGACTAGACGACAACCGTCAGGGTCGGACTCCCTCCAGTCGGGTTCGGTGGGAGTCCGGCGGATCCGAAGCTGTCCGGATGCGAACCCGGGTAGCGCTCGCCTGACCAGCTCGGGCTGACGAGGCCGACGTGCGTGAGCGACGTCGGCCCGCCTCGGCCGGGGCGCTTGACCGGCCCGCCGGCCGTGCTATCATCGGATGGTCCCACTCGCCCGCACCGCGGCAGCGGCCGTGCGTGCAGCGGCGCCCCCACGACGTGCGGCCGGGGCTTTCCGTACCGCTCGCGCGTGGCTGCTGAGGTCTGCCATCACGCGTCGACAGAGCAGCGAGGCACCCGCCGATCCCGGCCCGCGCCGGATCCCCATCCCACCGGAGGAACCCCGGATCCCACGATGAATATCAACGAACTCAAGGACATGAACATCAAGGAACTCGTCCAGATGGGCGGCGATCTGGACGTCCTGGACGCCCGCACCATGCGGCGGGAGGACCTCGTCGAATCGATCCTGCAGCGCCAGGTCGAGCGCTCCGGCCAGGTCTACGCCACGGGCATCCTGGATCTCGTCGACGACGGCTACGGCTTCCTGCGGCGGCACGGCCTGATGCCCAGCCCGGACGACATCTACGTCAGCTCCAGCCAGGTCCGCCGCTTCGGCCTGCGGGCCGGCGACCGGGTCGGCGGGGTCACCCGTGCGCCCAAGGAGGCGGAGAAGTACTGGGGCCTCCTGCGGGTCGAGTCAGTCAACGGGGTCGACCCCGCGACGGCCGCGCGCCGTCCCCACTTCGACGCGCTCACGCCGATCCACCCCATCGAGCTGATCAATCTCGAGACCGAGCCCAAGAACCTCAGCCAGCGGCTGGTCAACCTGGTCAACCCCATCGGCAAGGGCCAGCGGGCCCTCATCGTCAGCCCGCCCAAGGCGGGCAAGACGATGCTCCTCAAGAACATCGCCAACGGCATCACCGCCAACTACCCCGAGATCCTCCTCATGGTCGCCCTCATCGGCGAGCGACCGGAGGAGGTCACCGATATGCGGCGGTCGGTCAAGGGCGAGGTCATCTCCTCGACCTTCGACGAGCCCACGGAGAACCACACCCACGTCGCCGAGATGGCCCTCGAGATCGCCAAGCGGCAGGTAGAGACCGGCCGCGACGTGGTCATCCTGCTGGACTCCATCACCCGGCTCGCGCGCGCCTACAACCTGGCCCTGCCGCCGTCCGGGCGGACGCTCTCCGGCGGCATCGACCCCATCGCCCTCTACCCGCCCAAGCGGTTCTTCGGCGCCGCGCGGAAGCTGGAAGAGGGCGGCTCGCTGACGATCATCGGCACCTGCCTGATCGACACCGGCTCGCGCATGGACGACGTCATCTACGAGGAGTTCAAGGGCACCGGCAACAGCGAATTGATCCTCGACCGCAAGCTGGCGGAGAAGCGCATCTTCCCGGCCATCGACGTGCAGCGCTCCGGCACCCGCCGCGAGGAGTTGCTGCTCGAAGAAGGCACCCTGCGCATGGTCTGGACGATGCGCCGGATGCTCACCGCCGTCGGCACCAACGAGGGCATCGAGCTCCTGCTCAACCGCCTCGCCAAGACCGACTCCAACGCGACCTTCCTGGCCTCGCTGACCAAGCAGGCCGCCGCCGAGGCCTGATCGGTCCAGTCCTGATGCGGCGCCCCGCCGCATCCGCCCGATGCGTCATCATCGCGCCATGTCGCCCGATGGGCCCGTCGCGGACTCGCGCTCGCCGCTGCTCCATCCGTTCCGCCTGACGGCCCTGGCCGGGGTGGTCGGCGTGGTCGTCGGCGTGTTCGGGCCATGGGTCCAGGGCACCCTGCCGGACGGCAGCGTGACGACGTACAACGGCTTCGCCGGGGCCGCCGACGGTCTGCTGCAACTCGTCTTCTGCGCGGCCCTCGTGCTGCTGCTGCGGTCGCGCGCGGCCGGCGAGAGCCAGACGCTGGTCGTCCAGCTGCTGCCGGCCGGGGCCGGCCTCGCCTGCCTCGCCTACGCGGTCGTCGCCTGGCGCACGCTGGACCAATTCGAGATCCTGCTCTCCGATCAGGACGCCGTCCCGGTCGTCGGCTGGGGGATCGGCCTGGATCTCCTCGGGACTGCCCTGGTGGTGGTGGGGGCGGTGGCCACGACGGCCCTCGTGATGCGCACCCACCCTCGCCGCCGGCGCTCCGCGGCGGACGTCCCGGTCGTGGACCGGCAGGCCCTGGTGGCCGTGTTCGTCGTGCTCGGCGGTATCGTCGGGGGTGGGGCGCTCGGCCTCCTGGCGGGGGTGCTCGTCCTGGGCTCGACGGCCGACGCGCTGATCGTCTTCTTCGTGTTCGGTGGCGCCGTGGTGGGCTGGCTGGTGACCGACACGCTGCGCCGGATGGGCCGCGACGCGGGTTCGCTGGACGAGCGTTGAGGGAGCCGCGTCGCCCGGCCATTTGACGGTCTTCTCGGTCGTCTGGTACCTTCGGCGCGTCCAAGGACGCTCGCACGCGCGGCAGGGAGAGCCGCAGCGAGCGTGGCCACAGCGGCAGTGAGGCCCCAGCTCCATACCGCTCCCTCCGGGCGGCCGCGATCCCCGTGCCCTTCCCGCGACCTTTCACCGCCCGGACCCACAGGAGACCGTATTGCTTCAGGCACCGGTCGCCATCCGGCATGCGCGTGCGCGCCTGGCTGACGACTTGCATGGGCTCCGGACCCATTTCGGTCAGCTCCTGCGGCCTTCACGCCCGCAGATCTCGCGCGCCGCGTCGCGGCGACGCTGGCGCCTGCCCCATCCCGTCGCCGCGCGACCGCTTCTGGCCCGCGCCGGGGCCGATCGGCGGCTCGCCCCCGTGGTCGTGCTGGCCCTCATCCTCGTGGCCAGCCTGGCCGCCGCGGTGCCGGCCTCCGGGGCCGCCATCGGCGGAACCAGCGGCGCGGGGGAGGCGGCCGCTCCCCGCATCGCCGACCTCCAGGGCCCGGCCGGCCTGTCGGACGCCGCGGCCGCGCCCGAGGTGACGTCCGGCCCCGACGCGACGGACGCGGCGCGCGCCACGCTGCTTGCCAGCCTCGGCGACGAGGACGCCGCCAGCACGGCCGACTACGCCGCCGATGGCACGCTCCTGGCGCCCTACGCCGTGCCGGCCGTGGCGGCCAGTTTCCAGGCCCAGGTCTACGTGGTGCAGTCGGGCGACACGCTCACCGGCATCGCCAGCCACTTCGGCCTGGACATGATGACGATCTGGTGGGCCAACAAGCTGTCGGCCAAGGATCAGCTGCACGTGGGCGAGAGGCTGCTCATCCCGCCCGTGGACGGCGTGCTCTACACGGCGCAAGAGGGCGACACGGTCGTCTCGGTCGCGGCCAGGTTCCACGCCGACCCGCAGGCCATCATGCAGTACGACGCGCTGACCTCGGAAGAGCTGACGCTGGGCCAGCAGATCATGATCCCGGACGGGGTTGGCGCGGCCATCGCGGCCACGGCTCCGGTGAAGCACGCGACGGCCAGCCGTCCGCTGACGAGGGTGTCGGGCGGCGCTACGGGCGGCTCCGGCTGTGCCTCCTGTCCGTTCGTGCCGCTTGCCTGGCCAGTACCCGGCGGCTACATCAGTCAGGGCTACCACTACGGCCACTGGGCCATCGACATCGCGGCGCCCTGGGGCTCGCGCATCGTCGCCGCGGCCGCCGGTACCGTGACCTTCGCGGGGTGGAAGAACAATGGCGGCGGCTACCAGGTCTGGATCAGCCACGGCCACGACTACTACACGACGTACAACCACATGTCGTCGACCGCGGTCTACGTGGGCGAACACGTCGGGCGGGGCCAGTTCATCGGCCGCGTGGGCATGACCGGCGACGCGACCGGGCCGCATTGCCATTTCGAGGTCTGGATCGGCCCCATCTGGGATGGCGGCCAGCGCGTCAACCCGCTGAACTACTTCTGACCGGCCGCCACCACGGGCGGCCCCTGGCGGGATCCCACCCCGACCGGCATGACCGGACCCCGGGCGCTGCTACGATCGGCGCCGATGTTCCTTGACCACGCCACCATCTGGGTCGCCGCCGGTGCCGGCGGAGCCGGGGCGGCCACCTTCCGGCGCGAGGCCCACGTGCCGCGCGGCGGGCCCGACGGGGGTGACGGCGGGCGCGGTGGCTCGGTCTACCTGCGGGTGGATGCCGGCCAGACGACCCTCCAGGATTACCGCTTCAAGCACCACTTCCGGGCACCGGCCGGAGGTGCAGGGGCGGGTGCCAAGCGACACGGGCGCGCCGGCCGCGACGTGGAGCTGGCCGTGCCCCCCGGCACGGCCGTCTTCGACCGGGACAGCGGTGATCTGCTGGCCGACCTCGTGGTGCCCGGCCAGCGCGTGATGGTCGCGCGCGGCGGGCGCGGCGGCCTGGGCAACGTCCACTTCGCGACCGCCACCCACCGCACGCCGCGCCATGCGCAGCGCGGCGAACCGGCGGAGGAACGGTGGCTTCGTCTGGAGCTCCGCCTCATCGCCGACATCGGTCTGGTCGGCCTACCCAACGCCGGGAAGTCGACGCTGCTGGCCGCGCTCACGGCCGCCACGCCGCGCATCGCCGCCTACCCGTTCACGACGATTGAGCCCAACCTGGGTGTCCTGGACCTGGCCCGCACGGACCCGGACGAGGCGCGCCGTTTCACGATCGCCGACGTGCCGGGCCTGATCGAGGGCGCCAGCGGCGGCGCCGGCCTGGGGCATGCCTTCCTGCGCCACGTCGAGCGCACGCGTGTCCTGCTCCACGTCGTGGACGCGGCGGCCCCCACGGCTCTGGCGGACCATGACACCATCCGCGAGGAGTTGCGCCTGCACGATCCGGCCCTCCTTGCGAAGCCGGGTTTCGTCGTGGCCAACAAGATCGACCTGCCCGGCGCCACCCAACGGGCGGCAGCGCTCGGGCGCCATGTGGCCGCCGACGGTGAGGTGTCCGTCGCGGTCTCGGCCATGACCGGCCAGGGCCTGACAAACCTCGTCGATCGCCTGCGTTTGCTGCTGCCGGCGGCGGGCAGCCAGGAGGCGGTCATGCCGGCGGGCGTGGTCGTCCATCGCTTCGAGCAAACCGCCGGCGCCTTCTCCGTGCTGCGTGAAGGCGACGGCTATCGCGTGCGGGGCCGGCGCATCGAACGGCTGGCGGCGCAGACCGACTTCGACAACGAGGAGTCCGCGGAGCGGTTCCAGCGCGACCTGGAGCGCCTGGGCGTCGACCGCGAATTGCGTCGCGCCGGGGTCACGGCCGGCGACACCGTGCGCATCGGAAGCTACGAGCTGGCCTGGGGTGACGAGCCGTGGGTCTGACCGACACGGCGGTCGCGCCGGTGCCGACGTTGCTGCCGGAGGAGCTGCGCTCGCGCACCCGCGGCGCGTGGGGCATCCTGGGGGGCACGTTCGACCCGCCGCACTACGGCCACCTCGCCATCGCCGAACATGTGCGGGTGGCGCTCGACCTGATCGGCGTGCTGTTCGTGCCGGCCGGCATCCCACCGCACAAGCTGGGCCAGCCCATCAGCCCGGCGGCCGATCGGGTGGCCATGGTCGAAGGCGCCATCGCCGACAACCCCGCGTTCCGGCTCTGCCGCATCGAGGTCGACCGGCCCGGACCGAGCTATACGGCCGATACGCTGGCCCTCCTGCGTGCGGATCCGCCGCGCCTCACCACTCCTGGCGGCGCCGACGTGCGGCCGTCCGGCGCGTACGTTCTGATCCTGTCCACGGAGGCGCTGCTGGGCCTGCCCGGCTGGTACCAGCCGGAGCGGATCCTGCGCCAGTGCCTCGTGGCCGCCGTGCCACGGCCCGGCTACCGCGTGCCGGGCCATGCCTGGTTCGGCGAGCACTTCCCGGGCCTGGAGGACCGCGTCGTGTTCGTCGAGGGTCCCGCCCTCGGGCATTCGGCATCCCTCATCCGCCGCTACGCGGCCGACGGCCAGCCCATCCGCTACCTCGTGCCGCCGGCCGTGGAGGCCTACGTGCTGGAGCACGGCCTGTACGACGCCTGGCCGGCCACCGCGGCGCAGCCGTGACGCGGCGTACCCCGGGACCCGGCGCGCGCCGCCCGGGCCTGCCCGCCCGGGACGCGCGGCCGGCGGACGCGACGCAGCTCGATGCCGCGGCGGCGCTCGAGATGGCCCGCCGCGCCGTGGATCTGGCGGCCGACAAGAAGGCCGCCGACATCGTGCTGCTGGGCATCGGTGAACTGACGACGGTGGCCGACTACCTGGTCATCTGCGCGGGCTCGTCCGAGCGCCAGCTGGGCGCGATCGCCGACGGCATCACGGAGGGCCTGGCGGCCGACGGCATCAACCCGCTGGGCCGGGAGGGCGCCGCCGGCGCGCACTGGGTGCTCCTCGACTTCGGGGCCGTCGTCGTGCATGTCTTCGCGCCGCCCGAACGTGACTTCTACCAGCTCGAACGGCTCTGGGCGGACGCCCCCACGCTCCTGCGCATCCAGTAGCGCGGAGGCGCCGGTACTCCCCCCAGGGTACCTCCGGGTGATGCGAGGCCCGCGGCGCCCTACCTAGCATCCGCCGTGGTGGTTGGCCGATCCAACCGCGCAGGCAAGGATGTGGCGTTCGTGGCGCGACCTCGCGAGCGGTGCCCCCAGTGCGGGCGGCAGCTCATCAACACCCGCTTCGATACGACGTTCCGCATGGCGGACGCCGCCGAACGTCTCTGCTTCGGCATCCCCGGCGGGCTGTGCGAGGACTGCCACCAGCTGTACATCGACCCGGAGCTCATCGAGCTCCTGGACCTGGGCGCGGGCCGCTGCGTCTTCGCCATCGAGTCCGACCTGGTGCTCCAGGAAGAGGCCTGGTCAAGCGCCGACTGAGCCCCGGGCGGTCCCGCGCCGTTGATCGGACGGGCGCCGTGCGACCCGTTCGGCGAGCCACAGGTCCAGCGCCAGGCGCCCTCGCTCCTCGGACGTGGGAGCCGGCCCGCCGTCCTCCCCGATGCCCTTGCTGGCGAGGTCCACCGCCACCAGCCCCTCGAGCGCCGCGTCCAGCTCGCTGGGCGTCCAGGTGGCGGCCTGCTCGGCGAGCCGCTGGGCGCGGAATGGCTGGAGCCGCATCGCCCGGACCAGGTCGGCCGGTCGCGTGCCGGCGGCCAGGTGGTCGACGGCGACGACGAGCTCCCGGAGGCGGCCGTGGAGGCGGGCCACGAGCACCTGGAGGGGCGTCCCGTCGGCCAGGAGCCGCTCCGCGAGGGCCGCCGCGACCCCCGCCTGGCGGCCGCCGACCGCGTCGAGCAGGGCCCATGCGGAACCCGGGACGGTCTCGGGCACGAGCGCGGCGACATCCTCCCGGGTGATCGTGCCGCCCGGCCGGTAGAGGGCCAGTCTCTCCAGTTCGCCGTTGGCCATGCCGGCCTGGAAACGGCGGTCGATGTCGCCCTCGCGTACCTGGGCGCCGACGCGCTGGCTCAGCTCCTGGGCGGCGCCGGGCCCGAGGCGCACCCCGAGCTCGGCGGCGCGTTCGCCGAGCCACCCCGTCATGCGGTCACGGGTCATGGCCGGGAAGCCGGCGACGGTGCCCCCGGCCGCCGCGACCGCGTCTCCGAGCGGGTCTGCGGCCGCCGTCCGCCTGGCCGCTCCCTCCCGGACATCGAGGAGCACCAGGCCGTTGCCGGGCGGTACGGCCCCCACGATGGCGATGAGCCGCTCGCGCGCCCCGCGGTCTCGGAGCAGGGCCGCGACGCCGCCCACGATGACCAGCTCGCCGCCGCCGAAGAGCGGGGCCGTCCCGACGTGCTCGGCGATGCGGTCCAGGACGCGGTCCGCGGCCGACCGCTCGTCGGCGGCCTCGACCCGCCACCGCTGGAGGGGCGCGCCCGGCTCGCCAAGGTCGGCCGCCAGGCGGGCGACCGCCCGCTCGATCGCATACGTGTCCTCGCCCCGGAAAAGGGCCACGGCGGGAGTCGTCACCGACGCCCCCGGGCGATCGCCCGACCGGCCCAGCGCAGCCGCCGCACCGCCGTCGGGGTGACGCCGGCGGCCTCGCAGACGTGGCGCTCGAGCTCCAGCCCGATGTCCCAGGCCCGCCCCAGCGAACCGTCGCGATCGGGGTGATCCCGCCGCCACCGCGCGAAGCGCGACGCCATCGGCTCGAGGTGTTGGGCGGCCCGCTTGTCGGCATACGCCACCATGAGCGACTCCGGCCGTGCCGCCGTGAGCCACGCGGCCACGTCCCCCGCATGGTCCAGGAGGCGCCCGACCGGGTGGACGGCCACCGGCTCGGCCAGCTCAGGCCAGCCCTGCTCCGTCAGCCATCGTGCCGCGGCGGCCCCGTGACCGCCGGCGCGCCGCGGATCGCCCGGCGGGAAGAGCTTGTCCACGTCATGGAGCAGGGCCGCGGCCTCCACCAGGCGCCGGTCTGCAGGCCGCCCCTGTGAGACAGTCCGCGCCGCCAGGAAGGCGGCCACGTCGGCGACCGCACACACGTGCCTCAGGAGCCGGGGGGAGGGGTGGAGGTCGAGGAGGATGGCCACGGCCTGTTGACGGGTGGGGACGGCCACGGCCCGATCGTAGCAAGCCAGGCGGCGAGCCAGCTGGGTACGGGTGCGACGGGGGCCACGAGGCCCGTCGCCGAGGGTGTGGCACGGGGCCTGGCACCGGTCGGCCGCACCTGCAGGTCACGGCCGTCGGTGCTGATCTCCACGCTGCCGTCGAGGTCGGTGCGGTAGACAGTCGCACCGGCTGCCCGCAACCGGGCGATGGTCGCCGGGGCGGGATGGCCGTACGGGTTCCCCGCGCCCACGCTGACGACCGCCACGCGTGGCTGCACCGCGGCCAGGAACGGGGCCGTGGAGGCCGTGCCGCTCCCGTGGTGGGCGACCTTGAGCAGGTCGACCGGACCGCGGAGCCCCGCCTCCAGGAGCCGTGGATCGACCTCTTCCTCGGCGTCGCCCATCAGCAGCAGGCGGCGCTGGCCGAAGCGGATGTCAAGGAGGATGGAGACGTCGTTGATGCCCTTGCCCGTGTCGGGTGGCAGGCGCGGCACGGACCCTGCGACGGGCCAGTGGACCGTGATGGTGGCCTCGTCGACCCTCAGGGTGTCGCCTCGTGCGAGGCGGAGGGTCGTGCGCCGGGCGGCCCGCAGGGCGGCTTCGAAGGCATGGTAGGCCGGTCCGGGGCCGAGCATGCCCGGCTCGAAGATGGGGCCGACCCGGTAGCGGCCGAGGAGGGCCGCCAGGCCGCCGACGTGATCCTCGTGCGGATGGGTCAGCACCAGCAGGTCGAGCCGCCGGTCCCACGGTGGCAGGCGTGCATCAAGGAGGGCCAGCAGGCGGTCCGGATCCGGCCCGCCGTCCACCAGCAGGCGGGTGCCGCGGTCCCCTTCGACGAGGATCGCGTCGCCCTGGCCGACATCCAGGACCGTCGTCCGCAGCCGGCCGTCGGCGCGGTGGGTGGCCACCAGCACCCCGGCCGAGGCGGCCACGACCGGCAGCGCCAGCATGGTGAGCGCCTGGCGTCGCGAGATCAGGCCGGCCGCCGAGGCGGGGGTCGCGGGCCGCGACCGATGGACGCGTGGTCCGCTTCCACGGCCCACCAGGCGGGCTGCGCGCGCCCGACCACCCGGCCGGCTCGCCACCAGGAGCACCGCCGTCGCCCCGAGTCCGGCGGCGGCCGAGGCAGGCCCCTCCACGGTCACCGTGGCGAAGGGGAGCGCCGCCACGACGTGGGCGAAGCCGATCAGCGCGCCGAGCAGCGCCCCGCCGGCCACCGAGACGGGCACGCCGACCAGATGGGGCGCGCCGGCCGAGAGGAGCGCGCCACTGGCGAGCGCCGCCACGACCAGGAGCACGACCGGGGGCACGAGCGGGGCCACCAGGATGTTGGCCAGGGGAGCGGCCGGCGACAGCTGCCCGAAGTCGACCAGCACGACCGGCACGGACGCGGCCTGCGCCACGAGCGAGACGGCCATCCACCCGAGGACCACGGTCGGGACCCGCGCTGGGACCCTGATTTGGAGCCACGCCGCCAGGGGCTCACTCCAGGCGACGAGGCCGGCGGTCGCTGTTGCCGATAGCTGGAAGCCGGGGTCGCCAGCGAGCCCGGGCTCGACCACCAGCAGTGATAGTGCCGCCAGGCCCAGGGCGGTCGCGGCGGTCTGCGGCCGCCCCGTGGCGCGGGCGAGGAGGCCGGTGAGGGCCATCAGCGCGGCCCGCAGGACGCTTGCGCCGGCCCCCGCCAGGAGCGCATAGCCGACGATCCCGACGGCCAGGGCAACCGTCCGCGGCCGGCGGGGCAGGGGCCGGAGCAGCACGCCCAGGAGCCCGGCCACGAGGGCCACCTTCCAGCCGTCGATGGCGATGACGTGGTTCAGTCCGGCAGCGGTGAAGTCGGTGCCGATGTCGCGCGGTACCAGGTCGCGGAGACCCAGCAGCAGCCCCGCGGCCAACCCTGCCTGCGGCTCGGGCAACGCCGTCGCCAGCCACCCGGCCATCTGGCGGCGGATCCGCTCGAGCGCGGCCGCCGGCCCCCCGTCGGGCGCCGTCAGATCGACCGACGCAGGCGCTGCTGTGCCCGAGGCGCCGATACCGGCCAGGTACGCGGCGAAGGCCGGGTCGTCCGCCGGTGGCGGGGTGGCTGCCGTGCGGAACCGGATCCGGTCGCCTGGCACCACGACCGGATAGCGGGGCAGGACGAGCCACAGGCGGGCCGGGCCGGCGGCACCTGCGGCCCGGCCGTCGACGACCGCTCGCTGCGTCGCACCGGCCGGCGCGGACACGCTCACGACGCTCGCCGTCCAGTCCGCCGGCCCGTCCGGCAGGGCGACCGGCCCGGACGCCGGCTGCGTGACGGCGCCGAGGGCGAGCCGGAGCAGGACGAGGACGGCCCCGATCGTGGCCGCCCCGACCGCGGCACGGGTCGGCTGAGGGCGACGGGCGCGCGCCGCCATGCCCCCCGCCCCGGTCACGATCGCCACCCCGCCCCAGGCAGCCGGTGCCACGCCGGGTGCGAGCGGCCCGAGGACCTGGGCGGCGAGGGCGACGCCGACCGCGCCGAGCGCGGCCCAGGCCGACCGCGGCATCAGACGGTGACGAGCGCCTGGAGCTTGGCGAAGGTCGCCGCGCCGATCAGCTTGCGCGTGCGCAGATCATCGATGCGCTGGAAGGGCTGCTGTTCGCGCGAGGCGATGATCTTGGCCGCCGTCACCGGTCCGATGCCGGGCAGCCCGTCCAGCTCGGCGGCCGTGGCGTGATTGAGGTCGACCTTGCCCGCCCGTGGGGAGGATGCGGCGGCGCCGCCGACCGAGGCACCCCGCTGCGGCACGAGCACCTTGGCCCCGTCCTGGAGCGGGTCCGCCAGGTCCAGTCCGCTCGAGGCCGCCGCGGCGTCGACGCTCCCGCTGTAGCCCCCCGCGGCGGCGATGGCGTCGGCGACGCGACTGCCGGCGGCCAGCCGGACGACGCCCGGGTGGCGCACGGCCCCTTCGACGTCGACCAGCAGCGCCGACGGCTGGGGCGACGCGCTGGTCGGTGCGGCAACGGCCTCGTCGAGCGTGACCAGCGGGGCGGGCGTCGCCGCGACGAGGAGCGCGCTTCCGCCCAGCAGGACCAGGGCGGCCAACGCCGCGATGGCGAGCCAGGTGGCCCAGGGTCTGCCCCGGGCGGGACCCTGGTCCGGGGCGGTCGCGCCCGGGGTGGGGCCGTCGCGCTGGTCGCCGGCGAGCGCGGCGTCGACCGCGCCCCAATCGATCTCGTGCCGATCCATCGGCAGCCTCCGCGGCGGGCGGCGGCGGGGATGCATCGGCGGGCCGTTCGGCGGTCGGCGGTCGGCGGTCGGCGGTCCGATGTCGAACGGGAAACGCCCACCGGTCCTGGGGCACTTCAGGGCCCGGTGGGCGTTGAAACGACTCTAGGTGAGGCCGCTTATCGGTCGCTTAGCTGCGAAGGCGGGGCTTCCGCGTGCGGTGCGCCGGGGCACCGCGTCGCTCAGGATTCGTGATGCCGGCCGCGGAGCATCAGCAGCGTGCTGCGGCTGTTGGCCGACTCGCGCCGCTGCGCCCGGCGGGCGTCCGTCGCCTGGCGATCAGCGGCCGCCTCGCGGCGGCGATGCTGGGCCATGACGTGCCCCAGAAGGTAGTACTGCCACATGATCAATGACCTCCGAACCAGTGCTCTTCCGTCCGGCCATCCCAGCCGCGCGAGTCGGTACCCCAGCGCTGGGCCACCACGTCCAGGATCACGAGCACCGCGAGGACGACCCCCAGACCTGCGAGGAATTCGATCGGACCAGGCATGCCGCCCTCCTTGCTAACCGTTCTACTCTTTGAAACAGGTTACTCGTACTGTAGCCTCTTGCGGCTAACCTGTCAACAGGACTAAAGTGGTTACTGTCATGGCCGAACAGCACGTTCTCACCGTTTCCGAAGACCACACCGTCCCGCATGGCCACCAGGTCGGCCTGCAGATCGGGCTCGACTTCATCAACACCTTCGAGCTCGACCGCGGCCGCCCCGTCGATCACCTCACCGATCTGACCACCAGCCTGGACTGGCTGCGCCAGCATCAGCTCCTGCACCAGGACGCGGTCGTCGCGGCCCAGGAACGGGCCGCGGCGGATCCTGCGGCGGGGGACCGCGTGCTGGCGCGTATCCGGCGCGTGCGGGACGCGATGCGCGACCTCGTGGAGGCCCAGGCCGAGCGGCGTCCCCCGTCGCGAGACCACCTGGCGGAGATCAACCGGGCGCTGCGCACCCATTACGTCTACGTCCTCGTGCCGGCCACCGATGGCGTCTCCCTGGATCACCGTCACGAGGGCGATCCGATCGAGGGCGCCCTCGGCCGGCTCGTCGAATCCGTTGCTCGTGAGGTCAGCCAGGGCCACGTCGAGCGCCTCCGCGTGTGCGCCAACGACTCGTGCCGCTGGGTCTACTTCGATACCTCACGGACGGGGCGCCGGCGATGGTGCGACATGGCCACGTGCGGCAACCGCGCCAAGGCAGCCCGCCATCGCGAGCGTCGCCGCGAGACCGGGGCGGGACCGCAGCGACCGACGGCCATCCCGGCCGCCTGACCCATCGCCGGCGTCGCCGGTCTAGGGCGCGCGTCCCACCAGGTTCACCAACCGTCCCGGCACGTGGATGACCTTGGCCGGCGCCCTGCCGTCCAGCGCGGCCTGCACCCGGGGGCTGGCCAGCGCAAGGCGTTCCACCTCGGCCGCCACCAGGCCGGCCGGCACGGTCAGGCGGTCGCGCAGCTTGCCGTCCACCTGGACCGGCAGCTCGATGGTCCGTTCGGCCACCAGGGCGGCATCCCAGGTCGGCCAGGACGCCGAGTGGATCGACCGCCACGTCTCGCCGGCCGCGGCCGACCGCCGGCTCCACAACTCCTCGGTGACATGGGGTGCGGCCGGCGCCAGCATCAGCAGCAGGAACCGCACCGCCTCGTCCCACGCGCTGCCCCCGGCGATGGCCGTGCCGCGGAACCGCATCAGCCGGTTGGTCAGCTCCATGAGCTTGGCCACCATCGTGTTGAAGTGGAAGGCCTCGTAGTCACCGGTCACGTCACGCAGCGTGCGGTGGGCCGTCACGCGCAGCTCCGCCTCCGCGGCCGACGGGTCCTCGACGGGCAGCGCGCCGCTGCCGGCATCGCTGCCGTGCGGGTCCAGGACCACGGTCCAGACGCGGTTGAGGAAGCGGGCGACGCCGCCGATGCCGGTCGGCGACCACGGGCCGCCCTGGTCCCAGGGGCCCATGAACATCAGGAAGACCCGCACCGTGTCGGCCCCGTAGCGGGCGATGAGGTCGTCCGGATCCTGGACGTTGCCGCGGCTCTTGCTCATGCGCTCGCCGTCGGCGCCCAGGATCTGGCCCTGGTTGAAGAGGCGCTTGAACGGCTCGTCCTGGTCGATGAGGCCGAGGTCGCGCATGGCCTTGGTCCAGAAGCGGCTGTAGAGCAGGTGCATGACGGCGTGCTCCGCGCCGCCCGTGTACTGGACCACCGGGGTCCAGCGGTCCACCAGCGTGCGATCGATGGCGGCGTCGTCCTTGTGCGGCGAGAGATAGCGGAACCAGTACCACGACGAGTCGACGAACGTGTCCATCGTGTCCGACTCGCGCCTGGCCGGCTCGCCGCAGCGGGGGCAGGCCACGCGCAGGAAGGCCTCGTCGTGGTTCAGCGGGTTCTCCCCGCGCCCGCCGTAGTCGACCGTGTCCGGTAGCCGGACGGGCAGGTCGTCGTCGGGCACCGGCACGATCCCGTCGCGCTCGCAGTAGATGACCGGGATCGGCGTGCCCCAGTAGCGCTGGCGGCTGAACAGCCAGTCCCGCAGGCGGTACGTGACGCTGGGCTTGGCCCGGCCGTCCTCCGCCAGCCAGGCGACGATGGCGCGCATCGCCTCGGGCGCGGGCAGGCCGCTGAAGCGACCGGAGTTGACCAGCCGCTCGCCGGGGGAGTGGGCGACGTAGGCGCCGTCCAGCGCCTCGTCGTCCGGGGCGCCTGCCGGGGCGATGACCCGCCGGATCGGCAGCCCGAAGCGGGTGGCGAAGGCGAAGTCGCGCTCGTCGTGCGCGGGCACCGCCATGATCGCGCCGGTGCCGTAGCCGGCCAGCACGTAGTCGGCGATCCAGATCGGGATACGCTCCCCGTTGACCGGGTTGATGGCCTCGGCGCCCAGGTAGACGCCCGTCTTCTCGCGGTCGGTCGAGAGGCGCTCGATCTCGGTCTCCGCGCGCGCCCGCGCGATGTACGCCTCGACCTCCGCGCGCCGGTCGGGCGCCGCCAGCTGCGCCACGAGCGCGTGCTCCGGGGCGAGCACCATGAAGGTCGCCCCGAACAGCGTGTCGGGCCGGGTGGTGAACACGCGCAGCTCGTCGCCGCCCGGCTGGTGATCGTCGGGCGCCGTGGTGAAGACGATCTCGCCGCCTTCACTGCGGCCGATCCAGTTGGTCTGCTGCAGCCGGATGGGCTCCGGCCACTCGATGCCCGTGAAATCCAGCAGCTCGTCGGCGTACCTCGTGGTGCGCAGGTACCACTGCTCCAGGTCGCGCTTCTCGACCGGCGCGCCGCACCGCCAGCAGTGGCGATCGGCCCCTTCCACCTGCTCACGCGCCAAGGTGCCGTCGTTGGGGCACCAATCGACCGGCGACATGCGGCGGTAGGCGAGGCCGGCCTCGAGGAAGCGCAGGAACAGCCATTGGTTCCAGCGGTAGAACTCGGGCTCGCAGGTGACGATCTCGTAGCGCCAGTCGAACACGGCACCCATCGAGCGGAACTGCAGCCGCTCGTGCTCGATGTTCTGCATCGTCCAGTCGCGCGGGTTGATGCCGTTCTTGATGGCGGCGTTCTCGGCCGGCAGGCCGTACGCATCGAAGCCGATGGGGAAGAACACGTTCTCACCGTGCATGCGGTGGAACCGGGCCAGCGCATCGGTGGGCGTCACGATGTACCAGTGGCCGATGTGGAGGTCACCCGACGGGTAGGGGTACATCGTCAGGATGTACGACCTCGGGCGCGACCGGTCGTCCAGGTCCGTCTCGTACAGGCCCAGCTCGGCCCAGCGCTGCTGCCAGCGCGGCTCGATCGCCGTGGGGTCGTAGCGCTCCACGCGGATGCGGTCGCCGGATCCGGTGACGGTCACTGTCGAACGGGCCTCTCGAATGGCGCACCCCCCGCCGTTCGGCGAGGGGTGGGCTGGTGGCGGGTCCCCGGGGCTGGTGGAGCTACGGGGATTCGAACCCCGGACCTTCTGCATGCCATGCAGACGCTCTCCCAGCTGAGCTATAGCCCCTTGTGCGCCGAGCGGCGAGTATATCGCAGGGGCCCGCTCGATCCGCCCCCTGCCCGGAGATGCCATGGAGCTCGAGACGATCCACCTGCGCGAGGCCACGCCCGAGGACCAGGCGGTCATCCTGGCCCACCGCCGCGGCATGTTCCGCGACATGTGGGCCGGCACGACCGAGCAGCTCGATCGCATGGTCCAGGCCACGGCGCCGTGGCTGGCGGGTGCACTGGCGGACGGGTCGTACCACGGCTGGCTGGCCGAGACGGCCGAGGGACGGGTCGTGGCGGGCGGCGGCGTCATCGTCACGCCCTGGCTGGCCCGGCCGCGCGAGGGCGACCCGCGCCACGCCGTCATCGTCAACGTGTACACCGAGCCCGGCTGGAGGGGCCGCGGCCTCGCCCGCCGGATCATGGAGACGATCCTGGCCTGGCTGCGCCAGCAGGGCTTCCGCTCGGTCGACCTCCACGCCAGCGACGCCGGCCGCCACCTCTACGAGACCCTCGGCTTCGAGCCCACCAACGAGATGCGCCTGCGTCTGGACTGACGGGGCGGTGGGAAGCCGCTGGTCGATGTGGCAACATCCGCGCGATGGTGGCGTCCGTGGTGCCCGGCGTCCGCGGTCCGGTCGATGACTTCGTGCTCCGGCGGTCGACACGTGCCCGCCGCCCGCGCCTCACCATCCGCCCCGATGGCACCGTCGTCGTGACCCTGCCACAGCGGATGGCCCCGCATTGGGCCGCTCAACTGGTGGCTGAGCGGCGCTCGTGGATCGCTCGTCACCGTGCCCGCCTGGCCACCCTCCGGTCGGCCCTCGCCGCACGACCCCCGCTCGGCGCCGGTCGGCCCGTCTCCTTCGGGGGCATCGACCACGCCGTGAGCATCCTCGTGCGGCCCGAGCGCGCGCGAAGTCGCGTGCTGCACGAGGACGAGCCGGAGCCGTTCCTGCGGGTCGAACTGGCGCCCTCCGACGAGCGCCCGCCCGCCGCCGTGCTGGAGGCCTGGCTGCGCGCCGAGGCCCGCGCGGCGGTGGAGCGGCGGGTGGTGGTGCGGGCCCGTGACCTCGGTGTGCGGATGGGCCGTCTGGCCATCCGCGACCAGCGCAGTCGATGGGGGAGCGCCTCGCGGCGCGGGGCCCTCTCGTTCAGCTGGCGCCTCGTCCTGACGCCGCCGTGGGTCCTGGACTACGTGGTGGTGCACGAGGTGGCCCATCTGCTGGACTTCAGCCACTCGCCGCGCTTCTGGGACCTGGTGCGCGGCCTCGTGCCGCAGGCCGAGGCGGCCCGCCGCTGGCTTCGCTCCCACGACACGGAGCTGCGCCACGCCCTGGACTGAGTCGGGCGAGGGGATGGTGGAGATGAGGGGACTCGAACCCCTGACCCCCGCGATGCGAACGCGGTGCTCTCCCAGCTGAGCTACATCCCCACGGGGCGGGCGGCAGTATAGCAGCGGCGGACCGGCTAGCCTGAGCGCGACCGGGCCCGGTCACGACCGGCATCGACCGTTCGAAGGTCTTGCGAAAGGACCCCGTGCCGCTGCTGCTCGCCCTCGTCGCCGCCCTCGGCTGCGCCGGGTGGGTGCTGTACGTCATCGCCCCGTCGGCGGGCCATCCGCCGCCGCGGCCCCTGGGTTACGTCGTGCTGCTGGGCCTGGGTGGGCTGGCGGTGGGGCTGGTGGGCGGCGGGCTGGCCGTGGGCCTCGCACCGGTGCCCATCGGCTGCGTGATCGGGGGCCTCGTGCTGGCGGCCATCCTGCCCCTCCTGCGGCCCTACGTCCTGCGCCTCACCGGCGGTCCGGATCGGCGGTGGGCCCTGGAGCGGGCGTGGCGGGCCCTGCAGTGGGTGCGGCAGGCGGCGACTCCGTCGCCCGGCGATGCGGCCTGGGCGCGGGCCATCCTGCACGAGGCGGAGGGCCTGCGCACGCCGGCCACGGCCGAGTTCATCGACCTGCTGCAGGGCAGCCTGCTGGCCAGGCTGGGCGGCAAGCCCGGGGTGGACCCCGCGTGGATCGATGCGCGCCTGGATGAGGCCGCGACGCACCTCTTCCCGGACTGGCGCACGTGGTCCGCCCCGGATCCGGCGGCCCGTCCGGCCGAGGAGGCCGCGCCCCGCGCCGCCGGCGACGAGGGCCCACGGGCACTTGACGGATAGAACATCTGTTCTATCATGGATCGGGCATGGAACCGCACCCGATGCCCGCCGCCACCATCCTGCAGGGCGCCATGGCCCGCCTGGAGGCCCGCTGGGGCAGCGCCGCGATCCGGCTCGGTGACGGGGGCCTGACCGCCGGGGCGACCGCGCTGGCGCCGCTCCCCGTGCCGGCCGCCTCGCCGGAGACCGCCCCTGCCCGGCTGCCCGGTGAGGTCATCTCGACCGGTTTCGCCGCGCTCGACGCGGTCCTGGGCCTGGGCGGCCTGCCCCGCCAGCTCACGGCCGTCTTCCGGGGGGCGGGGACGTCAGGCAAGACCACGCTGGCCCTGCGGACGATCGCGGAGGCCCAGGCGCAGGGGGCCATCGCCGCCTGGCTGGACACCGGCCGCAGCCTGGACCCGCTGGAGGCGATGGCACGTGGGGTGGACCTGCGCTGGCTGATCGTGCTGCGGCCCCATGACCCGACCGAGGGCTTCTGGCTGGCCGGCTCGCTGCTCGCCGGGCGGACCGTGGACCTGCTGGTGGTGGACCTGCCGCCACGCCTCGGAGCGGCCCACGAGCCGCTGCTTCGCCGACTGGCGGCGCATGCCCGCCGCCTGGGGGTCCGCCTGATCCTGCTCGCGCCGCCGGACGCCGGATCGCTCCAGGGGGCCCTCGCGGAGGTGGCCGGCCTGCGCCTGGAGCTGGAACGACGGGCCTGGATCCGCCTGGGCCGCGACATCGTGGGCCAGCACACGGCGGTGACCGTGACCAAGGACCGCTCGGGCGCCCCGGGTCGCCACGCGGAGCTGGAGATCCGCTACCTGGCCGACGGCGAGCAGACCGCCGACCTGGCGCGCCTGCTGGACCACGGCCCGCCGCCCACGCCCCTCGTGCTGATGCCCCCGTCCCCGTCCTCACGGATCACGACCCATGCGCCTCCTGCACCTCGTCTGGCCACATCTGCCCCTGCGTCTCGAAGCCGCCTCCAGTCCCTCGCCGGCGGGGCCGGTCGTCCTGGGCGGGCAACCCTGGGAACCCCGGCACGTCCTGGACGCCAGCCCCGACGCCGTGCGTCTGGGCGTACGGCGCGGGCAGCCGCTGGGCACGGCCCATAAGCTCGTCCCCGAGGCGGCCTTCCTCACGCCGCGGCCCGCCGTCTATCGCGCGGCCATGGAGGCCGCCCTGGAGGCCCTGGCGGGCTTCACGCCGGCCGTCGAAGGCACGACCGACCCCGAGGATCCGGCCTTCGGGCGCGCCCTGCTGGGGATCGAGGGTCTGGCCCGCCTGTGGGGTGACGAACCCACGCTGACGGCCCGGATCGCGGCCCGCGCAGCGGCCGTCCTGCCGGGGCAGCCGCGGACGGGGATCGCCGGCACCCGCTTCGGGGCGGCGGTGGCCGCGGCCATCTCGGATGCGCCGCCGGGACCGGTCATCGTGCCGGCCGGGGCGGGGGCCGAGGCGGCTTTCCTGGCCCCCCTGCCGATCGCCCTGTTGCCGGCCGACGAGGCGCTGCGGGCCCGCTTCCGGCTCTTCGGCCTGGAGCGCATGGGCGACCTGGCCCGCCTGCCGCGCTCGGCGGTGGTGACCCGCTTCGGGCCGGCCGGTGGCGAGCTCCACGACCTGGCCGGGGGGCTGGACGACCGGCCGCTGGTGCCCCGCCGGCCGGTCGAGCGGCTGTGCGCGGAGGCGGAACTGGACCCGCCGGTCGAGACCATCGAGCCGCTGCGGTTCGTGCTGCACCACCTGGCGGCCACCCTCTGCGAGCAGCTCACGGCCCATGGCGCCGGCGCATCGCGCGCCGTCCTGCGGCTGGAGCTGGAACGCGGCGAGCCGCTCCGGCTGGTCCAGCACCTGCCCGAGCCGGTGGCCGTCCCGGAGCTCGTGGAGCGGCTCCTGGTGGCGCGCCTGGAGGCCCAGCCGCCGGGCGGTCCGGTGGTCCGCCTGGCGCTCGAGCTGGACGGCCAGGGGCCCGCCGCGACGACCCAGCTGGGCCTCTTCACGCCCCAGGCGGCGCGCGCCGATCGCCTGGGCTGGCAGCTGGCGGCGCTGGCGATCCGCTTCGGCCCAGACCGCCTGTGGCGGGCCAGCGTGAGCGACCCGGAGAGCCGGCTGCCGGAGGGCCGTGTGGCGTGGTGGCCGGCCGTGCCATGACCCGCCTGCTCGGCCAGCATCCCGTCATCGACGTCGACCTGGACGCCCTGGGCCGCCCCGCGTGCCTGCGCTGGGAGGGCACGCGCGAGCCGGTCGAGGTGTGCAACCAGTGGCGTATCGAGGAGGCCTGGTGGGGCCGGCCCATCCGTCGCGCCTACTTCAAGCTGGTCGGGCCGCGCCTGCTGGCCCTCGTCTATCGCGACGAGGTCGACGGCGCCTGGCACCTGGAGCGCCTCTACGACTGAGGCACGCCCCGCCTGTCGGGCCCCGGACATGACTCGACCCCGGGGGAGACCGGGGCCGAGCCAGAGGAGAGAACGAGCCGCCACCACGGGAGTGAGGAGGAGCAGACCCCCTTGGCCATCGGCACGCTCATCGGACGCTACTGGTGTTGTGACGCCTGGACCCCGGGAGCTGTGACGCGACCCGCCGACGAAGTCGCGCGCCGGTGACGGTCAGCACCACGCCGACCGTCAGCCGCGCTCCACCGGCCGCTGCTCGACCGCCAGCCGCTCGATCAGGTCGGCCGCGCGGACGGTCCCCGGCGCCGCCTGCAGCCGCCGGGCGATGGCCCCCAGGCGGGCCCGCAGCGGGGCGTCCTCGTGCAGCCGCATGACCGCCTCGGCCAGGACACCATCGGCGAAGGCATAGGTCGACAGGCGGACGCCGAAGCCGCGATCGTGGATCCGCTGCGCGTTGTCGTACTGGTCCCAGAAGAGCGGCAGGACCACCATCGGCTTGCCGTGGTGGAGGCACTCCGTGACGGTGTTGTTCCCGCCGTGGGTGATGACGACGTCGACGAGCGGCAGGATCGCCGGCTGGGGCACGAACTCGGCACCCCACATGGTGTCCGGCAGGCGGAGCTGGTCGTGCTGCGGGCCCAGGCTGACGATGACCCGCAGCGGCGCCTGCGCGAGCAGGTCGATGAGCCGCTGCATGAGCGCCACGTCGGCCGAGCCCAGGCTCCCGAGGGAGAGGTAGACCAGGGGCTCGGGGCGCCCGGCCAGGACGGCCGGCAGCTCGAACGCCGGGCCGCTGGCCCGCACGCAGCTCTCCAGGCGGTGCCAGACCGGGGCGAGCGGCACCGCCCGCGGGTAATCGAGCTCGGCGGGGTAGACATAGAGGTCCAGCCACGGCGACGTAGTGATGAAGTCCGGGCCGAGCGGTCCGTTCGCCAGGGTACCCCCGCCGCTGGCCCGCACGAAGTCGGCGAAGCCGGACCACAGCTCGGCGTGCGTGCCCCGATACGTCTCTCGGAAGGCCGGCCAGGCCGTCCGATCGCCGTCGCCGTAGCCGGAGAAGACCGGCGGCACCGCCTCGTCCTTCAGTTCGGCCGGGTTGCAGGACACGATGCGCACCCAGGGCCGGCCCGACGCGGCGAGGGCCGGGAAAGCGACCACGTTGTCCTCCACGATGGCGTCGGGGGCGAGCTCATCGAGGAGTTCGCGGAGGCGTGGCTCGACGTACCGGGCCCCGTCGGCGAGGGCCCGCCAGGTAGGTTCCAGGAAGGACGCCAGCTGCTCGATGGTGGGCCGCCGGAACTGCGGCGCGGTGTCGTGGATGAAGTCCTTCCAGAACTGGCCGGGCACCTCCGGCTCGGACGGGGCCGGTGCCAGGCGCATGAGGCGCTCCTCGAAGCCGCGCGCGGCGAGCGTGCCGGCGAAGGACTCCTCGACGACGAAGACGACGCGATGGCCCCGGGCCCGCAGCACCTCGCCGATGCCGACGCAGTTGTTGGTCGGCCCGAAGGCGCCCTCGGGGAAGAAGACGACGGTGCGGCCGCGGTCGGCCGTCATCGCGTCAGGAGGGGTGGCCGGCCCACGCCCCGACGACCAGCAGCACCACGAGAGCGGTCAGGAGCACCGTCAGGATCGCCGCGCCGAGCACGTCTCGGGCCGTGGGTCGCATGGCCAGAGGATACGCGCCCGGGGCTGGTCCGTCGGCCTCGCCCCTTGCCGACGTATCTATCGAACGGATGTTCTATCATGTGATCGTGCCGCGGGCCCGGAGCGGCGCCTGCCACGGAGCCCGGTATTGCCCTACGCGGAACTGCACTGCCATTCCTGCTTCTCGTTCCTGGACGGCGCCTCGTCCGCGGACGACCTGGTGGCCCGGGCGCGCGAGCTGGACCTGAGCGCCGTGGCCCTGACCGATCACCAGGGCCTTTACGGTGCCGTCCGCTTCGTCACGGCGGCGGAAGAGGCCGGCCTGCGGCCGATCATCGGCCTGGAGGTGGAACTCCTGGACGCGGCCGTGCCCGACCCGGCGGGGCTCGTCATCCCCGCCCGCCGCCGACCGGCCCGTCGCGTCGCGGCCGCCGCGGCCGCCGCGACGCCGGTCCCCGAGGCCGGTCACCCGGTCGCACCGCACACGACCCGCCTGCGCCTGCCCGGCCACCGGGCACCCCGGCGGGAGGACCTGCGCGGCATCCGCGACGGCGAGCGGGGCCCGCACCTGGTGCTGCTGGCGCGCGATGCGACCGGCTATCGCAGCCTCTGCCGCCTGGCCAGTGCGGCGCACCTGGCCGGCACCAAGGGCGTGCCCCGCTTCGACCAGGCCCTGCTGGCGCGCCACACGGAAGGGCTTGTGGCGCTCTCCGGCTGCCGCCACTCAGAGATCGCACGGCGGCTGCTGGCGGGTGACCGGGCGGGAGCCCTGGAGGTGGCCCGGCGGTACGCCGCGCTGTACCCGGCCGTGCCCGGCCTCGGCGGCGGGTTCTTCCTGGAGGTCCAGCACCACCTGCGCCCGGACGACGACCTGCTGGTGGCCCTGACCGTGGAGCTGGCGGCCGCTGCCGGCCTGCCCCTCGTGGTGACCAACGATGTGCACTACGCACGCCCGGAGGACCACGAGCTGCAGGACGTGCTGGTGGCCATCCGGCACGGCCTGACGCTGGAGACGAGCGCCCACCTGCGGCGCGACGGCGGCGTCCATGCGCTGCGCGGGGCGGCCGGGATGGCGGCGCTGCCGCCGGGTCAGGCGGGCGCGCCGGTGGCGGTCGGGCGAGCCTGGCGGGCGGGCATCGGACTGGCCCACGAGCTGGGCTCCCGCTGCGCGGTCGACCTGGGCTTCGAGCGCTACCGCTTCCCCGGCTTCCGGGTGCCCGATGGGGCGACCCCGCTCCAGGAGCTGACGCGCCTCTGTGAGGCCGGCCTGGCTCACCGCTACCGGCCGGTCACGCCGGCCATCCAGGCCCAGCTGGACCACGAGCTGGGGGTCATCGACCGGACTGGCCTGGCCGAGTTCTTCCTCATCTGCTGGGACCTCATGCGCTTCGCCCGTGAGCAGGGCATCCCGGCCCAGGGCCGCGGCAGCGCGGGCGACTCGATCGTGGCCTACGTGCTGGGCATCACGCGGGTCGACCCCATCCGCCACCGGCTGCTCTTCGAGCGCTTCATCAACGAGGGCCGCACCGCCTACCCCGACGTGGACATCGACTTCGCCTCGTCGCGCCGCGAGGAGGTCATCCAGTACGTCTACGACCGCTATGGCGAGGCCCATACGGGGATGGTCTGCAATGTCGTCACATACCGCGCCCGGTCGGCGGTCCGCGAGGTGGGCTACGCGCTGGGCTTCCCCCGCCCCCTGGTGGACCGCGTGGCCAAGGCGCTCGAGACCTATGACTCCGTGATGGTCCGCCGCGACCTGGAAGCGGAGGGCGGGTTCGCCGAGTTCTTCCGGGCGCCCGGCGAGGAGCCGCCGCCGGTAGCCGCCGGGCGGGCCGGCGCCGCCGAGGCGCGACGCCGCGGCCTGGTCGATGGCATGGGCCGCCTGGACCGGCCGGCCGGTCGCGGCCGTCCCGGGCGTCGGGGGACTACGGACGACGAGGGCGGCCCGGGCGACACGCCGGTCAGTGTCGCCTGGCTGCACGGCGACGTCCAGGCGGTGGACCCTGAGTCAGGCGTGACGCTGCCTGCCACGCGGCGGATCGATGGCGCCGAGACGGGCCGCGAGCACGCCAGCACGGCCGGCCTGTCGCCCTGGGAGCGCTGGCTGGAGCTGTGCGCCCGCCTCGACGGCTTCCCGCGGCACCTCTCCATCCATACCGGGGGCATGCTCGTGACGGCCGCCCCGCTGGTCGACATCGCGCCGCTCGAGCGGGCCACGATGCCCGGCCGGGTCGTCGTGCAGTACGACAAGCGGGACGTCGAGACGCTCAAGCTCATCAAGCTCGACCTGCTCGGCCTGCGCATGCTCTCGGCCATCGACGATGCCCTGCGCGACATCGAGGCCGACTGCGGCGTGCGTCTCGACCTGGACGAGCTGCCGGAGGACCTGCCGGAGGTCTTCGCCATGATCCAGGCGGCCGACACGGTGGGTGTCTTCCAGATCGAGTCGCGGGCCCAGATGCAGACCCTGCCGCGCTCGCGGCCCTCGACGCTCGACGACCTGGTGGTGGAGGTGGCCATCATCCGGCCCGGCCCCATCCAGGGCAACGCCGTGCATCCCTACCTGCGGAGGCGGCAGGGCCTGGAGCCGGTGACGTACCTGCATCCCAGCCTGGAGCCGATCCTGGCCGAGACGCTGGGCGTGATCCTCTACCAGGAGCAGGTCATGCGCATCGCCATCGAGGTGGCTGGCTTCAGCCCCGGCGGGTCGGACGGCTTCCGGCGGGCGATGGGCACGTGGCGCTCGACGGCCGAGATGGAGAAGCTGCATCGGGGCTTCGTCGACGGCTGCCACACCACGAGCGGCCTGACCGAGGCCGACGCGGAGGAGCTCTTCCGCCGGGTGGCCGGCTTCGCCAGCTTCGGCTTCAACAAGAGTCACGCGGCGGCCTTCGCCCGGACCGCCTACGAGTCGGCCTACCTGAAGCTGCACTACCCGGCCCAGTTCGTGACGGGACTGATCAACGCCCAGCCCATGGGTTTCTACCCGGTGGAGGTGCTGGTCAACGATGCCCGTCGGCACGGCGTGCCGATCCTGCCCGTCGACCTGGGCCGCAGCCGCTACCGCACTGCCACCGAATGGACGGGCGCCCCCGAGGAGCCCCGGACGGCGCAGGGCTACGGCATGCGCCTGGGCCTCCACCTCGTGAACGGCATCGGCGAGGAGGTGGGCCTGCGGCTGGAGGCGCAGCGCGACCGCGGGCCCTACGGCTCGCTGGAGGACGTCGTGTCCCGCACGGGCCTGCCGGAGGAGACGCTGGAGCGGCTCATCCGGGCCGGGGCCCTGGACAGCCTGGGCCGGCCGCGCCGGGAGCTGCTATGGCAGGTCCGTGAACTGGCCGGCGCCATCCGCGGACGGCCGGGTGAACGGGTCGCCGGCCGGCCGCTCGGCCTGCGGCTGCCACCCACGCCGGCCCCGATCCTGCCGCCGCCCACCGAGCTGGAACGGCTGGGCGACAGCTACGCGATCCTGTCCCTGGATGCCCGGCGCCAGGTGGTCGAGCTCTTCCGCCCTGCCCTGGATCACCTGGGGGCGGTCCCCGCCGTCGGCCTCACGACCCATGCGCCAGGCCCGGTGGCCATCGGCGGCCTGGTCGTCACTCGCCAGCACCCCATGACCGCCAAGGGGACCGTCTTCCTGGCTTTGGAGGACGAGACGGGCATGGTCAACGTGACCCTCTGGCCAGACGCCTGGGCCCGCCTGCGCGGCGTCGTGCGCCGCCACGCCCTGCTGTACGTGGAGGGCACCCTGCAGCGCGAGCACGCCGTGGTCAACCTCATCGCCCACCGCATCCGGTCACTGCCGGAGGTGGCACGGGCGCTCGGTGGACCGCCCCGGCCGGAGGGGGTCCGCCAGCTGGGCCATGCCGGGATGCGCCGCGTGGGGTAGGCGCCCGTGCCGTCCCGGCGCCGGATCAGCGAGCCGGGCGCGCCGAACGCTTCGCGTCGCGCCGCTGCTGCTTCGCCCGTTCCTCCCGCGCGGCGGCATTGCGCGCGCCCATCGTGCGCAGCCAGCGCCGGTACCAGGCGGCGAGGCCACCGAACAGCGTGCCGAGGACGGCGCCCGAGACGAGGGCGACGAGCACCTCGGAGCCATCGATCGCCCCCGGCGTGGAGCGGTAGATCGCGGCCAGCAGGCCCAGGGCCTGCAGCAGGCCGATCACCCCGCCGATGAGCCAGGCACCCCGCGGGGCGACGAAGCCGCCCACCAGGACCGGGATGCCCGGGGCCTGGATGAACAGCGGCAGGACCAGCCCGGTCAGGCCCGGATCGTTGAGGGGGAAGGTGAGCCCGGCCGCCACGGCGACGAGTCCCAGGGCGAATGCCGCCCACAGGGTCCTCGTGGTGCGGACCACGTCCGGCATGGCCAGGAGGTCGCCCCGAAAGTCGGGCAGGTGGACGCCGCCGAACATCCCCAGGAGCCCGCCGCCCGTCGAAACCGCGGGCTGGGCCACGTCGCGGGATGCCGGCGCGTCGTCCTCCGTGTCGGCCGCTGGTGCCTGCGCGGCACGGTAGCGACGACGGGCATCGGCGCGGGCGGTTCGCTTGGCGCGGGCCACGATGGGCCTCCTCTAGGTGCGTCTGGGGAGGCGCATCGTACCGCGCCGCAAGCGGCCGTGAAGGCATCGTGAACTGCCGGCCAAGTGCGGCCCTGTACAACCTGCCCAGCACCCGCCGCCAGGCCCGCCTGGAGGTCATGCATGTCGTCGCGTCTCCGCTCGGCCGGCCCGTCCCTGCTGGCCGCCTGTCTCACCGTTGCGCTGGCCACTGGGTTCGTGCGAGCGGCACCGGCGGGACCGCCCACCGTCGCGGTCGCCTGGCCACCCTCCAGCGGCCCCCTGCTGAGCGAGGTGATGACCGGCGGGGCGAGCGCGTCGGACGAGTTCATCGAGCTGTACGACGCCTCGGCCGACCCGATCGACCTGACGGGCGACGAGGTCGTGTACGTGTCGGCGAGCGGCGGGACCGTGACGCGCAAGGCGACGTGGGGCGCGGCGACACCGCTGGCGGCCGGCCAGCACCTCCTGCTGGCCAACAGCGCGGGCGTCTACGCCGCGGTCGCCGACGGCACCTACTCCGGAGGCCTTGCCGCCACGGGCGGAGCCGTTGCCCTGCGGGCGGCCGACGGCTCGGTCATCGATGCGATCGCGTGGGGCGACGCCACGAACAACTTCATCGAAGGGGCCGCGGCGCCTGCGCCGCCGGCCGGCTCGAGCCTCGAACGGCTGCCCGGAGCGTCGGGTGGCAACGGCGTCGACACCAATGACGACAGCCTGGACTGGTTCGTCCAGCCTGACCCCGACCCGCAGGGCCTGGTCGATCCGCCCGTGCCCGGCTCACCGACGGGCAGCGCGACCCC
>DASPUH010000079.1:0-16244 GCA_035622975.1 Candidatus Sulfotelmatobacter sp.
GGCGTGGTGGCCGGCGACTCGCTGGCCGAGGCCGGCCGCAAGGTGCTGCGCTTCCACTTCGCCCGCATGCTCGAGCGGGAGGCCGGCACACGCCAGGGCGACGACCTGGAAGAGCTTCATTCGATGCGCGTGGCCACCCGCCGGATGCGCGCGGCCTGGCGCGTCTTCGGCGACGGTTTCCGGCACGGCCCCAGCCGCCGCTACGTGGCCGAGCTGCGGACGGTGGCCACGGCCCTGGGGGCGGTACGCGACCAGGACGTGCTGCTGGACGGCCTGACGACCTACATGGCCAGTCTCCCGGCCGAGGACGGGGTCGCGCTGGCACCCCTGCACGAGGCCTGGCAGGCGGTGCGTGACGACGCGCGCGAGCACCTCGTGAAGCTGCTCGACAGCGATGGGTACCGGCGCTTCATCGACGACTACCTCGCGTTCGTGGAGACCTCGGGTGCCGGCGGCCGCGTCATGCGGGCCACCGATCCCCATCGGGTCCGCGACACCGCGCCGAGCCGCGTCTGGGTGGCCTACGAGCAGCTGCGCGCGTATGACGCTGCGCTCACCTGGGCGGACGTCCCCACGCTGCACGTCCTGCGCATCGCCGGCAAGCGGCTGCGCTACACCCTGGAATTCTTCCGCGAGGTGCTGGGGGCGGATGCCACGACCCTCATCACGCGGGTCACGGCCCTGCAGGACCACCTGGGTCTGCTGCATGACGCGGACGTGGCGGCCCACCTCGCGCGGGACTTCCTGGCCGAGTCGGCAGCCGGTCTCTCGGCCGAGACCATCCAGGCGGTCGGGCGCTACCTTGCGTCGCGGGAGAAGGAGGTGGCCCGGCTGCGCCGCACCCTGCCCGCCGTCTGGCGCCCGCTGGTCGGCGATCCCTTCCGACGCGCCCTGGGCCGCGCCGTCAGCGTCGTCTAGGCGCGATCAGTCGGGTGGCGGCCCGACCACCTCGCTTCTCCTCTTAGGCACCAGCCCATTAGGCACCAGCCCATGTGGTGCCGTGGACGACCGGGACGGCGGCGCGCGATCCGGAGCAGGGGCTCCGTGCACGAGATCCACCCCCTGACGCACCCAGCCGCCTCGCCAACGGGCGTGTCACCAACCCTGTTGGTGAGACACGGGATGTGGTCTACCGGGCGTTGCTCGGCTCACGGTGCGGGCCGCAGAGGTTCGTCAGGCGGAGGCGGGTGGCTTGCGCGGTGTCCGGGCGCGCGCTACGCGCGGCTTGGCGGGCGCTGCCCGCGGCGCGCGAGGCCGAGTGGCACGGCGCGTCGGCGCTGCCGATGCGGCCTCGGTCGGGGCGGCTGAGGCAGGAGTGGCCCCGTCCCGCGACGCCAGGGGCGGTCGAAGCTCCGCGAGCTTGTGCTCCAGGGACGCCACGAGGGCACCCACGGCGGCCTGGATCTCGCGCGCATCCGCCAGCTGGAGCTCGACCTTGACGACCTTCCTGGCGCGACGCTTCTCCGCCTTGGCTGTCTTGTCGTCGGTGGCCGACCCGGCCGCCTTGGAAGCCGGACCGGCTTCGGTCTTGCGGCTCCCCTTGCCGCGATCGCCCTTGGCCATGTGGTCTCCTCTGCTGCGTCCCGGTCAGAAGCTGAGGCTCGGCCGCCCATTGAACCATCCGTACCCCTGACCCGCAATCGCGCGTGGTGCCGGGACGCACCGGTGCGGGTCAAGCCCCGGCGGCAGGCTTGCGGGCGCGGATGATGGCCGAGGTCATGCCTGGCGTCTCGGCGTGCGTCGGCGAGATCGAGACATCCTCCAGCCCTGCCGCCCGCAGGCCTTCACGATACTCGGTGAAGGAGAGGGCACCGGCGATACAGCCGACATAGGAGCCTCGCTCCGCTCGCTCGGCGGGCGTCAAATCGTCGTCGGCCACGATGTCCGAGACGCCCAGGCGGCCGCCCGGCCGCAGCACGCGCGCGATCTCCTTGAAGACCGCCGGCTTGTCCGCGGCGAGGTTGATGACGCAGTTGCTGATGACCACGTCGACCGAGGCCGCCGGCAGCGGGATCGCCTCGATATGGCCCTTGAGGAACTCGACATTGGCGGCCCCAGCGGCGGTCGCGTTGCGCCGCGCCAGGGCCAGCATCTCCTCGGTCATGTCGAGCCCGAAGGCCCGGCCGGTCGGGCCGACCCGCTGGGCCGAGAGCAGCACGTCGATCCCGCCCCCGGAGCCCAGATCCAGGACTCGTTCGCCCTCGAGGAGCTCGGCGACCGCGATCGGGTTGCCGCATCCCAGGCTGGCGAGAGCCGCGGCCTCCGGGAGCGATGCCAGCTCGGCGGCGGAGTAGTTCGTCGTCCCGCAGCAGTCGGCGTTCCCGCCGCAGCAGGGGTCGTCCACCACGTTCAGCGCGATGCGGGCGTAGTGGTCACGGACGGTCTCGTGGATGGGTGCGGTCATGGCGATCTCCGATGCGGACGCGGTTGCGACGACCTATATTGATACTTGCCTAAGTAGACATTTGTCAATACACTGGCCGAGATGAAACGGCCGAGCCACCCGGACGTCCTGCTCCTCGCCGCCGCGGCCGATCCGACGCGCCTGGCGATCCTGCGGCAGCTGGCGCTGGCTGGACCCGTCTGCGCCTGTGACATCGCGGCCGGCTACGAGGTCACGCAACCCACCGTCTCCCACCACCTGCGGGTGCTGCGGGAAGCCGGCTGGATCAGCGGGGAGCGGCATGGCACGTGGATCTGGTACGCCATCCGCCCGGAGGCGATGGACCGCTTCCGGGCCATCGGCGCGGCGTTCGGCACGACGGGGTCGGGAACGCCGGCGCCGACCCGTCGCCTCCCGGTCGTCCAACCCGTGGCCTGACGGTGGGCGCGATGTTAACGGTGGGGTGGGTGCCGGCAACGCGCTGTTGACGCCACCGCCGGACCCTCTCCCGGCGCACAGGATCTCGAGGATGCGTCCAACACCCCTGTCTGAGGAGAGGCTACGGTGATCCACGTCGCTCGCGCCGGTCGCATCGGCGCCATGACTCTCTCGGCCGTCCTGCTGGCCGCAGGCTGCAGCGGCAGTTCCACGACCCCGCCCGCGGCGACGGGCACTCCCGTCGCGGCCACGGGCACACCGGCCGCGTCGATGGCGGAAAGCCCGGGCGCCTCGAGCGGCGCCGTCAACTGCGTCAGCGGCAGCATCACGGCCGCCGGCTCGACGGCCCTCCAGCCGCTCGTCCAGGCCGCCGCGCAGCAGTACACCGCCGCCTGCCCCGGCGCGACGATCAACGTCCAGGGAGGCGGCTCCGGCACGGGCCTGAGCCAGGTCTCGCAGGGCGCCGTGGACATCGGCGACTCCGACGTCCTCGCCGCGTCCAAGCTCGCGACCCCCGATGCGAACGCACTCGTCGACCACCAGGTCGCCAAGCAGGGTTGGATCATGGTCGTCAACCCCGACGTGACCGGGGTCACCGGCCTGACGTCCCAACAGGCGCAGGACATCTGGACCTGCCCCAGCGGCCAGACGGCGCCCAAGGATGCCAACTGGAGTGCGGTCGGGGGCCCGAACACGCCCATCGTGCTGATCATCCGGCCGTCGAGCTCCGGCACGCGGGCCACCTTCAAGAGCATCGTCCTCGGCGGCACCTCCGAATGCTCGGGCACCGCGCTCACGTCCGACTCCAACGGAGACGTGACGACGGCAGTCGAGAACACGCCGGGTTCGACCAGCGTCATCGGCTTCGCCTACTACAACGATCCGGCCGCCAAGGGCAAGGTCACCGGCCTGCAGCTCGATGGCGTCGACGCGACCGTCGCCAACATGGCCAACGGCAGCTACAAGCTTTCCGCCATCGGGCACATGTACACCAAGGGCAACCCCACCGGCCTGGCGGCCGCGTTCCTTGACTACATGATGAGCGCGGCGGTGCAGCAGACGCTCATCCCATCCCTCTTCTACGCCCCCGTCAGCGGGTCCTGACCGTCACGTGACCACGGCCTCGCGCACCCTGGAGGGCCTCCATGCGAGGCCCTCCTTGCGTGCCCAGCTGGACCTGCCGCGCCGGGTCGTCTTCGTCGCCGCGGCCTCCATGGTCGCGGTCGTGGCTCTCCTCCTCGGCTTCATCCTGTGGCGCGGGCTGCAACTCTTCGTGGCCGACGGCATCCCCGTCTCGATCATCCTCAACCCCACGTGGTCGCCGGCCGACGAGCCCGTCAGCTTCGGCATCCTGCCCTTCATCCTCGGCACCGTCGGGGTCACCGTGGTGGGGTTGCTCATCTCGACCCCGCTGGCGATCGGCCTGGCGATCTTCCTGTCGGAGATCGCGCCGCCGTGGGCGCGGCGGCTCGTCCAGCCCGCCCTGGAGGTCTTCGTCGGCATCCCCAGCGTGGTGTGGGGGCTCATGGGCCTGACGGTCCTCGTGCCCTTCCTGCGGCAGGAGTTCAGCTGGATCGGCTTCACCGTCGGGTTCAGCTGGCTGGCCGGCTCGCTCGTCCTCTCCATGATGGTCCTGCCGACGATCACCACCATCACCTACGACGCCCTGCGGGCGATCCCGCTCGAGCAGCGCACCGCCTCGCTGGCGCTCGGCACGACCCGCTGGCAGACGATCCGCCACATCCTGCTGCCCTCGGCCAGGGCCGGCATCCTCACCGCCCTCGTCCTGGGCATGACGCGGGCCGCCGGCGAGGCGCTGGCCGTGCAGATGGTCATCGGCAACCGCCCTACGATCCCGTCCGCCCTCACCCAGCCGGTGACGACGCTGACCTCCCAGATCGCCCTGGACATGGGCGACACGGTCTCGGGCACGCCCTGGAATGACGCCCTGTGGACGATGGCGGCGGTCCTGCTGCTCATCTCCATGAGCTCCGTGGTCCTCATCCGCCTGCTGAATCGTCGGCGGGCGACGCCATGACCACGGCGACCGCGCCGATCCGCCGGGCGGGCTCGCGGCGCGCCTATCGAGCCGACCGCGTCGCGACCGCCGTCCTCTGGGCGCTGGGTGCGTTCGTCATGCTGCTCCTGACGGCGATCATCCTCCACTTCGTCATCGCCTCGATCGGCGTGGTGTCGCCGTCGTTCCTCTTCAGCGACCCCAGCCGAACCTCGCTGGGCGGCATCGGACCGCTGCTCTGGAACTCGATCTACATGCTCGTGCTCACCATGCTCATCTCCATCCCCGTGGGCCTCCTGGCCGGCATCTACATGGCCGAGTACTCCCGCGACGGGTTCGTCACGGCGACCATCCGCTTCGCGGAGGAGGCGATCAGCTCCGTGCCTTCGATCGTGGTCGGCCTCTTCGGCCTGATCGCGTTCGTCGACCTGACCCACTGGGGCTTCACCGCCCTGGGTGGCGCCCTGGCCCTCACGATGTTCAACCTGCCCCTGATGGCCCGCCTGACCGAGCAGGCCCTGCGGGCCGTCCCGCCGGACGAGCGGGCCGCCAGCCTGGCCCTGGGGGCCACGCGCTGGCAGACCATCCGCCATGTCGTGGTGCCCCTCGGGGTGCCGGGCATCGTGACCGGCTTCATCCTGACCGCCGGCCGGATCTTCGGCGAGGCGGCGGCCTTGATCTACACGGCGGGCCTTGCCACCCCGTCGCACTACGACTTCTTCAACCTGAACATCACCGACCCGCGCTCACCGTGGAGCCCCTTCCGTCCGGCCGCGACTCTCAGCGTGTACATCTGGAACACCAATGGCGAGGGCCTGGGCGCGTTCGTGACGCAGGTGCTCAACGGCTCGGCGGCTATCCTCATCGCGATGGTCCTCATCTTCAATGTCGGCGCGCGCGTGCTGGGGCGTCAACTGACCCGCCGCCTGACCGCCGCATGACGGAGGATCACGACTTGACCAGCGTTGCCTTGGAGCCTGCACCCGTCCGGGTGGCGGTCCCCGTCACCCCCGAGACGCCCCCGGCGCCGGCCGTGGAGGCCAAGATGGCGGTCGCCGACCTCGTCGTGACGTACGGCCAGCGGCGCGCCGTGCGCGACGTGGACCTGGCCGTCCCGCCCCGCTCGATCCTGGCCCTCATCGGCCCGTCGGGCAGCGGCAAGAGCACGGTGCTGCGGTGTTTCAACCGGATGAACGACCTCGTGCCCGGAGCCCGGGTGGAGGGGCGGGTCTCGCTTGATGGCGAACCCATCGACGGACCGGACGTGGACGTCGTCGAGCTGCGCCGCCGTGTGGGCATGGTCTTCCAGAAGCCCAACCCGTTTCCCATGACCATCTACGAGAACGTCGCCTATGGCCCTCGCCGGCGGGGCATCAAGGACCGGGCGAAGCTGGACGAGCTCGTCGAGCGGAGCCTCACCCGTGCGGCCCTGTGGGGCGAGGTCAAGGAGGACGTGCGCCGCAAGTCGGGTCTGGCCCTCTCGGGTGGGCAGCAGCAGCGCCTGTGCATCGCGCGAGTGCTGGCCACCGACCCGGAGGTCATCCTGATGGACGAGCCGGCTTCCGCGCTCGACCCCATCTCCACCCTGCGGATCGAGGAGTTGATGCGGGAATTGCGCACGGCCTACAGCATCATCATCGTGACCCACAACATGCAGCAGGCGGCACGGGTGAGCGACACGACGGCGTTCTTCACGATGGGCGAGGACCGCGCGGGCTACCTCGTCGAGCTGGGCCCCACCAATCAGATCTTCACCAGCCCCAAAGAGCAGCTGACCGAGGACTACATCTCGGGGCGCTTCGGATGAGCACCGAGACGACCCTCACCGGGGGGCACCACCCCAGCCGCGAGATGCTCGATGCGGAGATGCGCGCCGTCAAGGACGGCGTGCTGCGCATGGGCAGCCTCGTGGAGCAGCAGATCCTGGCCGCGCTGCAGGCCCTGGTGGACCACGACGCGGAGGCCGCGCTGGCCGTCATGACCCGCGACCGCGGCGTCAACGAAGTCCAGCGCGAGGTCTCCTCGCTGATCGTCACGACGATCGCCACGCAGCAGCCCGTGGCGCGGGACCTGCGCTTCCTGCTGGCGCTGGATCACGTGACCTACGAGCTCGAGCGCATGGGCGACCACGCCACCTCGGTGGCCAAGCAGGCCCGCAAGCTGGCCCCCCAGCCCCCGCTGGCGGGCTACCTGGGCCTGCCGGCCATGGCCCGCGCGGTGGCCGACCTGGTGCGCGGCGTGCTCCTCGCCCTGGTCGACATCGATGAGGCCAAGGCGCGCCAGGTCGCGGTCGGCGACGACGCGGTGGATGCCCTGTACCACAAGACGTTCGCCGACGTGCTGGACCTGATGCGGGCCGATCCGGAGAACGTCGATCGCGGCACGCGCATCCTGTTCGCGGCCAAGAACCTGGAGCGCATCGGCGACCGCGTCACGAACATCGCCGAGGACGTCGTCTTCCTGGCCACCGGCGAGATCGAGGACCTCAACGAGTGACGGGAGCGACGGTCCAGCTGTCGCTCCTGCGCCATGCCCATGCCGGTGATCCGGCCAGATGGAAGGGACCCGACGCCGACCGCCCGCTGTCGGCCAGGGGTCGCCAGCAGGCCGAGCGCCTCGCGGCCTTCCTGGCCGAGCACGAGCAGCGCCCCGACCGGCTCATCAGCAGCCCCAAGGTCCGCGCCATCGAGACGGCCGAGGCCGTGGCGCGCGTCTTCGACGTGCCCATCCGCAACGACGTGCGGCTGGCGGCTCCGCTCGACCTGGCGGCCGTCGACGCGATCCTGGATGACGCGCTGCGCGGGGAGCCGGGGACGGCGGGAACGTCGCGGGTCATGCTGGTGGGCCACGATCCCGACTTCAGCGAGCTGCTGCGGGAGCTGACCGGCATCCCCGACCTCACGATGCGCAAGGGCGCCCTGGCGCGCATCGACGCGCCCCGCCCGCTCCGACCGGGAGGCGGGACCCTGGTCTGGCTCGTGCCCCCTCAGCTGCTCGATCCAGCGGGCTGAGCCGTCGGGGAGCGGTCGCCCGAACCGGTCGCCAGGTCGGCGGCGATGGGCAGGCTGAAGTGGAAGTCGGCCCCCCGCCCCTCCTCGCTCTCCAGCTCCAGGCGCCCCCCGTGATCCTCCACGATGTGGCGGGCGATGGCCAGTCCGAGGCCCGTGCCACCCATGCCGCGCACGCGCGCCCGATCGACCTTGTAGAAGCGCTCGAAGATCCGGGCCTGGTCCTGCCGCGGGATGCCCGGGCCCTGATCGGCGACGGACACCGTGACCACGTCGGGGCCCGCCAGCGCGCTGACCGTGACGGTCGTGGCCGACGGCGAGAACTTCAGGGCGTTGTGGATGAGGTTGAGCAGCACCTGGCCCAGGCGCTCCGCATCGCCGCGCACCAGCGGCAGTCCGGCCTGCGTGCGGACCTCCAGCCGGACCCCCTGGCGTTCCGCGAACAGGCGGAGCCGTTCGCATGACGTGCGCACCACCTCGCCCATGTCCACCACGTCCAGGTAGAGCCGCTGGCCGCCGCCCTCGATGCGGGAGAGTTCCAGCAGTTCCGAGACCATCTGGACAAGGTGGCCGGTCTCCACGTCGATCCGCGCCACGCGGTCGCGCACCCGGTCAGGCACGACCAGGTCGTCCAGGTCGCGGGCGAGCGTCTCGGTCAGCAGGCGCACGCTGGTCAGCGGCGTCCGCAACTCATGCGAGAGGTTGTCCACGAACTCCGTCCGGATGCGCTCCAGCCGGCGCACCTTGGTCACGTCGTCGAGGGCCACCCAGAGACCGCCCCATGGCAGGCGTCGGGCCCGGATCACGAGGACCCGGCCGTCCTCGCCGTGCGCCCGGATCTCACCGCCGGCCGCGCCGCGATCGTGCGCCGACAGGAGCAGCGCCTCCACCTCGTGATCGGCGAACGCCTCGAGGACACTGCGACCCTCCAGGCCGCCAGGCTCTCGACCCAGGAAGGTACAGGCGGCCGGGTTGGCGAACCGGACCCGCAGGTCGTCGTCGAACCGCAGCACGCCGACGCCCAGGAGACCCGCCAGCTGCCCCAGTTCCTGGTCGGCCTGCGCCAGCCGCTGACGGGCGTGATCGCGGTCCTCCAGGACGGCCCGGGCGGCCGTCTCGAGATCCTGGCCGGGTGTCATCCCCACGAGGCGCGCGACGCGGGCCACCTGGACACGCTGGCGGAGCGCGATGCCCACCGCCACGGCCAGTGCCGCACCCAGCACGAGGGCGATCGCGGTGGTCGGGTCCATGGGGTCAGTCTAGGCCCGGCTCCGGGCGCCGGATCAGGCGGACCCGGGCCGGCGGAAGACGTAGCCGACGCCGCGCACGGTCTGGAGGAACGTGGGGTGGCCCGTGTCGGCTTCGATGTCGCTGCGCAGCCAGTGCATGTGGACGTCCACCGTCCGCGTCTCCCCGGCGTAGTCGTAGCCCCACACGTGCTCGAGAAGCTGGTCGCGCGTGAAGACCTGGCCTGGGTGGCGGACCAGGAATGCGAGCAGGTCGAAGGCCTTGGGCTTCAGGGCCACGGCGTGGCCGTCGCGCAGCAGCCGATGGCCAGCCAGATCCACCTGGACCGAGCCCAGGTCGATGACCGCCGGCGGCGACTCCACCGCCTGCTGTTCCAGGCGCCGCAGGAGCGCACGCACACGCGCGAGCAGTTCGCGCAGGCTGAAGGGCTTGGTGACGTAGTCGTCGGCGCCCACCTCCAGGCCAACCACCGTGTCGATCTCGGCGTCCTTGGCCGTTAGCATCAGGATCGGCACGGCCGATTCGGCACGGATGATGCGGCAGACCTCGACCCCGCTGAGCTCGGGCAGCATCACGTCCAGGATGACCAGGTCCGGCCGTTCGCCGCGGAAGCGGGCCAGCGCCTCCCGGCCGTCCGACGCGGTGACGACGCGGTAGCCCTCGCGTTGGAGGTTCTCGGCAAGGGTCTCCCGGACGGTGGGCTCGTCGTCCACCACGAGGATCGTGCGGGCCATCTCCGTCCATGGTAGCCAGGCACGTTAACGGCCCGTTTCGGGTCCCGACACGGTGCCGCCGCCGATACCATGCCGCGGTGGCACGAGGAGGCGGCGCGACGTGTTGACGTCGGCCATCGCAGGAGCGCTGGCGGGACTCGGCATCGCCGTGCCCGTCGGGGCCATCGCCGTACTCATCATCACCACGGCCGCGTCACGCGGCCTGGCGGTCGGGCTCGCGGCCGGCGCGGGCGCGGCCAGCGCCGACGGCCTGTACGCCGCCCTGGCGGCCCTGTCCGGGGCTGCCCTGAGCGGCGTGATCGCGCCATGGCTTGGCGGCCTCCGCGTGGTGGCGGCGCTGGCGCTGGCCCTCATCGGCGGTGGGGGGTTGTGGCGCGCGTGGCAGGGCCGGCGCGCGGCCTCTGCTCTGGAGGATCCACCGTCGCCTCCGGCCCGCACCGGATCGGCGGCGGGCGCCACCTACGCCCGGTTCCTGGGCCTGACCCTGCTCAACCCGGTCACGGTCATCTACTTCGCTGCCCTGATGGTGGCGCTGCCGGCCGTCGGGGCGGCCCCGGCCGAACGGCTGGCCTTCGCCGCGGGCGCGTTCCTGGCCTCCCTGGGCTGGCAGAGTGTGCTCGCCGTCATCGGTGGGATCCTCCACCGCCGCAGTTCGCCGGCGGCGCGTACCGCGCTGTCGGTCGTGGGCTGTCTCATCATCCTGGGCTTCGCCGTCCGTATCGGAGCGCAGGCGCTGTTCGGCTCGTGAGGGCGCGCGGCGCGGCGCAGAGGCCCGCCGCAGGGCGGTCCCAGTGCCCCGCCACCTTCCCACGCTCAGCGATCCAGCAGCGACCCCTCGACGCACACCGCGGTCACACCCAGACGGGCCAGACGCTCGAAGGTCGGCCGGCGGGTCACCGTCCAGGCCGCCAGTTCCAGGCCCGCCGCGTCCACCAGCCGGGCCGTGCGGCGATCGATGGCGCCGTGGGCGGCAGCGATGCCGCGACAGCCCAGGTCGCGCGCGAGGCCCACGATCGCCTCGTCGAGCCACAGCACGTTGGCCCAGCGGGCCCAGCCGGGCGCGACGGCGGCGACGGCCTCCAGCGCCTCGGGGTGGAACGAGGAGACGACGGCACGGGCCGGAGCCGGGCCGCGTGCCTCGGTAAGGACCCGTGCCACCTCGGGCCCGGGGACGACCTTCAGCTCCACGTCGAGGAAGGCGCCCTGCGGCAGTGCCGCCAGCACGTCGGCCAGGGCGGGGACGCCGTGCCCGGCCAGCTCGGCGGCGGTCGTGTCCACCACGGCGGCCGCGGCACCCTGGACCCGTTCGAGCGTGTCGTCGTGGATGACGACCGGCACGCCGTCGGCCGAGACCCGGACATCGAACTCGACGCCGTCGCTCATCGGAGCGCGGACCCCCGCCACCAGCGCAGCCAGGCTGTTCTCGGCCAGGCGGCGGTGATCGCCCCGGTGGGCCAGGCGGCGCGTCGTCACCCGAGGCGGACCTGGGCCGCGACGCCGACGTGGTCGGAGGGGTAGAGGGTCGCATCACCCACAGCCGGGCGATCGAACACGAGCCGCGCCGTGACGGCATGGACGGCGCCGCCGAGCCAGATGTAGTCAAGGCACATGGGCTCGCCATCGGTGTCCATGGCCGGGGCCTGGAGGCCCGACGGCCAGGTGACGTCGGGTTCGCGCCCGTTCGCCTCCACCGACGCGGAGCGGAAGACGCCCGCCAGACGTCCATAGGCCGCCTCGCGCGGGTTGGCGTTGAAGTCGCCCACCATGATCGTGGCCGGCACGGCAGGCAGGGCCGCAAGCCACTGCAGCAGGCGTGCCGCCTGCTCGTCTCGGTGGCGCGCGCCTTCCTCATCGGTCGTGTGGTGGAGGTGCACGGTCACGAACCGCAGCGCCGGCCGGCCGCCGCGGCTCAGCTCCACGCGGAGTGCCGACCGGGCAAGGCCCAGGTCCAGGCGGTCGTCGGACGCGTCGCGGGCGAGTTCCAGCGCCCCGGGCAGGCCTATGCGGATCAGCGTGGCGTTGCCATATTCGGGGCGTCCCGCCCATCCCCGCCGAACCTCGTACGAGGCGGCCCCGGCGGCCCCGAGCAGCCGGTCCTGCTGCAGGGGGTACACCACCTCCTGGAGGCCGATGAGGTCGGGCTGGAGCGCCGCGAAGTCGGCCAGCAGGACGGGCAGGCGTTCATCCCACCGATCGGCCAGGTTGCGCAGGTTGAGCGTCGCCACCCGCAGCTCCACGGGCGCAGAACCGGTCGAGGCGCTCACGCCGCCGGCTCGTCCTCCTGCTCGCGGGCCTGCGGCACGGTCATGTACCACTCCACGAACGAGCGGCAGCGGCCGTCGGCAGCGAACTCGCAGACGAAGATGTTGCGGTAGTCCACGTCCTGGGTGGCGCCATCGGCCTTGCGGTAGCTGGTCTCGCCCTCGGCCACGGCCACGTCCCCGTCGATCGCGAGCGGACGGTACTCGGCGGACCAGGAGCCGGGCTTGTCAGGATCCTCCAGCCACATGGCGGCGATCGCCGGCCGCCCGACGAGCGGCGGCTGGAACGGCGCGAAGGCGTACGTGGCGTCCTCGGTGAAGAGGGCCTCCACCGCCGCGCGCTCGCCGGAGCGCCATGCGTCGATGTAGCCACGCAGCCAGGCGGCGAATCGGACGTGATCCACACCCACAGCCTAGCGGCCCGCCTCGCCTGGCGCACCGCCGCGCCGCGGGGGCGAACGGTGCCCGTGCGCACCGCTTTTGAGCCCAGGCCGGCCTTGAAAGGGCTTGCAGGCACATCACAGGGACCATCGGCACGCTCAGACGCAGGACCTCCGCCGTCGACAGACCGGCCGAGCCGATGTAGGGTGGCCGCGGAGCACGCACCACGACCTGCGAGCACCGCCCCAGGAACGCGGGCACCGGCCACCGCGATGACCGGCTCCGACTCGCATGCAACGGAGGACGCGATCGCATGAAACGAAGGACCGCGCTGGCGGTCGGCCTCATGGCCGCCGCCATTCTCTTGATCGTGCCGGGCAGCGTCCTGGCCAACACGAACGAACCGATCGCCCAGACGGGCGGCATGTCGGCGACGCTGCCCCTGATGGGCACGAGCCTGCAGGTCGACATCGCCCTGAACACCGTCGGCGTGATCACGACGGTGGACGTCAACCCCCTCAGCGGCATGACCCAGACGGTGACCGACCCGGGCTACGTCCGCTTTGCCACGAGTGACGGCAAGACGTCCGTCTCCGTCCTCGCCAGGGGCGGACGCCTGGCGCTCACCGAGCGCACCACGCTCGACAACCTCATCGGCGACGGCAGCTGGTCGGCCGACGTGTTCGGCACCAAGGCCAAGTCGACCGTGGACTACGCGATCGGCAAGGACGGCAGTGGGAATCCGACCGTCACGCTGGGCACGATCAGCCCGGCGGCGGGCATCACCGCTACGGCCGATCCGGCCTCGACCAAGAGCGACAAGACCAAGTGGACCGGCGGCTGGACTTTCGCCACGGCCGGCGTGACATTCGCATGGGATGGCTGGACCAAGCACCTGTCGATCTCCGTGTCGGCCAAGTCGGACGGCACGGCCGCGCTGCGGATCGTCCTCAGCGGGCGCGATCGGCAGACGACGGTCGGCACCCTGGCCCAGCTGGCGGCAGCCGGGGAGCGGACCTGGTCCGCCCACCTCTGCGACGCGACGCCGGTGTCGGTGACCTACCACGTCGCGACCGACGGCACGCTCGTCTATGACGGCGCGACCGGCGGCACCGTCACCGAGAAGGCCAAGGGCAACGGCCTGTTCGTCCGTTTCAACGGCACGTTCGTGGGCATGTTCGCCTGGCTGAAGGCCCAGGGCAACGGCCAGTACAAGCTGGTCGTCCAGGGCTTCTCCGGCTTCTGCGGCCACTCCGACAAGAGTGGCGGCTGCAAGGGGAGCGGCGGCGACAAGGGGAGCGGTGGCGACTGGGGCTGGCGCCTCGGCGGATACCGGCCCCGCTGATCGGATCGATCTCACGCGGGCGGGCCGACCAACCCGGTCGGACCGCCCGCGTCTTGCTGCTCGGGGCGCTGTGCAGCGCCCTCGCGCTCGGGTGCGGGTCGACGTCCTCGCCGACCACCGCGAGCTCGCCCGGCTCCGGCTCGCCCGGCTCGAGCCCGACGACGACTACCGGCACGCCTGATCCCGGCGCGGCCCGCCTCCAGGAGGTGCTGGGCTCGTTCGGCCACGGCTACGCCTTCGATGCCACCGTCCAGGTCGGCGGAGCCATCGCGACGGAAGCGAAGGGCCGCTGGATCGGCGGCGCGAGCCAGTTCGTCCTGACCAGCGGGGGGCGCTCGGTGACCTACCGATCCGTACCGCCCGCAGCGTGGGTCCAGCAGGGCGATGGCAGCTGGATCGCGACACAAGGCGCCGTGCCCAGCGGTGACCCGTTAGCGGCGTTCTCCGCACCCTTGAGCGTGCAGACTGCCGGCGCACTGACCGATCTGACCGCGACCTACGCTCCAGCGACGCTGGGCCTGCCGGGCACCGATCCGGTGGCCGTGACCGTGCACTTGGGGACCGACGGCTCCCTGACGGTGACATACGCGACCGATAGCTCCGCCGGGCCGGCGACCTCGACGACCGTCATCACCCCGCCCACCGACTCGACCCCCATCCTGGCGCCAGGGGCGACCCCCTCGCCGAGCTGACCCTTGGGGCGGGTGCGCCAGCCTCCGCACCGCCCAGACCCCGGGCGTTTCCCACTTGATCGCCGGGCCCGGTGGGTGTACGACGTGTCGTTGACGGATGGGGTGACGCATCGATGACATCCGCCGACGGCGGGGTCGGCGACCATCCGGTCTGGCCATCCTGGGGTGTCCGATGGAACGGCCCCCGGCTATGGATCGCGGCGGGAGGCTTTTCGATGGTCCGACGCGGTTGGCTCAACCGGGCGAATACGGGCATCCGCGCCCGCGACGTCGTCATCCTGGTCACGCTGTTCCTCGTGCTGGCCGGGGTCGGCTCCGGTTTCGGTGGACCGGCTCGGGCGAACGCCAGTTCCGACTTCGTGACCAGGTCGGGCCGCGGGCTCGTGCTCGACGGCCAGCCGTACACCTTCACCGGCTTCAACATCTACAACGCCAACAGCAGCGGTTCCTGTGGTGGCGACTACGTGGACGGGCCAGGCCTGGACGATGCTCTGACGTCCATGGGTGCGGGCCCCGGTGTCATCCGGGCGTGGTTCTTCCAGGACATGGTCACCGTCGACGGCCAACGCGATTGGTCCGCCTTCGACCACACCCTGGCTGTCGCCCAGGCCCACGGCAAGCGCGTCATCGCCACGCTCGCCAACCAATGGCAGGACTGCGAGCCGGCCGACGGCTACAAGGACCAGACGTGGTACGCGACCCGTTTCCAGGACACCGATCCGGGCGGCACGACCTCGTACTACCAGTACGTGCAGGACGTCGCGACGCGCTACGCGAACGACCCGACGGTCCTCGCCTGGCAGCTCATGAACGAGGCCGAGGACAGCCCGTGCGCTACGTTCGCCGGCGATGGCGTGACGTGCCTTCAGGCCGCCGCCTGTCCGCCGGGCGAGACCCCGGCGACGATCCTCGATGCGTGGGCGGACACCGTCTCGCGCGCGATCAAGGCGGTCGACCCGAACCACCTCATCAGCATCGGCACGATCGGCAGCGGCCAATGCGGAGCCCAGGGCGACCAGTACGAGACGCTCTACGCCCTTCCTGCGGTCGACCTGTGCGAGTTCCATGACGACGGCAACGCGGTCGACGCCTTCCCGGGCGACCAGTACAACGGCCTGCCGGTGCGGGTGGCGCAGTGCGCCGCCCTGAATAAACCGCTCTTCATCGGTGAACTCGGCATGCCTCGCAACCTGAGTGGTCAAGCGGGCGATCCAGCGCAGCTCGACACTCGGGCCGCCTCAGCGGCGGCCAAGCTCGATGCGGAGTTCACCCACGGCATGGTCGGAGCCGTGGTGTGGGACTGGTCGAACGCACCCGGCGATCCGGCCAGCTGGGACGTCGGGCCTGGGGACCCGATGTTGCCGGCCGTTCAGCGCTGGGGCGGCGGGGCGGCAGCGGGTGCGGGCTTCGACCTGCTTGCCGCCGGCGGCGACTTCGGGGGCGACCTGCCGGGCCAGGTCATCCCGGCCCACGTGGTGGGCAGCCCGGCGGTCGTGTCGGTCGCCGCGGGCGACGGCTACACGCTGGCCCTCGACGCCGATGGATCGGTCTGGTCGTGGGGCAGCGGGCCGGCCGGCCAGCTCGGCCTGGGCGCGACGACGGACACCACGACCCCGACGCGCGTGACCGGCCTCCCGCCGATCGTCAGGATCGCCGCAAGGCAGTCGGTCTCACTGGCCCTGGCGACGGACGGGACCGTGTGGGCGTGGGGCGACGACAGCCGCGGCCAACTCGGCG
>DASPUH010000080.1:0-8230 GCA_035622975.1 Candidatus Sulfotelmatobacter sp.
GTGGCCGGCCAGGCGGCGAGGTCGGCCAGCACGTCGGCCAGCGCCATCATGCGGACGGCGCACAGGACGAGGTCGGGTGGCCCGGCAGGCGCCTCGGCGACCCCAGGCACGGCGGTCACGGGTGCGCTGCGGCGCGTGCCGGTCGGGTCGATCACGACGGCCGTCGCCCCGGCGGCCGCCGGGGCACCGCGCCGGACCACCGTCACGTCGGCGCCACCGTCGGCCAGGGCCCACGCCAGCAGGCCGCCCACGGCTCCGGCGCCCACGACGACGACACGCACGATCAGGAGCCGCCCGCAGCTGCCGAGGGGGGAGCGGCGGCGTAGGCCTCGGCCAGGATCTCCACCGGGTGGCGCAGCCGCGCTCCGGTCGCGGCCTGGATGTGCCAGCGGCACGTCTCCGAGTCACACGCGACCTCGTTGGCCCCCCGGTCGCGCAGCCGGTCGAAGAGCGGCGCGCCCACGTCCAGGGCGACCTGGTGCTTCTCCTCCTTGAGGCCATACGTGCCGGCGATCCCGCAGCAGTCGTGGTCCATGTCCTCGGCGGCCAGGCCCGGCACGAGCGCGAACAGGTCCATGGCCGGCAGGCCGATACCGTGGCTGCGCAGCTGGCAGGGGGCGTGGTACGGCAGCGCACCGGTCCTGGTGCCGAAACCGGTGTCCAGCCGCCCCTCGTCGTGGAGGTGCACCAGGAACTCGTTGACGTCCCAGGTCGCCTCGGCGACCGCCCGCGCGTCCGCATCGTCCACGTCAAGCATCTCGCGGTACTCGGCCTTCAGGGTGTGGGTGCACGAGGTCGACGTGCCCACGATGGCGTAGCCGGCCCGGGCGAAGGCCGCCAGCGTGGCCACGTTCTGCCTCGCCCGCCCGCGCGCCACGGCGTAGCGGCCGTTGCTGATGAGCGGCAGGCCGCAGCACACCTGGGGCGGCACGATGACCTGGAAGCCGTTGCGCTCCAGGACGGCCACTGCGGCCGTGGCGACGTGCGGCTCGTAGTAGTTCGCCGCGCAGCCATGGAAGTAGACGACGGCCTGGTCGGGGCCCGGCAGGCCCGCCTGCGACGGATCGGTCGGCAGGGGCCCGTGGCTCGACCGCCAGGTCGCGGCGAACGTCCGCCGGGCGAAGGCGGGCAGGGCTGCCCGGCGGTGGATACCGAGCGCGACCTGCATCGCCAAGCGGGACAAACGGGCCCGCAGCAGCAGATTCGCCAGGGGCGCAAGGCGAACCCCCAGGCTGCCCACGAGGTCGGTCTCGCCCAGCAATCGATCGCGGATGCGATGGCGCCAGCCGTACGCGCTCGTGCGCTCCACCTCGCGCATGACGGCCCGCGCGCGGCTGTTGATCTCGGCGATCTTGACGCCGGCCGGGCAGGCCGCCGTGCAGAAGCCGCAGCCGGAGCACCAGTCGACCGTCAGGTCCGGCGAGGCCAGGCGCGGCCGGTCGCGCTGCGGTGACGCCTCGACCGCAAGCCGGAAGCGCTGCGCCTGCGGCCCGACGTACTTGGGACCCGGGAAGCGATCGGTCACCCGCAGCACCGGGCAGACCGTGTTGCACACGTTGCACTTGAGGCACTGCTCGGCAGACAGGGCCACCGGCTCCGCGAGGGTCATGCGGCCGCCCGCCCGACCGGCGCAGCGGCGTCTTGGCGCAGGGTGGCCGCCGCCCGCCAGGCGCTCGCCAGGGCCACGCCGTCGCCGCAACGTTCGTCCAGGTACCGCTGCCCGGCGAGCAGGCCGCCGACGATGCGCACGCCGGCCGGACCGGCCGGCCGCAGCTGCGCGTCCGTGCGGATGCCGGCCAGCGCGATCGGATGGCCGCCGGGCGCATCCGCGCGGTCGGCCAGCCACGCGGCCTGAGGCGGCGCCTCGACCGGCAGGCCCAGGACCGTCTCCTGCAGGCCCCCCGACGGCAGGGCCACCAGTCCGCCACCGGTGAGGCCGCCCGTGGCCAGCACGAGGGCGGGGGCCCGGATCGTCAGCTCGCGGGCGGCCGCGGGCAGGACCACGCGGGCCACGCGAGCGCCGTCCAGCTCGACACGCGCCACCACCTCGCCGAGCAGGATGCGGCCGCCGAGGGCCAGGAGCCGCCGGCGCAGCACCGCGTGCACGCGCAGGCCGGGCACGCTCGGGGGCACCATCGGCAGCTCGAAGACCGGGCCACCGAGGGCGTCACGAGCCGCCGCCAGCACCGCGGCATGGTCTGCCAGCCCGAGCGCGGCGGGCAGCGCGACCCGGCGGTCGCCGGCGGGCAGCCCGGCCAGCGCCCGGCCCAGGTGCGCGAGCAGGGCCCCGCGCTGGCGAGGGTCGTCGAAGCGGTGCGCCAGGTCGAGGGCGGAGCGGTTGCGCCGGCCGGCGAGGTCGGGGACGCTGACGCTCACGGCGGTGACCGTCGCGGGACCGGGATGCGGGCCGGCGGCGAAGGCGCGCCGGAGGCCGGCCGCCACGGCCGCCGGCCACAGGTCCTTGTCGCCCTGGATGCCCATCACCACGAGGCCCTCGCCCGGCCGCCACGGCTCGAGGGCCGCGGCCATGCCGGCCGGGACGATCGCCGCCGGCCGCGTCACGCCGAGGGCAGTCGGCAGCGGGCGCAAAGGTCGGTCGAGGTCGCCGTCGTAGGGGAGGCCACCACGGGCCATCGTCTCGCCGAACCAGCCGACCGCCCGCGCGACGTCGCCGGCCAGCAGCGCGTACGGGTGGGCCGGACGCGCCGCGAGATGGGCGACGCCCTGCCGCGGGGTGCCGTCCGGCGGCACGGCCGCGACATCCAGCGGCCCGCCGGCCAAGGAAAGCGTCGTGCCGCCGGCAGCAACGACCACGACGCGGGCGCCATCCTCGGCCAGCCGCACGGCGGTGGCCAGCCCGGCCAGACCGCTGCCCACGACGACGACGTCAGCCGACGGCATCGGGCGTCTCCGGCGAGGTGTCGACGGCGGGCGAGCGCGGCAGGCCCAGCACGCCGTGGTAGAGGCCATCCGTGAGGAGTGCCTCCTGCAGCTGGCGGCCCCAGGCCACGGCCCGCAGCCCCTTCAGGCGCTCCTCCAGGAACGCCTCCGCGGCCGTTGCGGCGAGGCCCGCCACGGCCTCCGGCGAAGCGCCCCGGCGGGCCTCGCGGTCGGCGAGCACACCCGCGGCGCGGAACGTGCAGAAGCCGCCCTGGCAGGGGCCCATGCCCAGCCGCGTGCCGCGGCGGACGTCGTCCAGCGAGCAGGGCCAGCGAGTATCCAGGAACGCGTCGAGCTCTGGGCGGGTCACCAGCTCGCACTCGCAGATGAGGTCGGCGTCGCCGCCCCCGGCCGCCTCGTGGGCCGCCAGCCGCGCCCCGAGCCAGTGGTGCCGAGCCGGCTCCTGACCGGGCAGCGCCTCGTCGGCGGTCGTGCAACGGGCGCTCGTGCCCAGCTTGCGCATCACCAGGTCGACCGTCTGCTCCGCCATCAGGCGGTAGGTGGTGAGCTTGCCGCCGACGATCGAGACCAGGTCGTCCACGCCGTCCCGGGCGGCGTGGTCGATCACGACGTGGGAGCGGCGGATCATCCGGCCACCGGGCGATGCACCATCCCCGGCCCCGTCGTCGTCCTCGGCGGGCGGCTCGTAGAGCGGCCGCACGCCCGCGTACGCCCGCAGGAGCCGACGCTCGCGGAGCGCGGGAAAGAGCCGCTCGCCCTCGTCCAGGAGGGCCGCCACCTCCGCCCGCTCGACCGTCGTGTCGTCCGGGTCGGACACCTGCACGTCGGTCGTGCCCAGGATGCTGACCGTGTGGACCGGCACCATCAGGTCGCCATCGCCGGGCGGGTGGCAGCGGTTGATGACGGCGTCACTCAGCCGCTCGGCGAAGACGAGCATGGTGCCCCTGCCCGGCAGGATCTGCAGGCGTACGCCGGCCAGCGCTGCCACGCGGCCCGCCCACGCGCCGGCGGCAGAGACGACGAGGCGCGGCACGACGCGCCCGGTCGATCCGCTGCGCTCGTCGGCCAGGGTCACGCTCAGGATGCGGCGCCCAGCCCGCTCCACGGCGACGACGCTCGTGTAGCGGCGGACCTCCGCCCCGTGCGCGATGGCATCGGCCAGGTTGGCCTCGATGAGCTCCCACGGCTCGAGCGCCGCATCGCGCACGGCGAAGGCCCGCTGCAGGTCGGGGTCCAGGGCCGGCTCGTGCGCCAGCACCTCCCCGACCGGTCGCTCCTCACAGGGGACACCCGCGGCGGCGCAGGCCGCGGCGAAGCCCGCTGTGTACGCGTCCGGGTCGCCCGGCGCCTGGACGTACCAGCCTCGCGTGTCTTCGATCGTGCGCGGCGCGATGCGCCGCAGGATCTCGTTCTCGACGGCACATTCGCGGGCCGCCAACGGGTCGCTGACGACGTAGCGCGCCCCGGAGTGCAGGAGCCCGTGGTAGCGGCCGCTCGTGCCGCTGCCGGGATCGCCGCGCTCCACCAGCAGGCCGCGCAGGCCACGCCGGGCGAGGTCCCGCAGGACACCGGCCCCGGTCGCGCCGCCGCCGATGACCAGGACGTCCGTGGTGCTCGTCACCAACGCAGCGTAGGCGATGGCCCCCCACGCCGTCGGCTAGTCGTGCTCCGCCCAGTCCCGCGAGCGCGCCACCGCCTTCTGCCATCCCGCATAACGCCGCTCACGGTCGGCCGCGCCCGGTCCGGGCTCGAAGCGCCGGTCGACCGCCCAGAGCCGCGCCAGCTCGTCGGTGCCGCCCCAGAAGCCCACCGCCAGCCCGGCCAGGAAGGCCGCCCCGAGAGCGGTCGTCTCCGTCACCCTGGGGCGCACGACCGGCACGTCCAGCAGGTCGGCCTGGAACTGCAGCAGCCGGTCGTTCCCGGCCGCCCCGCCGTCGACGCGGAGTTCGGCCAGCGGGCGGGACGCGTCGGCGGTCATGGCGTCGACGACATCGCGGGTCTGGTAGGCCATGGCGTCGACCGTCGCGCGCGCGATGTGGGCCGCGGTACTGCCGCGGGTGAGGCCGGTGATGGTGCCGCGGGCATACGGGTCCCAGTACGGGGCGCCCAAACCGACGAAGGCCGGCACGACGTAGACCCCGCCGGTGTCCTGCACCTGCGCGGCCAGCACCTCCACGTCCGCCGACCGCTCGATGAGGCCCAGGCCGTCGCGCAGCCACTGCACGCCCGCCCCAGCCACGAACACCGAGCCCTCGAGGGCGTAGGTGACGCCGGCGCCCAGCTGCCAGGCCACCGTAGTCAGGAGCCCGTGGCGGCTGGCCACGGCCCGGTCGCCGGTGTTGAGCAGCAGGAACGCGCCCGTGCCGTACGTCTGCTTGGCCATGCCGGGCGTGAAGCAGGCCTGGCCGAACATCGCCGCCTGCTGGTCGCCCGCGTCGCCCCCGATGGTCACGGCGCCGCCGAGCAGCCCGGCGCTCGTCGTGCCATACCGGCCTGAGCTGGCTCGCACCTCCGGCAGCATCGCCGCCGGGATCTCCATGGCCGCCAGCAGCTCCGTATCCCACGCCAGGCGGTGGATGTCGAAGAGGAGCGTGCGGCTGGCGTTGGACACGTCGGTCACGTGCAGCGTCCCACCGGTAAGGTGCCACATGAGGAACGTGTCGACGGTCCCGAAGAGCAGCTCGCCCCGCTCGGCCCGCGCCTGCAGCCCGGGGTCGGACGCCAGGATGTGGTGGATCTTGGGGCCGCTGAAGTAGGCATCGATGGGCAGGCCCGTGCGGGCCCGGACCATCGGCTCCAGTCCGCGGGCGCGCAGCTCGTCGCAGTAGTCGGCGGTGACGCGGCTCTGCCACACGATGGCGGGATGGACGGGGCGGCCGGTGGCGCGCTCCCACACGATCGTCGTCTCGCGCTGGTTGGTCACGCCGACCGCGGCCAGCCGGCTGGCGGTCACCCCGGCGTCGGCGAGGACCTGCCGGGCGACCGCCAGCTGCGAGGCCCACATCTCGTCCGGGTCGTGCTCCACGAGGCCGGGCGCGGGGTAGTGCTGGGTCAGCTCGCGGGACGCGCCGGCGACGAGCCGGCCCTGCCGGTCGACGAGGATGGCGCGGCTGGAGGTCGTGCCCTGGTCGAGGGCCAGGACGAAGTCGCCGGTCAGGCTTCCAGCTTCGTGCGGATGCAGTCGAAGGTCTGGCGGGTCATCTTCTCCGCCGCGCCCTGGATGAGCCGGGCCCCGACCCTGCGAGCGCGCCGTAGTTACGTTAGGCGGTGGAATATCGTCCCCTTCCTGCGCGGCATTCGTCATGATGCGCAACACGCTGCGGATCCTGGGGCGACCGGCCTGCCCAAGGCTCCCGCGCATTCGTGGAGAGCGGGATGGAACCTAACAAGCACCGGGCCTTGGCAATGACCGCCCTGTTATTGGCCGTTGCGATTTGAGAGTCGATGTTAGTTCCGCACGCGGTGTCGCCAGCGGGACCTGGCGCGATGGCGGCTCGGCCCGACGGGCAAGCTGAACTTCTAGCCGGAGGACACCCGTTCGCAGCCAACGGTCCGGCAAGCGACTCAGCCACCTCGGGTCGGCGCCTTAGCAGCCAGATCATGCCCGATGCCAGCTCAGGAACCTGTTCTGATGTAATCAACCAGAACTACTTCACGGGTCGCGAATTCTCTGAAACGCAGTACTACTACGGCGTGCGAGCCTCCATCGATCCAGACACGGGTTTCAAGCATTGCAATGTTTCACCCCCGCTTGACCTGACAGGTGGGTCATTGTTGTGGGTCGCGGTCGAGGGTCCAGACAATACCAACGAGATCATCCAGGTCGGCATCATCCATTGCACGGCAACGACGGGAATGTGCAATGCCTTCCCCGACCAGTATCGATACTTCTGGGCGTACGGTGGCTGTAATGGCGCCGCGCCAACTCCGCGCGACTTGGGTCCGGCGAACCTGAACTCCCATAGCTATGAGGTCAGTGATTCCGACGCGAACGGCCTGTGGGACTTCAAGGTAGATGGGGTGGTGAAGGCTCAACTGGCGAACGCCAGTTCGGGGGTGTTCTGCTGGCTCGTTGACCCGTATTCTTCCCTTCGAGCCGCTTGGTGGGGTGAGCAGTGGGACGCTAGCGATGGACTTGGCTCCTCAGTCGTTCCCGACACTTTATTTGCCGCGATGCAGATCCGATATGCCAGCGCGTGGCATGACATCAACATAGGTTCGTGCGTCGGCCACGGACCCATCCATGGACACTCCACGTTCTGCTCCTTAGACAGCGGCAACTCCATGAGCGTATGGTCCGTTTACTAGCCGGCCACGGCCCCTATTGAGCCTACGGTGAGCTCAAGGTAACCCCGTGCATCGCCTTCTCGTGACCGCGATCAGGATCGTTCTTGCCCTTGCTGCGGCCGCGGCTGCCGTGTTCGTCGTGCTGACACTAGCAAGCGGATCGACTTGCAACGTCAGCCCTAGGCCCTACGCCGGGGCCGTCATCACCGTGCCGGGTGCCGTGCTGGTGATATCCGCGCTCTCGGCTGCCGTTCTCGGGCTCGACTGGGCGTGGGCCGCAAGCACACGCGCCACACGTCGGCGGAGGCTGGGTGCCTCGTTCGTCCTCGCCGCAATCGCAGAGACGATCGTCTTCTACCTGCTGCAAGGCACGCCCTGCGGCTGACGGTATGAACCTGCTAGGCAGAGCGGATCATGTGCCTGCTCAGGCTTCCAGCTTGGTGCGGATGCAGTCGAAGGTCTGGCGGATCATCTTCTCCGCCGTGCCCTGGATGAGCCGGGCCCCGACGCTGGCCAGCGTGCCGCTGATGTTCACGTCGGCGGCCCAGGCGAGGGTCGTGGCGTCCGCCCCATCGGGGGCGAGCTGCATGGTGGCCGTGGCGTCGACGGCGCTGCCGGGTGCCTGGCCGTGGGCCTTGATGGTCGCCGAGTCGGGCTCATGCAGGTCGGCCATCTCCATGTCCACCACGAAGCGGGCCTTGATGAAGCCCACGCCGACCGTCGCGCGTGCCTTGAAGTGGGTGGCATCGACCGGCTCGACGCTCTCCACGCCGGGGCCACAGCTGCCGACCTGCTGCGGATCCATGAGGAAGGCCCACACCCGGGGCTGGCTGGCGGCGACACGCTCGGTGCCCTCGAATCGCATGGTCACTCCGACTCCGCTGCGGTGGACGTGCCGGCGCCCACGTAGCTGGCGGGGTCGCGCATGAAGCGCGCCCGGCACCCCACGCTGCAGAAGTAGTAGAGCGCGCCCTCATGCTGGGCCAGGTGGCGCGCCGTGGCGATCTCGACGTCCATGCCGCAGACAGGGTCCACGGCGTCG
>DASPUH010000081.1:0-15876 GCA_035622975.1 Candidatus Sulfotelmatobacter sp.
CATCGTGGACGGCACGCTGCCGCTCACGATCGGTGGCGGCATCGGCCAGTCGCGGACGCAGATGCTGCTGCTCAAGAAGGCCCACCTGGGCGAGGTGAGCGTCAGCGTGTGGCCGCAGGTCCTCAAGGACCTGGGGCACGCGCGGGACATCCACGTCCTCGAGTAACCAACCCGGCGGCACCTGACCGCCCGCCGATCAGACTCGGCCGGCCGCGTCGCGGGACTCCCCCGCGGCGCGGTCCCGCCGCATTCCCTGTCCGGCATGGCGGCGTCGATCCTGCCGCTGGTCCTCTCGCCGCTGCCCCGGGTCCGCCAGCCCGAAGACGTGGCCGCACTGGAGCCCTAGCCCTGGGAGGTCCCTAGGCTCAGGTACTCCGCGTCGGTGACGAGCGGGCCGGATTCGCTCTCCGGCCCATCGGCGGGGGCCTCCCAGATGGCCAGGTGGGTCATGAACCGGTCGGGGGCCGCGCCATGCCAGTGCCACTCGCCCGGCGGGGTGTGGATCGTGTCGCCCGGGCGGATCTCCATGACCCGGCCGCCGCGCGCCTGGATCCGTCCGATGCCCTCGAGGACGTACAGGGTCTGGCCGAGCGCATGCGCGTGCCACGCATTGCGCGCCCCAGGCGCGAACCGCACGACATTGACGCGGATCCGGGAAGGCGGCTCCCCGCGGGCGATGACATCCACCCATACGTCCCCGGTGAAGCGCTCGGCGGGCGCCTTGGTGGTAGGTTGGCGCGGCAGTCGCTGCATCGGTACCTCCTGTGATCGGTCCTGCAGCCGCTCAGGCCGGCTGCCAGAGCTCGATCTTCGTACCCTCGGGGTCCAGGATGTGCGCGAACCGGCCGTTGGAGTCGTCCGCGCTGACCTCCGCCTCCAAACCGTGCTTCGCACAACGCGCCAGGAGGCCATCGAGGTCATCGACGGCGAGGTTGATCATGAACTCCCGGGTGGATGGCGCGAAGTAGTCAGTGTCGGCGGCGAACGGGCTGAAGACCGTGCCGGCCCCAGGGTGGGCAGCCATCCCGTCAGGCGTGAAGAACGCGCCGCCCCAGTCCTGCATGTCGAGGCCCAGCACGTCGCGATACCAGTCGGCGAGCGCGGTCGGGTCTTTGGCCTTGAAGAAGACGCCGCCCACTCCAAGCACTCTGGCCATCTGACCCTCCTGATCGGTCGCGGGTCGGCGCGGCTGCCGCCGAGATCGGGATGGCGCGCCCGGCAGGTGTCGGCGCGGGATGACAACCTACACGACCCGATCAACGGCCGGGCTGCGTGGCTCGCCGCGGCGGGGCGGAGGCGCGCCGGGCGAGTACCTCCGAGGGTCCTTCCCAGGACCGCCCGGGCCTGAAAGGGCCCGCCCGATGCACCCTCGAGCTGCGTTCCGCCTGATTCCAGCGGGCCGTTCGGCTCTTGATGCTCACGTCCGACGCGACGAATCTGGACGCTGCGGATCGATACGGTCAGGCATCCGGCGTGTTGTTGTGCCCGCGATGGAGGTCGACGGCCATGAAGCTGAGCGTTGTTCCCACATCGGCGCTCGCCGATGTACCCGTCCGGATCGAGGTATCGGAGCTTGCGCCGGAGGCCATGACCCATCTCCAGGCTTCGATGGCCCTGCCGTGGGCGCCAACCGTGGCCTACCGGTCAGAGGCCACGTTCCGGGCCGACCCGGCGGGGCGTGTCGACCTCGGCGCGCAGCGTCCGGAATCCGGCTCATACGACTGGATCGACCCGATGGGCTTGATCACGTCGATGACTCGCGCGCACGGGAACCTGGGCGACATCGCGAGCGGCGTATCCGCGGAGCACAGCCTACTTATCGATATCGAGGCCCAAGTCGACGGCGACACCGAGCGGATCTCCATCGAGCGGCGCTTCGTGAGCGCAAACGTGCGGACGGAACGTATCTCGCATCCGTTCGTCGGCCAGCTCTTCTACACCAACGACGCCACGAACCCGACCGTGATCGTCCCGACGGGCTCCGGTGGTGACCTCGGCGCCTGCCTGCCGATAGCCGCCCTCCTCGCGTCGCACGGTCTCAACGCGCTGGCCCTGAACTACTTCCACGAGCCCGGACTGCCTGGCTCGCTCGCGCGAATCCCGCTGGAGTACTTCGAGCGCGTCTTCGCCTGGCTCGCGGACCACCCGGTAGTCAACGGCAGGGAGGTCCAGATCCTCGGCATCTCCAAGGGCGGCGAGCTGGCGCTGCTTTTGGCGTCCCGCTATCCGGTGGTGAAGCGAGTCGTTGGTCTGGCGCCGAATGCGTGGTGCTTCCAGGGCCTCAACTTCCGCAACCAGTCGTCATGGACGCACGAGGGCAAGGACCTGCCGTACGTGCGCCTGCTGAACCGCTGGGTGATCCGGGACATGCTCGATGGCTTCCTGCATGACCATCCCTTCCAGTTCACGCAGACGTATGTCCGGGGGGTGCACCAGGCGCATAACCTGGAGGAGGCACGCATCAAACTGGAGGACTCCAGGGCCGACCTGCTGCTGATGGCCGGCGACAAGGACGGCATGTGGAACGCGTCTGCGGGCTGTGCGGAGATCGTGGACGTGCTCCGTAGGCGCGGCTACCCGCACGCCGTGCAGTACCAGGAGTACGCCGGGGCCGGCCACTCCTGGTATCCGCCATTCGTGCTGCCCTGCTCCGAGACCACCGCGCACATGGGTCCGCGGCTCACGCTGGACACGGGCGGGTCCGTTCAGGCCAACGCCCATGCACAGGCTGACAGCTGGGAGCGAGCGCTGGCGTTCCTTGCCGGCGCGAGCGGTTCATAGACCATCGGCGGTGCGGCGCACGGGTTAGCGCCGGCGCTGTCCCGAGAGGTTGAAATGGCGCGCCCGGCAGGATTCGAACCCGCGACCTGGTGGTCCGAAGCCACCCGCTCTATCCACTGAGCTACAGGCGCACGCAGGGGCATTGTACGAGGAGGGTTTCGATACACTCCCGGCCCATGGAGGGTGTGCCGGGCGGCGGAGCGGGAACCGAGGGCTCGGCGGCCTATCAGGCGGCCCTAGGCGACGTGCTGGAGACGCTGGGGCGGGCACCGTTCGACCTGGACGCAGTCCTCCACACGATCCTCACCCACACGACGCGACTCGCCCACGCCACGCGCGGGTTCGTCTACCTCCTGGGCGAGGACGGGCGCTACCGCCATGCGGCCGACATCGGCGCCCCGCGGGAGGTGGTCGAGTTCAACATCGCCCACCCCATCACGCCGACCCGCGCGACGCTCACCGGCCGCGTGGCCCTGGAACGAGCCACGGTCCATATCCCCGACGTGGACCGCGACCCCGAATACGACTACCCGGAGGCCAAACGCCTGGGCGGCTTCCGTGCGCTGCTCGGCGTCCCGATGTTGCGCGAGGGGGTCGTGGTGGGCGTGCTGAGCGCCTGGCGCACCGAGCCGATGCCCTTCACCGACGCGGAGATCGAGCTCTGCCGCCTCTTCGCCGACCAGGCCGTCATCGCGCTGACCACGACGCGCCTGGTGGGCACGATCGAGCGTCAGCGGGCCGAGCTGAGCCGCTTCCTGTCGCCGCAGGTCGCCGATTTGATCTCGAGCCCGGAGGGCGAGCGGCTGCTGGCCGGCCACCGTCGCGAGATCACGGTCGTCTTCTGCGACCTGCGCGGCTTCACGGCCTTCAGCGAGTCGGCGGAGCCGGAAGAGGTGCTGGACGTGCTGCGTGCGTACCACGGGGCGCTGGGGCGGCGGATCCAAGAGGCGGCCGGGACGCTCGAGCGGTTCACCGGTGATGGCGTGATGGTCTTCTTCAACGATCCGCTCGAGCAGCCCGAGCATGCCGTACGTGCCGTGCGCATGGCGCTGGCCCTGCGGTCGGACGTGGCAGAACTCGTGGCCGGCTGGCGCCGGCTCGGGCACCGGCTGGGGTTCGGCGTCGGCATCGGGACGGGGTACGCGACGCTGGGGCGGATCGGCTACGAGGGGCGCTACGACTACGCCGCCATCGGCAGCGTCGTCAATCTCACCGCGCGGCTGTGCGCCGAGGCCGGCGATGGCCAGATCCTGCTGAATGCCCGAGCCCGGGCACGGGTCGACGGGGTGTTCCCCGTGCGCGACCGCGGCGAGGTGACGGTCAAAGGCTTCGCGCAGCCGGTCCAGGTCTTCGAGGTGGCCGACGCGGACGACTAGCGGTCGCTGGGCCGCCTCGCCACGACCCACCAGCCGGCCGGCAGCAGCAGCGCGGCCACGATCAGCTTGGCCAGATCGCCGACGAGGAAGGGCGTCAGGCCCGCCGCGATCGTGTCGGCGGCCGAGAGGTGAGCGGCCGCACTCAGCCACGGCAGACCGATCACGTAGATGGCCGCGTCGCCGGCCAGCAGGGCAGCGAACGAGCCGATGAGGCGCCGGTCCCAGCCCAGTTCGGCCAGGCGACCGGAGATCCCGCTCGCCACCAGGAAGCCGACCAGGTAGCCCCCTGTCGCCCCCAGCGTCACGGTCCCCCCACTGAAGGCGATGATCGTGTCCAGGCCGTGGCGGTAGGTGCCACTCGCGGCGTCAAGGGCGTACACGGGCAGGAACAAGCCAAGGACCAGGTACAGCAACACGGCCAGGATGCCGCGCCGGAAGCCGAGCAGGGCGCCGCCGAACAGGACACCGAACGTCTGGAGCGTCACCGGCACGTACGGGTCGTTGGGCAGATAGAAGCTGATGCGGGCCCCGATCACGATGAGGAGCGCCCCGGCCACGACGAGCATGGCGTGGCGGGCGCGCGAACTGAGGCGCTCCCCGACGCGGACCGGGACCAGGAAGTCACCGAGCGTCAGGCCATGCTCATCAGAGGGCACACGCAGCAGCCGCGAGCTGGCGAGCATGGCCCGATGCTACCAGACGAACCGGAGCGCGGCGGGCAGCACCCTGAAGGCGAACGGATCGCGGCCCAGGAGCTCGCCGTCAGCCTGCAGGTAGAGCGGGCCGCCGCCGTCGGTCACCGTCACCACGAGGCCGGGCGTGCGCCGGATTGAGACACGCGGGCTGCTGAGGTGGTCCCCCGACCGGACGCGCCAGGCGAACGTCGTCATCTCCCGCCGCGACACGGCGTCGATGACGACGCAGTCGAAGAGGCCGTCGGTGGGGTCGGCCTCGGGCGCGACGTGCATCCCGCCGCCCTCGTACTGCCCCAGGGCGAGCTCGACCGACTCGACCGCCCGCTCCTCGCTCGATCCGTCGGCCCAGCGCAGCTGGACCCCCCGCTCCCGCCAGTCGATGATCGTCAGCAGGCCCGCGGCCGTGTACAGGTACGGCCCGAGCCGGGCCGGGAAGCGGGCCGTCCGCTGGGCGACGAAGGGACTGAAACCGATGCCCGCACCGTTGATGAAGTAGCGCAGGGCCGGGGCCGTGTTCGGGCCCGTCGGCTCCGCCGGCAGTGGCGAGGGCGGCGTCGGCCGACCGGCCACAAGCGGTGTGGGTCGGAACGTGGCCTCGCCGGCGTCGACGGGGTGGGCGGCGCTCGCGTCCCCCTCCAGGTAGGCAGCGAAACGGGCCACGATCGTCGCCGCGTCGCGCGGCAGGTGCAGGCCGCGCGCGTAGTCGCTGCCCCGCCCTGCCGGCACGAGGCCCAGGGCTGGTACGGCGTCCACGGGCAGGTCGGCGGTCAGCAGGCCGTTGACCACCTCGTGCAGCGTGCCATCCCCGCCGACCGCCACGACGAGCCGCGCCCCGTCCTGTGCCGCACGGCGGGCGAGGTCGGCCGCCTCGAAGGCCCGCGTCGTGAGCAGCACCTCGTTGTCCAGCCCAGCACCCGCGAGCGCGGCACCCATCGCCGGCCAGGCGCGGGCGAAGGCGCCACGGCCGGCACCAGGGTGCGCCACGAACTGCAGGGGCGCGGTCACGCCGGGGCCGCCGTGTCGGTCATCCTGGCGCCAGCGTGTCGGTCATGCTGGCCACCGTGTCGCTGATGGCCAGGCGCAGGAGGCCCAGGTTGACCTCGTACAGCTCCACCTCCAGCTTGTGCGAGCCCGGGGCCAGCGGCGTGCCGGCCACGAGCAGTGCGACGTGGTCGCCCTTCTGGACCCGGATGGGGTGGAACCTGTCGACACTGGCGGCCTGGATCGGCGTGGGATCGTCCCCGCGGAGCGCACTCACCGCGGAGGGTTCGATGGCCCGGCCGTCCACGGCGAGCCGCCCGATGCCCACCAGCGTGCCATTCCCCATGGGGTTCTGCGCCTCCAGGCGGAAGCCCGTGGCGGTGTTGCGCAGGCTGCCCGCCACGTAGAACTGCCTGGCCAGGAAGCCCGGGACGTCCATGCCCGCAGTCTACGCGGCGAGCGCCGGTCGGACGGACGCAGTCGACCACGTGGATCCCTCGGCGCCGCCGGTGCGACCACAGCCTCCCCGCCGCCGGTGCCTCCAGCCGGCGGTGCGACCACAGCCTCCACGCCGCCGGTGCGACCACAGCCTCCCCGCCGGCGGTGCGACCACAGCCTCCACGCCGCCGTTGTCGTCTAGCCCGGGGATGACTGATATGCGCCCAGATCAGGCTCGCGGTTGTTGCAGTGTCGCGTCGCACTTCAGGCGCCGGACTGGGGCAACAACCGGTCGCCCAAGGTCGGCGCATACCAGTCCGGGGACGACCAAGCAACGACGGGGCGTCGCCGGCCCCGCTGGGGCCCGCCGAGCACCGCCCGTCCATCGGGTACGATGCGGGCCCGCGGTGGCCTTAGCTCAATCGGTAGAGCATCGGATTGTGGCTCCGAAGGTTAGGGGTTCAAGCCCCCTAGGCCACCCCACTCCTCGCACGACGGCTCGGCACGGGGCGGCTTAGGGCGAGATGAACGGGATGAAGACGTCGACCACTCCGTCGTCTACGGCTGACACGCCGCCGAGGACGTAGAGTGACTTGGGCGCAAGCCGCGCGACCTCCGTCTGCGTCGCGGTGTAGTAGAAGTTCGGGCCTACCAGCAACACCGGCCCGTGAAGGTAGCCGGCTGCGGCGGCGCCACCCATCGCATCGGGGAAGTTGGTGCCGGCGGCGAGGAAGACGGCCGCCACACCCGGTCCGAAGGCGTATGTGCTGACTTCTGCGGCCGTCAGATACCGGTTGGAGCCGGCGACCCGGATGACGGGAACGCCGAACGCCCCGAGTTGGACCAGCACTCCACTTGAGACGGACGCCGTCCCGCCCACGACCACGATCCGGGCCGGCTTCAACGCGGTCAGCGCATCCGTCACGGACTTCGGCAGGCTTCCGCTCGGCGGAACGAGGAGGAGCGGCCCGTGCTGTTCCGCTGCCGCCGGTCCGCCGGTGAGCGCGTCAGGGAAGAGTGCCCCGTCGGCCACGTACACGACCGGCACCGAGGCCCTGCCCAGCACCGTCTTGAAGATCCACGTCGCCACCGCAGCCGCTGTCGCATAGCGGTCGGCTCCAAACAGGCGCTGGACCGGCGCCACCGTCTTCAACTGGTCCTCGACACCTGTCGAGACGGCCCCCGTGCCCCCGGTCAGATAGATCTGGCCGGGCGCGAGACGCTGCAACTCCGCCATCACCACGGCAGGGACCGTGCCGGCGGCTGGCACCAGGATGACCGGGGCGCCCAGGGCGGCTGCGGCGGGCCCGGCCGCGAGGCCATCGGGGAAGTTCGCCCCGGAGGCGACAAAGACGTATGGGAGTCCGGGTGGGAAGACGTACCGGCTGGTGGCGGCGCTCGTCGCATACCTGTCGGACCCAGCGAGGCGATGGGCCATCGGGCCGAGGCCGATCTCGTCGGCGGCGGGCGCGCCGTCGGCATCGTCGAGGCCGACCAGGAGCCAGCCCAAGGCGGGCTCGGCCACGATCTCCCCAGAGTCGACGACGAGCGTCAGATCGGCCGTGGCGCCAGCCGCGAGCGGCAGATAGTCGCCGCTGGAGATCGCGGGGGCGTACGGATCGAACGGCGCCTGGCCGGGCACGATGTCGGTCGTGCCCGTCTGGCCATCGATCGTGCTGACGGTGTAAGTGAACTCCCCGTGGCCGCTGCCTAGGCCGAGTGAACTCGCCAGGACCGGCAGCTCGACCACGGAGCCGTTGGGTGGCGCATCGGCGGCGAAGTAGGGTCCGACCGGATCGCCGCCCGCGTCGAGGGCGACGGCCGCTAGCTCGCCTTCGGGTTGGCCCGTCGTCAACAGGCCGAAGTCGCCGGCGAGCACCTCGTGATCGGGCGTCGACGAGCCAGCCGAGGTGATGTCGATCTCGTAGATGTTGGCGGCCGCGGACGACACGGAGCCGTACTGGCTGATGGCGAAGATCAGGCTGCGGTCGCTCGACTGGCCGCCCAGATAGGTCCCCGCGAGGTCCTGCACGCCGACTGCCCGCACGTCAGCGCCGCTCCCCGGCAGCTGGTCCGGTGACGTGAGGCCCCAGGCGTAGAGGTCAGCATCGCCGGAATGGCTGCCGCCATTGGCCACGACGGCCGATTCCACGGCCAGCGTGTTCGCCGACTGGAAGCCCGACGCGGTCTGCAGATGGATGTCAGACGTACCCCGGGGGACGACGGTGTACGGGATCGACAGCGCGCTCACCCCGGGCCCCGGCGTGTCGGGGATCAGCGAGACCTGGCCAAAGATGTGGGTCATCGTCCCCGAACCACCGGTGTCGGCAGTCGGTAGGGCCGCCACGGCTGCCGCACTCAGGCTGAGTTGCACATCGATCGATGCGCTGCCCCCGGCCGGCACGGTCACGCTGGTCGAACCGTGATCGACGGTCAACCCCAGACCGAGCGTCGTGGGTGAAGGGGCCACATACCCCACGACGTAGCTCTCGCTGGACGCGCCGTCGTTGTGGACGGTGAAGGACTCGGTGGCGGTCCACGGACCGGCGAGCGCCTGGTAGCCGAAGGCCAGCTCGTCGGTACCGTCGGCCGTGGTGAGCATGGCCGTCGTGGTGGCGGCCGCACCGGCGTCCAGGACCCCGGCGCCGTCGCGGAACGCATCGTGGTCGCGCGAGCCGTGCACATCTTCGTTGATGTCCGCGGTGCTGATCAGCGCCGCCCGAGCGAGGCCGGCCCGGGTCGATGGATCGGTCCAGCCTGGGTGACCCTCCAGCGTCAACGCGGCGGCACCCGCAACGAGGGGCGTCGCCATCGAGGTGCCAGAGAAGGTGGCGCTCCCGCTGCCGGTGCCGACCCCGGCGGAGACGACGCTCACCCCGGGCGCCACGAGGTCGGGCTTCTGGCCGCTGTCACCGAAACGCGGACCCGCGGACGAGAAGGGGGCCACATGCTGGTAGGTGTTGGGGTCAGACAGGAGACCTCCGATGGCTGCCACGGAGATGGCCCCGGCGGCACTCGCCGGGCTGGAGGTGAGGTACGCCTTCGGCCCGTCATTGCCCGACGCGGCCACCACGACGATGCCGGCGGCCGCGGCGTTGTCCACGGCGGCCACGGTCGGGTCGTCCGTGCTCGCCGTGCCATAGGCGCCGCCCAGCGACATGCTGATGACGTCAACGCCGTCGGCAACGGCCCGATCGATGGCCAGCGTGACGAGGGCGGATGAGCCGACGCACCCGAAGACGCGGTACTCGCGGATCGTGGCCTGCGGGGCAAGGCCCGGCCCGACGAGGAAGGTGTTGGAGGTTTCGGTCGTGTCGTCGTACGGCCCGCTGTACGTCGTGCCATTCCCGAGCACCCCGAAACCGGCAGCCGTGCCCGCGGTGTGCGTGCCGTGGCCGTCGCCGCCGTTGGCCGGGCCGCAGTCGAGGGGGTTGCCGTCGGGGGCCGGCGTCGCGTCGGCCGGGACGTCGGCGTCGTAGGCGTCACCGGCAAAGTCGTAGCCACCGATGACCTTGGCGTTGGGGTAGGCGATCGTGGTCCCGTCGGCATCCACCGCCGGGATCGTCGTGTCATGCGCCTCGCCGTACGTGTAGTCGGCGACGCTTCCCGAACCGCCGAAGTCGGCGTGGTAGAAGTCGATGCCAGTGTCGATCAGGCCGATGGTCTCGCCGGTGCCCGTCAGCCCAGCCACCCACGCTGCGGGACCACGAACGTACGGCACTGAATTCGAATTCTCCCGTGCGAACGTGGTGACTGGATGCACCGCGACCACGCCTGGCAGCGAAGCAAGGCGCGTGACGACCTTGCTCGGTGCGAGCACCTGGATGCCGTCGTATGCATCGACCATCGTTCCGATCGCTCGACCGCCAAGGGCTGCGATACGCGGCAGGAGGGCAGTTTGCGCAGCTGCCAGCGGCTTGCGAGCCGCGACCTCCTCGGCCGTGGACAGCGGCCTGCCGCTCGCCGACCGCTGAGTCACGACTGGGGCGCCCGCGAGCTGCACGATGACCATCACCTGCCGATTCGTGGTGCGCAGTTCGGCCATGAGGGCATGGTCGATCGGTGCCGTCGAGGAGGCGAGACGGTGGGCTGCGGGCCGGCCGGTGCCCGAATCACGGCGCGCTGGGCCGGCGGCGACCACGCCGGCGGGCAGCATCACGGTGGCTAGAAACGCCATCGAAACGATCGCCACAGACCCGCGGCATGTCACCCACCGCATCGAGTTCACCACGGTCGCCTCCCTCGCCACGCCACAGGAAACCACACGACGCCAGCGAGGATGCCATCACGGGGGCGTCTGAACCAGGGCCGTTCGTCCCGTCAGCGGACGCGTCGACGTTGGCATCATCGGCTGAGCAGTCGTGGGCAACGGTCCGAACGGCCGCATCGTCGACGCCTCGGGCCGGTCGAGCACGGCGGTGAGGTCGATCGCGGTCGCGGCGCTCGTGGGGACGACGTGCCTGGGGTAGCCGGGGTGTACGGGGGCCGACGGGACCATCGCCGCATGGCCTGCGGACCTGGATGACGGATGCTTCGGGGGCGGCATCCCGTGGATGAGCCAGCGGGCCGGCCGACGCATGGAGGTACGGGTTCGCGTGCTGTCGACCATCCTGGCGGGTCGCCCAGATCGCCGCGCGTTCGCCGGACAGGGCCTGGCCGAATACGCGCTCATCCTGACCCTCATCGCCATCGTCGCGATCCTGGCCCTGCTCTTCCTGGGCAGCGACATCCAGCGGCTGCTCTCGCAGGTAGGCACCTCCGTCTGATCGGCGGCTCGCGCGCCACGCCGCGGGCTCGCGGTCGCGCCGACCCGCGGGTGCAGGGCGCGGAAGACCTCGCTCCAGCGCGCTTCGGCCCTGCGCCTCCGCCGCATGAACCCAGGGGGTTCGGAACGACCGCCGACCGGGGGCTCCGGGCTCGCCTTGAACAGCAGGCGCACGACCTGAGCGTTGAAGGGCCCGATCCGGGCTTCGGGCGCGGCTTCCGTCCTCGCAGGCAACATCTCGTGTTCACCCCACGGCGGAGAACGAGTTTGGCGCGGCCGCGGGCGCGCCGAAAGGCACGCAGCGAGGCCCGGGCCGCGGCGGCCGGTAGTTGCATGCGCAACCATCGGTGTGCGATGATGACCGCCGCACCACCACCCCTGGAGAGCCGCCGTCAATGCCCGCCGTCACCATTTCCGATGTCACCGTGCTGCCGCGCATCCCGGAGCCGGGGCCGCTTGCGCCGCAGCGACCCGTCCGCAGCGTCACCGTGGCGCCCCATGGGCTTGAGGGTGAGGGCTTCCCGGTCCGCCGGGCCTTCGCCGGGGTCGACCTGGCTGACCTTGACCCGTTCGTCCACCTCGACGAGATGGGCGAGGTCGAGTACGCGCCCGGCGAGCCCAAGGGCACGCCATGGCACCCGCACCGCGGGTTCGAGACCGTGACCTACATGATCGACGGCACGTTCGAACACAGCGATTCGAACGGCGGCGGCGGGGTCATCACCAACGGCGACACGCAGTGGATGACGGCCGGGGCCGGCATCCTGCACATCGAGAAGCCGCCGCAGGCCCTCGTCGCCAGCGGCGGCCTGTTCCATGGCTTCCAGCTGTGGGTCAACCTGCCGGCAGCCCAGAAGTGGTCTGCCCCGCGCTACCAGGACCTGCGGGCCAGCGAGGTGGCGCTGGCCTCGTCACCGGATGGCGGCGCGCTCGTGCGCGTCATCGCCGGCGACATCGCCGGCCACCAGGGACCCGGCTCCACCTACACGCCCATGGCGCTGGTGCACGCCACCCTGGCCCCGGGCGCCCGGCTGGTCCTCCCCTGGCGAGCCGACTACAACGCCCTGCTGTATGTCCTCTCGGGCTACGGCACCATCGGCGCGGAAGGCCGGCCGATCGGGCCCGGCCAGCTGGCGGTGTTCGGGACCGGCGGGGCCCTCACGGTCGCCGCGACGCGGGTCCAGGAGAGCCGCAGCCCCAACCTGGACGTGCTGCTGCTGGGCGGACGCCCGATCCGCGAGCCCGTAGCCTGGATGGGCCCGTTCGTGATGAATACCCGGGAAGAGATCCTGCAGGCCGTGGCCGACTATCACGCTGGGCGCCTGGGTTCCATCCCGGCCGTGCATGCCGCGCCCACGACCCTCGTCGAGTCCCCGGCCCGGCCCCCCGACGACCCCAGCCCCGCCTGACCCTACGGCGCGGCGGTCAGCACGCCGTCCTGCAGCTCAACGACCCGGTCGGCAACCTCCAGCATGATGCGATCATGGGTCGCCACGACGGCCGTCACGTGCTCCGCCCGCACGACCGTCCGCAGCAGGGCCATGATCTTGCGGCCGGTCTCCGAGTCCAGCTGACCGGTCGGCTCATCCGCGAGGAGCAGCCGCGGCCGGTTGGCCAGAGCGCGTGCGATGGCCACCCGCTGCTGCTCGCCACCCGAGAGCTCATGCGGCCGGTGGCCCATCCGCCGGCCGAGCCCGACCAGCTCCAGCAGCTCGCGGACCCGGGCGTCGCGGGTGCGGCCGTCGACCGCGACCAGGCGGAGCGGCACCTCCACGTTCTCCGCCGCGGTCAGGATGGGCACCAGGCCGAACGTCTGGAAGACGAAGGCCACGGTCCGCCGGCGGACGTCGACCAGCGCTGCGTCGGACAGGGCGGAGACCTCGACGTCATCCAGCAATACCCGGCCGCTCGTGGGCCGATCCAGCACCCCCAGCAGGTTCAGGAGCGTCGTCTTGCCGCTCCCCGACCGGCCGCGGACGGCCAGCAGCTCGCCCTCCGCGACGGCCAGGTCCACGCCCCGCAGCGCGTGCACCACCGCGCCGCCGGAGGCGTAGTCACGCGTCAGGCCGATCGCGCGCAGCATCGGTTCCGGAGCACGTGGCATGTAGCGCGCCAGATCGGGGGATGGCTGGCTCACGGCAGCGGGGCGTCCTCAGGACCGGTGGAGCCGGGCGCGGCCGGCTCGCGGTCGGGAAAGACGCCCACGTGGTCGGGCTCCAGCCGCAGGCGCACCCGGTCGGCCAGGGCGAGCGCCTCGATGTGGGCCCGCGGCAGCTGCAGGCGGCCCGCCTTGTCCAGCACGGCGAACTCCTCCGCGATGACCTGGTGGTCGCCGTCGTCGGACCGCTGCGTCCGACGCACGGTCATGCTGCTGGTGCGGCCGTCGCGGATCGTCACCGTACGCGCCACGTGATCCGAGACGAGCGCGTCGTGGGTCACGATGACGATCGTCGTGCCCAGCTCGCGGTTGACTCCGCGCAGGACCTCGAAGACCTCAGCGGAGGTGCTGCTGTCGAGCTCGCCGGTCGGCTCGTCCGCCAGCAGGACGTGCGGCCGGTTGGCCAGGGCGACCGCCACGGCGACCCGCTGCTGCTCCCCGCCGGAGAGGCGGTCGGGGCGGTGACCGGCACGGTCGGCCAGCCCGACCAGGTCCAGCAGCTCGATCGCCCGCTGGCGCCGCCGACGCTCGCCGGCAAAGGCCATGGGCAACTCGACGTTCTGGGCCGCGGTGAGATAGGGCAGCAGGTTCCGCGCGGTCTGCTGCCACACCATGCCGACGACGAAGCGGCGGTAGTGGGTCTGCTCCCGGCCGCTCATGCGGCCCAGGTCGTGGTCGGCCACGATGGCCTGGCCGGCGGTGGGTTCGTCGAGCGCGCCAAGGATGTTGAGCAGGGTCGACTTGCCGCTGCCGGAGGCACCCACGAGGGCCATCAACTCACCCTCGGTCACCACCAGGTCCAGGCCCTGCAAGGCGACCACCTCGAGGTCGGCGACCTTGAAGATCCGCACCAAGTTGTCGCAGACGATGACGGGCGCGGCCTGATCGGTCATTCGATCCCCTGGCGGACGGCGGTGGCCGGCATCTGGCTGCGCTCGAGCCGCGCCGCCGTGCCGATGCCGACGGCCACGATACCGACGAGCAGCACCACCAGCACGACCAGGCCGCCCGGCGGCAGGCTGAAGGGAACGGCGACCGGCGAGCCGAGCAGGTCGGCGAGGCCAAGGCTGTCCTCGAGGAAGACGAACAGGCCCGTTCCCAGGAGGAGACCGGCCGCGAAGGCCGCGAAGACGGTGGGGCCGAACTCGGTCGCCACGAGCGCGACCGCCTGCCGCCGGGTCAGGCCCAGGGTCAGGAGGTGCGCCGTCTCGATGGCCCGGCTGGCGCCGGCGAGGGCCAGCGCGGCGGCCACCGCCAGCGCCGCGTAGGCGAACGACAGGATGGCCGCCGCCGCGACGCCCTGGGCCACCGCGACCGTGGCCGGCATCGCCCGGTTGGCGGCCACCACCGCCGAGCGCTGGACGACCTCCACGTCGCCGCCGGCCGGTGCGGCGGCCACGACCGAGCGGATGGCCGGCAGCGCCGCGTCCGGGGCCGCGAGGAAGGCGAACGAGGGGCCCGGCATGCCGGGCGGCGCCAGCGCGGCCAGCTGTTGCCGAGGCAGCAGGACGAACGCCTGGTCGACGGGCAGGGTGGGCAGGCTGGGCCGGAAGGCGGCCACCTGGAGGTCCACCCGGATGCCGGCCACGGTCACCTGGAAGACGTCGCCGAGCTTGAGCGGGTGGTCCTCCGAGGCCAGACTGGGCGAGACGGCGACGGCGATGGGGTCCGCGCGGGCCGCCAGCATGGCGGGCGGCAGGTCAAGGTCGACCGGGGTGCCGCGCGCGATCGTCTCGTACTGCGGCGTGTCCATCACCACCACCTCGCGGAGGCTGCCGGTGCTCAGGCCGAGCTGTGCCTCGAACCCCTCGGCGGCGGTCGTCACGCCGGGCAGCGTCGCGGGGTCGATGGCCGACGGCAGGAGGCCACCGCGCGACACGAGCTCGTACGGCGCACCCACCGTCTGCCAGGCGGCGATGTCCGCGCCCGCGTCCATGTGGACGAGCGTGGCCGCTGCGAACGCCGCGCCCGCATCGCAGGCCAGGAGGATGAGCAGCACGACGCCGCCGGTGCCGCCGCGCGTCGCCCGCCGCAGGGCCAGCACCGAAACCACCCCTCGGCGCCGCGCGGCCAGGTAGGCCAGCGCGCGCATGGGCCACGGGTAGAGCCGCAGGGCGAGCAGGCCGGCAGCCAGGCCGACGAGGGCCGGGACGGCGGCCACGAGCGGGTCCGGTCCGCTCGACGGGGGAGCCGTCGCCGTCGCCGTCGGGGCCACGAGTCCGCGCTGGCGGAGGACGAGGGCCGCCGCGGCCGCGCCCACGATCAGCAGGCCTTCCAGGACGATCCGCCGGCCGCTGGCATGGCGCACCGGGGCCGGTCCAGCACCCTGACCACGGAGCGGTCCAACGAGCGCCGGCCCGACCGCCAGCAGGAACAGCGCCAGGACGCTTGCGGCGACGAGGATGGTTGCGGCCAGCGTCAGGTGACCGATCGCCGCGGGCACGGCTGCCCGCGCCAGGAGCGCACCGGCGAGGGCCGGCGGCCCAGCCAGCAGCCCCCCTTCGAGCACGGTCGCGAAGACCAGCTGACGACGCGAGGCCCCGCGTTCGCGGGCCACGATGACCGTCCGCCGCCGCTGCCCGGCGGCCAGCAGGATGACAAGCCCGAGGGTCGCCACGGCCACCGCGCCCGCCCCGATGGCGGCCACGGCCAGGACCGCCTGGGCCGCGACCCATCGCGCCT
>DASPUH010000082.1:0-15807 GCA_035622975.1 Candidatus Sulfotelmatobacter sp.
GCCGCACCGCATCCAGCAGCGCGGCGCACTCCACCAGGTCGTCGCGTGACAGCGGAAACAGCCGTCCCTTGGGCAGCCCGCCGACGGCGTGGCCCGAGCGTCCGACCCGCTGCACCAGAGCCGAGATGGAGCGCGGCGTCGCAATCTGGCATACCAGGTCGACGTGGCCGATGTCGATGCCCAGCTCGAGCGAGCTGGTGGCGACGAGCGCCGGGAGTCGGCCGGCCTTGAGGGCCTCCTCGATCTCCACCCGCTGCTCGCGGGCGAGAGAGCCGTGATGGGCTCGCACCAGCTCCTCGCCGGCCAGCGCATTGAGGCGGTGGGCCAGGCGCTCGGCGAGGGCGCGGCTGTTGACGAAGACGATCGTGCTGCGATGGGCCCGGATCAGCTCGAGGATGCGGGGATGGATAGCCGGCCAGATGCTGGTCCGCGCTTCCGGTCCGGCCGCCGGGCCACCCGGCTGCTCGTCCAAAGGGATGGCTTCGCCGATGCGGCTCATGTCGTCCACCGGGACCACGACCTGGAGCTCGAGCGGTTTGCGGACCCCCGCATCGACGATCGTGACCGGTCGCGACGTGCCGGGGGTGGCCGTGGCGGCGGCCGTGCGGCTGGGCTCGCGCCCGCCGAGGTAGGCGGCCACCGCCTCCAGCGGGCGCTGGGTCGCGGACAGGCCGATCCGCTGCGGCGCTGTATGGGCCAGTGCATCCAGGCGCTCGAGGGACAGGGCCAGGTGGGCGCCGCGCTTGGTGCCGGCCAGGGCATGGATCTCGTCCACGATGACCCACCGGACGTTGCGCAGGGCATCGCGAGCCTGGGAGGTGAGGATGAGGAAGAGCGACTCGGGCGTCGTCACCAGGATGTCCGGCGGGTGCTTGCCAAAGGCGCGCCGCTCATCCGCCGGCGTGTCACCCGTCCGCATCCCCACCCGGATGTGCGGCTCGGGCAGGCCCAGGCCCTGGGCCGCCAGGGTCAGGCCGTGGAGCGGCGCCCGAAGGTTGCGCTCGACGTCATGGACGAGCGCCTTGAGCGGCGAGACATACAGCACACGCAGCGCCGCGAGCGGGTCAGCAGGTCGCACCTCGGCCCCCAGCCGGTCCAGGCACCACAGGAACGCGGCAAGCGTCTTGCCGGAACCGGTGGGCGCGCAGATCAGCGTGTGACGTCCGGCCGTGATCGCCGGCCAGCCCTGCGCCTGGGCGGCCGTGGGCGCCCCGAACGCGCCGCGGAACCACGCCTGCGTGGCTGGGCCGAAGAGGGTCAGGGGATCGGCCTCGAGCATCGCCCGGAGCGTAGCGCGTGCCCGCCCCCGGTGCCCTTCCCCGCGATACGACTCGTCACATCCGACACCGCCGGGCGTCTCGGTCACTGGTGGCGCTGTTACGCTGCCCACACACGTCGCCCGGCCCGGCGATGAAGCGCGGGAGCGATGGCCAGGACATGCAGGTCGTCACAGGACGCTCCGAGCACTCGGTCGTTGCGGCGGCGTCCGGTCTGATGTTCGTCGGCGTGGTCCCGAGCGCATCCGGACTCCTCGTCCACCGCTCCACGGGGTCGGGCGTCTGATGGCGCCACCGTCGGGCGATCGCGGGACCTGGCGCCGAGCGGCGGTGGCGTTCGCGGTGGGGGCACTGGGCATCCCTGCCCTGCTGATCGTCGGGGTCGCCGGGCTGGGGTCCACGCTCAGTGCCGTACCGGTACTTGACAACCCGGTCGGGCTGGTCCTGGTCGTCATGCCGATCGGGATGCTGGCGGGCTATCTGGCGGGCGGTCCCGTCGGTCTGCTCGGCCTGTGTGGGGGGGCCGAAGTGGGCCTCGCCGTCGCCCTTGCGCCGTTCGCCGTCCAGGGCGGCGAAGGCGGAGGCATCGTTGGCGCCGTCTGGATCATCTTCGCGGTGGCCCTGCCCTTCGCCGTCGGGCCAGGCTGGCTCGCGGCCCGGCTTGCCGTCCGTGCCCTCCCGGCAGCTGGAGCGCCTCTCAACATGGGCCGCCGCCTTGCCGTCTACCTGGGTCCCGCGACCGCGTCGTGGGGTCTCGTGCTGCTCGCTGCCGGGGCCAATGGCCTCGCCATCCAGGTGGGCCAGCAGGCCTCCTGTCCGACCCTGCGCGAGCACCCGGCCCTCCTCGGCCACCTGGCGTTCGTCGGCCCGAATGCGATCTGCGTGGCCGATCTGACCACCGGAGCCACGCACCTGGTGTACTCCGGTTCCGGTGACGACGAGCTGGACTCTCCGGCCTGGTCGCAGGACGGCCAGGACATCGCCTTCGTCCGCGTCGATCGCCCAGGCGGGCAGCAGAGCCAGCCCGTCGTCAGCCTGGTCACGGTCTCGGCCGCCGGGGGACCCCCGCGACAACTGCCCAACCCACCCGGAACAGGCGACTACCTTGGGATCAGCTGGTCGCCCGACGGCCACGAGATGGCCGCCGCAACGGATCAACTGGGGTGTTCTGGGTGCGGGGACCTGTGGGTGCTGGAGCTGGGCACGGGCTACTGGTTTCGGGAGCCGCTCCCTGCCGAGGTGGGCTCCGTCAGCGAGCCGCAGTGGTCGCCGGATGGTCAGCGGCTGACCCTCGATGCGATGAACGCCGGGCCCTCCACCATCCCGGTCGATGGGACGGCCGATTACGGCTACGGGCCCGTCGTGACCGTCACGCTGAGCGGGGAGACGGCGGTCACGCTGGTCGGGGATGGCGACGCCCGCTCGCCTGCGGTGTGGTCACCCGACGGCGCCAACCTGGCGATCGCACGAGAGGTCGCACATCATGGCAACTCTGACGTCTTCCTTGTCGGGGCGGATGGCTCATCGAGCCGTCCCCTCACCTCCACCGCGAGTTCGGAGGTCGTCACCAACTACCCGTCATGGTCGCCCGACGGCCGATACCTGGCGGTGCAACGCTTCGCGTCGAACGCCTTGCCCGATTCCATATGGCTGGTCCCCGTCGACGGCGGAGATCCCGTGGAGCTGATCGCAGGCGGCACGCAGCCGGCCTGGACGGCGAAGTAACGCGCGGTCAACGCGCGGCCAGCAGCTCCAGGGCCCCCTCGAGCGTGCGCTCCACCGTCCGGGCGTTGCGGGCGGCGACCGACGGCGACTCCGAGCCCACCGTGCCCGGTGGATCGACCATCTCGATGGGCGGCGGACCCTGACCGTACTCGGCCGCCTCGGCCGCCCAGCGCTGACGCCACGGCTCGGGGGTGGTGGCCGGCACGTCGAGGTGCGCCTGGGCCAGCCACACCAGGGCCCAGGAGCGCGGCACGACCCGGTAGGCGTCGTACCCGCCGCCACCGGTCGCCAGCCAGCGGCCGGCCGTGTGGCGGTGCGCCAGCTCGTGCAGCAATGCCGTCGCCTGGGCATACGCTGCGGTGGTCAGCCGCACGTGCGCCAGCGGATCGTACGCGTGCGTATCGCAGCCGTGCTGCGTCACGAGGAACGTGGGCTGGAACGCCTCGGCAAGACCCGGCACGACCGACCGGACCGCTTCCAGCCAGCTCTGATCGCCGGTCCCGGGCTGGAGTGGCACGTTCACGGCCCGCCCCGGGGCCAGTCGACCGCCGCGATCCTCCACCCCGCCGCTGCCCGGGAAGAGCGTCTCGCCGGTCTCGTGGAGGGAACAGGTGAGGACCAGCGGGTCGTCCCAGAACATGGCCTCGACGCCGTCGCCGTGATGCACGTCCAGGTCCACGTACAGGACGCGATGGCCGGCGTCCCGCGCCGCCGCCACGGCCAGCGCGACGTCGTTGTAGATGCAGAACCCCGAGGCGTGACCGGGCATCGCGTGATGCAGCCCCCCGCCGGGGTGGAAGGCATGCTCGGCCGAGCCGTCCAGCAGCCGCGCCATCGCTGCCAGCGACCCGCCGGCGACGGCGGCCGACGCCTCGTGCATGCCGGGGAAGGCGGGACAGTCCCCGGGGCCGATGCCGCGCTGCGGCGCACTGCCGGGGTGAGCCGCGAAATGCTGCACCGCCTCGACATACGCCGCCTCGTGCAGGCGCTCCAGCTGGGCGACCGTGGCCGGCTCGGGCGCCAGGAACCACGTCGCACCCAGGGCCCGGAGGAGCTCGATGCCCGGTCCATAGCGGCGCGGCGTGAGGGGGTGGTCCCACCCGAAGTCGTAGTCGGTGGACCGCGGGCCGAAGACGACGAGCGGCTGGCGCGCGGTCAGGACGCCCGCTCCCAGCCCACGGCTTCGACCGCGCCGCGGAAGGCCGCGGCGGGCTCCTGGCCGCCGTCGAGCGCGGCGGCGAACCGGCCGATCAGGTCGGCGAACGGAGTCAGGGCGTCGTTGGGCGCGACAAGGATCGTGGCGACCTGGGCAAGCCGCTCGTCGGGGGGCTCGTCATCGGCGACCACGGCCACGACAGCGGCGCCGTGGTAGGCGGCGGCCTCGAGCGCCACGTCGCGCACGGCGGGCGGCAGCGGCTCGGCCAGTACGAGGACCCGGCACTCCGGAAGGTAGCGCAGGCCCAGGTCCAGGTCCGCTGGGTCCAGCCGCGGCCAGGTCGCGGGCTGGTCGCCCCATCGCGGCGTGGCCGCCCCGGCGAGCCGCAGGAGGGCCGCGTGGCCCACGCCGGCCCGACCGAGCGCGACGGCCAAGGTATCGGCCCGGGCGTCGTCGCCCACCGCCCCGACGAGCTCCACCGAGGCGCCGGCAGCGGCTGCGGCGAGGGCGATGAGGGCGACGGGCCCCGCCGGGCGATCCTGGCCCCCGGCCGTCACGGCCTCCAGCGCAGGCCGGCCGACGACCACGATCACGCCGCCGGCACCACCTGCACGGGCCCCAGATCAGCCGCCTCCAGGTCGGGCACCACGCGCTCCGCGTCACCCACGAGCACGACGGCTGCCGCGTCCGGCCGGATGTGGCTCGCGGCGGCCACGACGTCCGAAGCCGTGACGGCTGCCACCGCCGGCCGGTAGCGATCGAGCTCGTCGTCCGGCAGCTCCTGGGTCACGAGGCCGGCGATCGCCCCCGCCACCTGCTCGGGACTCTCGAAGCGGAGCGGGAAGACGCCGATGAGGAACTCGCTGGCCTCGGAGAGTTCGGCGGGCGTCGGCGCGTCCGCGGTCAGGCGGCGCAGCACGCCCAGCGCCTCGCTGACGGCGGGCGCCGTGACCTCCGTCTGGACCGCCGTGCGCACGGCGAACGGCCCCGGGGAGCGTCGGAAGTCGAAGCTCGCACTGATGTGGTACGTGTAGCCCTTCTCCTCGCGAAGGAGGCGCTGCAGCCGGGAGTTGAAGAGGCCCCCGAGCATCGTCGTGAGCACGATCGTGGCGTGGTAGTCGGGGATCCGCCGCCGCAGCCCGACGTGGCCGATACGCACCTCCGACTGGGGCGAGCCGGGGCGGTCCACGACGACCGTCGCATGGGCCCCGGCCGCGGGCAGGGCGGGCACCGGCGTGGGTGCCGTGCCGACGACACCCGGCGCCGCGCGCCAGCTGCCGAACTGCGCCTGCGCCATCGCCACGGGGTCCAGCCCCTCCATGTCGCCGGCCAGGATGAGCGTCGCCTGGGCTGGGTCCAGGTGGCTCTCATGGCGGGCCACGAGCTCGGCCCGGTCCAGCCGCGGCACCGTCTCCTCGTCGCCGCCGAGCGGCCGCGCGTACGGCGAGGCCGGATCGTAGATATGGCCCAGGAACGTCCGCTCCGCGCGCCGCCCGGGCTGCGCCGCCGCCTGCAGCAGCTCGTTGAGGCGTTGCTCGCGCAAACGATCCACCTCGTGGGCCGGGAAGGCGGGCTCGCGGAGCATCTCGCCCAGGAGCTCGAGCGCTGGCTCGAGGCGTCCCCGGGGGACCGTCAGCGACAGCGTCAGCATCTCCCAGTCGCAGCTCGCCCCGAGGGACGCCCCGAGACGCTCGGAGGCTTCGATGAAGGCCACCGCGTCGCGTCGGCGGGTCCCTTCGGACATCGCCCGGGCGGTGAGCGAGCTGACACCGGCCAGACGGGCCGGTTCATGGCCGGCGCCGCCGGGCAGCAGGAGTCCCGCCGCCATCAGGGGGCGTCCGGGGACGTCCGCCGCGATGACGGTCAGGCCGTTGTCGAGGCGGCTGCGGCGGAAGCCGGGGAAATGGTACGGGCGCGGCGGCCCGGCCGACGGACGGTGGGCCAGGATGGCCGGCCCGCTCACGCGGCGTCTGCCTGCGCGGCGTCTGCCTGCGCCGGTTCGTCCTCGCGGGGCACGAACGTGATGATGGCCAGGTTGTCGTCGCGGAAGGTCGCCGCGCTCGCGGCGAGCACGTCGTCCGCGCCCACCGCGAGGTAGCGCCCCAGCTGCTCGTTGACCAGCTCCGGCTGGTCGAACAGCGTGGCATACATGCCCAGGCGGTCGGCCACCTCCTCAACCCGCCCCAGCGCCGAGAGCTCGCTCGACTCGATGAGGGCATGGGCCCGCAACAGTTCGTCGTCCGTGACTGGCTCGCGGGTGACCTGCGCCATCTCCCCCAGGAACGCCGCCTCAACCTCCGCCGGGTCGGCCTCGGGCCGGACGGTGGCCCAGCCGGCGACCATCGCCCCGCCGGCGACGAGCGGCATCGAGAACAGCGAGACGTCCTGGGCGATCTGTCGGTCGCGGACGAGGTGGCGGTAGAGGCGGCTGCCCTGCCCACCGGCGAGGATCTGCGTGGCCACCTCCAGGGCGTCGAAGGCGGCCGTGCCGAACGGCGCCGTGCGCCACCCGAAGTGGATCCGCACCAGCGGCACGTTGTCGGGCACGGTCTCGCGGGAGAGGGCGCCGATGTGGGGCGGGGTGTCGGGAGCCTCGAACCGAGGGACCTTGCCGCTTGACCGGATCTGACCGAACCAGCGTTCGACGGCCTCGAAGGCCGCCTCGGCCTCGACATCGCCGACGACGGTCAGGACGGCGTTGTCCGGCGCGTAGTACGTGCGGAAGAAGGCCGTCACGTCTTCCAGGCTGGCCGCGTCCAGGTCGGCCATCGAGCCGATCGGCGTGTGGTGGTAGGGGTGACCGGGCGGGAAGACCGCGGCCATCAACTTCTCGTAGAACGAGCCGTAGGGCTGGTTGTCGTAGCTTTGCCGCTTCTCGTTCTTGACCACCTCGCGCTGGTTGTCCAGGTTCTCCTGGCTCAGGGCGTCCAGCAGCGTGGCCAGGCGGTCGGCCTCCAGCCAGAGGCCCAGCTCGAGCTGGTTGGAGGGCAGCGTCTCGAAGTAGTTCGTCCGGTCGAACCACGTCGTGGCGTTGCAGACGCCGCCCGAGCCCTGGACGATGCTCATGTGCTCGGCCTTGGCCACGTGGGCCGAGCCCTGGAACATGAAGTGCTCGAAGAGGTGGGCGAAACCCGTCCGCCCGGGCGCCTCGTGCTTGCTGCCCACGTCGTACCACAGGTTGAGGGCCACCACCGGGACCAGGTGGTCCGGCGCGACGATCACGCGCAGGCCGTTGGGCAAGCGGCGCTCGGTGAAGTCGATGCGCGGGTGGGTGGGGTCCGGGGCGACCATCGCGCGGATTGTGCCATCCTGCAGCCCTTGACACTCATCGCTCATGTGTTAGATTACTGTCTAACATGCCACGGACGATCAGCCGGCCAGACACAACGGCAGCCCCCCAGCCGCGGGCCCTCGTGCGCGGCCGCGGGCAGGGCTACCGCATCGAATTCGACGCCCGCCCGGCGTACGACTTCATCCTCAGCCTGGTGACGGTCGATGGGCTGGACTACGACCTGCTGCCGGAGGACCGGGGGTGGCTCGAGCGATCCCGTGCGGCGCTCTCACCCGAGCGCCAGCAGGACCTGCGCGACCTGTTCGGCGAGGCCCGGGGTGGCTTCGGCCACGGCCTGACGGTCATGCCCGTCCTCCACCCCGAGGTGCGGACGGCGCGCGACATGGTGACCCTCGTGGCCACCATGCAGACTCGCCAGCTGGCCCGCGAGATGGCCGGCGACGGCTTCGCCGCCCCGGTCATGGAGCTGATCGAACGCGCCCTGGACGGGGACGAGGCCGCCTTCGGCGAGCTGCCCGCCCACCTCTCCGACCAGGAATGCACACCGGTGGTCGACTTCCTGCGGGCGCCCACCACGTGGATCGACAAGCTGCGGGGCCTGCTGGCCGACTGGCTGATGGCCTTCGAGCCGATCGAACCGCGGATCGCCGAGATCCAGCAGCGGGACGTCGACCTGCGGCGCGGCGACCGCGAGGCCCTGGCCCCGGCCGAACTCATCGAACGGACGACCGGTGGCCTGCGCTGGCTGCCGGAGCCCGGCATCCAGCGGGTCATCCTGGCCCCCAGCTACTTCGGGCGGCCGTACAACAACATCAGCTCGGGATCCGACTTCCGGCTCTTCGCCTACCCGGTGCACGAGGACGCCCTGGGCCGGGCCGACGAGCTTGCGCCACCGGAGGCCGTGCTGCGCCTCTACCGCGCGCTGGGCGATCCGTCGCGCCTGCGCATCCTCCGCCTGTTGACCGACCGCGACCTGTACCTCACCGAGATCGCCCAGCAGATGGAGCTTTCCAAGCCGACCGTCAAGCACCACCTCGCCGCCCTCCGCGCGGCGGGCCTGGTGACGGTCACCGACGAAGGCAACATGACCTACTACAGCCTCCGCCGTGCCCGCGTCGCCGAGGCCGGCCCCGAACTGCTCCGCTTCCTGCACTAGCTCCCCGAAACCAACGGCCCCGCTCCGGGCGAACACAAGTTAGACCGACAACTAACAGGAGGACCACCGACATGACCACGGCCTCGTATCCCAGCCCGAACCATCCCAGCACCCCGCATCCCGAGGTTCCCGACGTGTTCCGTCACCCCATCGTTGACGATGTCGGCTTCGCCGAGCGCACCCGCCGCCGCGAGGCCACCGAGCACCGCCTGGCCACCGCCAGCCGCCGTACTGCGGACAAGACCCCCCGCCTGCGCAAGCGCCTGGGCAGCCTGCTGGTGCGCGCCGGCTACTCCCTGGGTGCCCCCCGGCCCACCGCCTGACGACGAGCCGGCGCCCACTCATGCAACGGGCGCACGTCGTCCAGCGCCGCCCGCAGGGCCGGATCGAGGGACTCGGCTGCGGCGATGGCTGTCTCCATGGCGGTGAGGCACAGGATGCCCTCAGCCACGGCCGCGTGGCGGATGGCTGCCGCGTCGCGCACCGGCCCGGGCAGTGGTGACGGCGTGTTGACCACGAGGCTGACCGTGCCACCCTGGATCAGGCCCAGGATGTCGGGCCGGTCGGCCGTGCCGGTCTCGCCAAGGCGTGCCACCTCCTGCACGTCGTGGCCCATGCCGCGGAGGGCGGCGGCCGTGCCTGCCGTGGCCGCCAGCCGGTACCCGCCGAGCGTGAGCGCGGCCGCCAGCTGACCCAGGCCGGCCTTGTCCCGGTCAGCCACCGTGACGAGGGCCGTAGCCCCCTCCTCGCCCGGGACGGGCGGGCGGAGCGAGGCCGCGAGCAGAGCCTTGGCCAATGCCACCCGCGCATCCACGTGGAGCCCGATGACCTCCCCGGTCGACTGCATGCCGGGCCCCAGCGACGGGTCCACCCCGCGCAGCTTGGCCGTGGAGAAGACGGGTGCCTTGACGGCGACGAGCGGCGGTGGCGGCAACAACCCGTCTGGCCAGCCCAGGTCGGCCAGCCGCTCGCCCAGTGCCACCCGCGTGGCCAGTTCGACCAGGGGCACGCCCGTGATCTTGGACAGGAACGGCACCGTCCGCGACGCGCGCGGGTTGACCTCCAGGAGATAGACGCCGTCCTCCCGAACGATGAACTGGGCGTTGATCAGGCCGTGGACGCCGAGCGCCAGCGCGATCCGCCGCATGCTGGCCACCAGCAGGCCCTGGTCGCCCTCGCTGATGTGTTGCGGCGGGCAGATGCCGACCGAGTCGCCGGAGTGCACGCCGGCCCGCTCGACATGCTCGATGAGGCCGGGGATGCAGACCCGTTCGCCGTCGCACACGGCGTCCACGTCCACCTCCAGCCCCTCCAGGTAGGCGTCCAGCCGCACCGGCCGGTCGGGCGTGACGATGGTGGCCGCGGCCAGCTGGGCCGCCAGGTCGCCCGGCCCGTAGGCGAAATCGATGGCCAGGCCGCCGATGACGTAGCTGGGGCGCACGATGACCGGGTAGCCGATCCGCTCGGCCACGACCAGCGCTTCATCCACCGATGTCGCGCGGCCGCCTTCCGGCTGGGGGATGCCCAGCCGCTCCACAAGGGCCGCGTAGCGGACGCGCTCCTCCGAGCGCTCGATGGCGTCCACGTCCAGGCCCAGCAGGGGCACGCCGGCCGCGGCCAGCGGCGCGGCCAGGTTCAGCGGTGTCTGGCCGCCGAACTGGATGAGCGCCGGCAGGAGGGGCGCAGCCGTGGGGCTTTCGGCGGCGACCACGGCCCGCACGCTCTCCACGTCGAGGGGCTCGAAGTAGAGGCGGGAAGAGGCATCGAAGTCGGTGGACACCGTCTCCGGGTTCGAGTTGACCATGACCGCCTGCCAGCCCCTGGCCCGCAGGGTCGCGGCCGCCTGCACGGCGCAGTAGTCGAACTCGATGCCCTGGCCGATGCGCACCGGGCCCGAGCCGATGACGAGGGCCGCGGGCCGCGGCACCGGCGGGGCCTCGGGCGGCGAGCCGGCGGCCGCGTACGTGGCGTAGAAGTACGGCGTCTGGGCAGCGAACTCGCCGGCGCACGTGTCGACCATGGCGAATCCCGGCTGCAGGCCCAGGCGCTCGCGCTGCGCCGCGACCGACGCCTCGGACCGGCCGCTCAGGGTGGCGATGTCACGGTCGCCATAGGCGGCCCGCTTGGCGCTGACCAGGAGGTCGAGCGGCAGCTCCAGCCCGTCGCCGCCGGGTCCGGTGGCCGCCTGGAGCTCCTCGCCGAGTCGTACCAGGCGGGCCATCTCGGCCAGGAACCACGGCGCGATGCCGGTCGCCTCGTGCAGCTCCGCCTCCGCCACGCCGCGGCGCAGGAGGGCCAGCAGGCGCCAGGCGCGCGAGTCCGAGGGCCGCAGGAAGCGCCGCAGGACGATCGGCCGGGCGACCCGCGCGGCGTGCGTCTCGGCCTCGCACATCAGCCCCTCGTCGTCGACGGCGGCCGCGCCCCCGCCAGCGCCGAGGTAATCGAGCGTCGGGGCCCACGCCGGATCCTCGGCGAGGACGCCGGCGCCGGCCTGCTCCAGGCTGCGGAAGGCCTTGTTGAGGGCCGCGGCGAACGTGCGGTCGATGGCCATGACCTCGCCGGTCGCCTTCATCTGGCTGCCCAGGGTCCGGTCGGCCGAGGGGAACTTGTCGAAAGGGAAGCGCGGCAGCTTCACGACCACGTAGTCCAGGGCGGGTTCGAAGGCCGCCACCGTCGTGCGCGTGATGGCGTTGGGGATCTCGGCGAGCCGCCGACCCACGGCGATCTGGGCGGCCACCCGGGCGATGGGGTAGCCGGTGGCCTTGGAGGCCAGCGCCGATGAGCGGCTGACGCGGGGGTTGACCTCGATCACGGCGTACTCGCGGCTGTCCGGTGACAGGGCGAACTGGACGTTGCAGCCGCCCTCCACGCCGAGTGCCCGGATGATCGCCAGGGCCGCGCTGCGCAGGCGCTGGTGGACCGGGTCGGGCAGCGTCTGCACGGGCGCCACGACGATGGAGTCGCCGGTGTGCACACCCAGGGGATCGACGTTCTCCATGGAGCACACGGCGATGCATGTGTCGTCGGCGTCGCGCATGACCTCATACTCGATCTCCTGCCAGCCGACGAGGCATCGCTCCACCATCACCTGGCGGATGGGGCTCGCCCGCAGCCCCGCCCGGATCCGTTCGCGATACTCGGCCTCGGTGGTCACGATGCCGCCGCCCGAGCCGCCCAGCGTGAAAGCTGGCCGCACGATGGCCGGCAGGCCGATCTCCGCCAGGGCCGCATCGGCTGCGCGGGCGCGGTCGGCATCGGTCGCGCCCTCCACGATGGCCGAGGGGGCGTAGGGCTGGCCGATCCGGTCGAGCAGGTCGCGGAAGCGCAGGCGGTCCTCCGCCGTCTCGATGGCCTCGAGCGGCGTGCCCAGCAGGCGCGTGCCGTGGCGGGTGAGGATGCCCGCATGGGCCGCCTCGGCCGCCAGGTTGAGGGCCGTCTGGCCGCCCAGTCCGGCGAGGAGGCCCTCAGGGCGTTCGCGGGCCAGGATCCGGTCGACCGACTCGACCGTCAGGGGCTCCAGGTACACGACATCGGCCACACCGGGGTCGGTCATGATCGTGGCCGGGTTCGAGTTGAGCAGGATCGTGCGCACGCCCTCTTCTCGCAGGGCACGACAGGCCTGCGTGCCGGCGTAGTCGAACTCGGCCGCCTGGCCGATGACCACCGGACCGGAGCCGATGAGGAGGACGCTGGCCGGCCTGGGCGGGGCCGGCCGCCGGGGCGGCATCAGCGCGCGGTCCGGCAGGCCGCCACGAAGCGGTCGAACACCTCGAGCGCGTCCAGCGGCCCCGGCGAGCCCTCGGGGTGGTACTGCACGGTCTCGACCGGCCACGCGCGGTGGCGGAGCCCCTCCACCGAGCCATCGTTCAGGTTGCGCTGGCTGACGTAGAAGCCACCGCCGGCCGGGAGGCTGTCGCCCTCGACCTGCACTTCGTGGTTCTGGGCGGTCACCTGCACCCGGCCCGAGTCGATGTCCTGGACCGGATGGTTGGCACCGTGGTGGCCATACCGCAGGCGCGTCGTCCGCCCGCCCGCCGCAAGGCCGACGATCTGATGGCCCAGGCAGATGCCCAGCAGCGGTCGCCGGGCTGTCAGGATCGCCTCCGCGAGGGCGACCGGGCCGGGGAGGCGGACCGGATCGCCGGGCCCCGGTGAGAGCACGACGCCCGCCACGTCGTCGGTCAGCACCTGTTCCGGCGTGGAGGTGTGGGGCATCACGCGGACGCGGGCGCCGCGGGCCGCCAGGGCGGCCACGATGTTGTGCTTGAGGCCGTAGTCGACCACCACCACGACGGGGGTGGAGCCTGCGGGGGCGCTGGACGGCGGGACCTCGAACGGATCGATGGCCGAGACGTCCTGCACGAAGTCCTGATCCTCCCAGCGCGGCACCGCCCGGGCCGCGGCGACCGCCGCCCCCGGATCGGTCTCCCCGGGGGCCGTGACGATGGCTCGCTGCGCCCCTGTCTCGCGGAGGTGTCGCGCGACCGCCCGGGTATCCACCCCGGCGATGGCCGGCACCTCGTGCTCGCGCAGCAGGTGGGCCAGCTGGCGTGCCCGACCCATCACGCCGGCCGTGGCGTGGGCCACGACCAGGGCCCGCAGCCAGGGCCTGGCCGACTGGTCATCACCCGCCAGGCGGCCGTAGTTGCCGATCAAGGGGTAGGTCATGACCACCACCTGGCCGGCGTACGAGGGGTCGGTGCAGACCTCCTGGTAGCCCGTCTGGCTCGTGTTGGCGACCAGGTCGCCTCCCGCCGCCACCGCCGCCCCGAAGGCGATGCCGGGGAACACCGTGCCGTCCTCGAGGGCCATGAGGGCCGGACCACGGGCGCCGAGGCGCGGGTCCACGACCGCCTCCACGGGAACGGGCAGCGTCAAGCGAGTCCTCCTCTTGCCGGCCTCTCGGGCCGCTTTCGCCGGCCTCTCGGGACCGGGTCACAGTGGAAGGATGCAGAGGCACCGCACGGGGATCCGCTGCGCCCCGAATGGTACGGCACGGGGCCCGGTCCCGGCCGGGGCCCGCCCTTGACCGCGGCCCGCCCTTGACCGCGGCCCCACACTGGCGGCGTGCTGGGCGGCATCGGATCGAGCATCAGTGGCGGCATCGGCAACCTGGCCGACGGCCTCGGCCATGCCATCCAGACGGTCACCGACGGCTTCTCGCATCTCGCCGATGGGCTGGTCCAGACCGTGGTGTCGGCCGGGCCCATCGGCCTCGGGCTGGTCGCCGTGGTGCTGCTTGGCGGACTCGTGCTGGTGGCCCGCCGCTGACATCGCACTGATCCTCCGCCGTTAGCCGGTGCGGGGGCAGGACTACTGCGTCATTGCGGGGCCTCTGGGGCTACCGCAACGTCGCCAGCGTGAGCGAGGGTCTAGTCCAATACGTCTGCGAGCGCTGTCACACCCGATTCGTGCTGGCGCTGTCGGGCCGCAAGCTCAGTCCGTCCAACAAGGCGCGCGCAGGGCTGGAGGCGGCCCGCCACACGGTGCTCCGGCGCGACGCTTCGTACGCCGAGAACCTCGCCGAGTCGACCCGCCGCATCGGCCAGGTCATCGCCGACGCTGAGTACGAGCGCTTCCGGCGCAGCTTCAACTTCTGCCACAACTGCCGCCAGTTCGTCTGCTCCGACTGCTGGAACGACACCCAGCGCCAGTGCCTCACCTGCGCGCCGCGCAAGGCCGTCCGCGCCGCCGGCCCCCGCGCCGCCAAGGGTCCGGTGGCCCCCAGCCTGGACCCCGATGGCCCGCAGATCACCCGCCCGCTCTCCACCGGGCTCGCGGGCGTCCCGGCCGGAGCCGCAGCGACCGCGAGCGTCCCCGAGGCACAGCCCCGCGCGCCCAGCCGCTGGCCTGGCCGCACGACCGTGGCGCTGGCTGGCCTCGTCATCATCCTCCTGGCGGCCAACATCGCGTCGTCGCAGACCGGTCAGGGGCCACTGGCGGCGCATGCCGCCGACTCTCCCACCGCGACCGCGACGCTGATCGCCCTCGGGCCGACGGCCACGCCTGCACCGGTCGTCACTCCCGGGCCGGTGGTCACGCCCTCCCCCGCCCCCGAGGGCACATTGGATCCACGTGTCGGCACGGTCGACACGTCGACGCCAGAGCCGACACCCACCGCGGCCCCCACCGCTGCGCCCACGCCCGTTCCGACCGCCGCGCCCACACCGCCACCGACGCCGCGACCCACACCGAAGCCGACACCCACCCCGACCTCACCTCCTCCGACCGCCCAAATCGTCTGCGGCGCCGACCCGCCAGGGGGCGCAGTGGCCGGTGGAAGCATCACGTGCAGCAACTTCAGCACGGCGGGCGCGACGTACAAGTGGTACGTCGGCTTGAATGACCCGGGGGCGCTTCTGCTGCAAGCCACGTACAACACGACGCAGTCATTCACGATCTCGAATCTGGACGGCAGCACCGACTACTACATCCAGCTGTGGGTGACGAAGGGCGGCAAGACAACGAAGTCGAGCGTCGCCTACATCCACGTGACCTAGTTGAACGACGTATGGCGCACCGCTGGAGACCGTCGGACAATCTGGGCTCACAGGGCGCCGAATCGCAAGGTGACACGCGCATGAACCGACCCGTCGATCGCCGCTCGCTCCTTCGACTCGTGGGTCGGTCCAGCCTTGCCCTCGGCCTGGCCCTGTTCGCGCTCATCGGCGTCCAGGGCGTCCTCGCCAGCGGCGCCGCGCCCACCGTGACGGTCACGTCAGACACCCCGACCCAGGACTACGGCAATACCGTGACGTTCCGCGTCGCGGTAACTGGAAGTGCCGGCTTGCCCACAGGACTGGTCGATTTCATCGTCGATGGTTTTGACGTTGCACCGGGGGTAGCGTTGGACGGATCCGCGGACGCGTCCTACGACGCGACGTCTCTATACGCCGGCACACACACGGTCACCGTCGACTACTCCGGGGATGAAGACTACGCGCCCGGATCAGGGGACCTGAGCCCGGATCAGATCGTCGACAACGCCCCGACGACGACGGTCGTCGCCAGCGACGGGAACCCGTCGGTCTTCGGGCAGAGCGTCAACTTCACCGCAACGATCGCGAGCCCCGGGGGCATTCCGAACGACGGCACGGTCGACTTCGAGGACGGCGCGACTGACCTTGGAAGCGCCCCCGTGGTGGCGGGCAGCGCGACGTTCCCGAGCCCCGCACTGTCAGTGGCAAGCCACACGATCACC
>DASPUH010000083.1:0-30070 GCA_035622975.1 Candidatus Sulfotelmatobacter sp.
TGGCCTCAGGCTTGCGCGTCCGGCGTGCTGACAGGCATCGATCCAGGCGCCTCCGCGGCCGGCGCGACGCGTACCTCCGGCGATGGTCTGCGTCGCAGCGCGAGGCCGAGGTCGGCAAGCCCTACGACCAGCATGGCAGCGCCGATGATCGCGACGGCATTGAGGGGACCCGTTTCCGTAGTCGTGTACGCCTGATCGATGAACGAGGCGAGCGGGTCAGGCAGCACCGGTGGCGCGCCGTTGATAGTGGCTGCCAGCGTCCAGACCAGAGTGAAGAGCACGGTCAGGAACCCGCCGGCCACCGCGTAGGCGACATCCACCAGCCGACTGTCCGCCCGGCGGGCGAGCACCAGGACGGCAAGGACGGCAGCCGCGATCAGCACGTAGCCGATCGGTAGGACTGTGGCGGTCTGCGTGATGTCGAAGGTCGTCGCCTCCGTTTGCCGGACCGCGGCCATCAGGATGTTGTCGAACCACCCTGCCACGAGTAACACGAGGGCAGCCCCCAGGACCGCGGCGACGGTTCGCTGCCTACCTCTGGCCATGGGCCATCCCCTTCGGCGCTCCGGCGGCCTGCGATGGGCGTGGTCGTACCCACAGGGCGCCGCGCAGGTCACCCAGCCCGATGAGGAGCAGAGCCCAGCCGAGGATCTCGATCGCGACCGCGGCCGGCGCGTCCGTGACAGCGAGCCCGGACGGCCAGAGGAGCATGCCGACGAGCACGATGCTCGCGCCCCCGACCGCATCGAAGACGTCGACCGACCGGCTATGCGCGCGACGCGTCAACAGGGCCAGGATAAGGATGCCCGCGGCCAGCGCGACGTAGCCCGCCCCGACCGCCAGGGCGTTTTCGCCCAGCCCTCCACCGAAGTTGGCATCCGGGCTCACCTGCAGCGTGGGCAGCACGACGGCGTCGTACCAGCCAGCCACGATCACGGAAACAGCGCCCCCGAGGAACGCCACCACGGTCCGCCGCGTACCTGCACCCATCTGTGGCCTTCCGTTCCGCCTCGTGGCGAACGAGGCTGGATCCGATGATGTGCTCCGGTCGGCCGCAGGGCAAGGGCCATACGTCACGCCCGGATGGTCAAGGCCCGCCTTGGAGCGCGTAGTCGATGCAGGCGTCCTCGCCGACTCGGCATGCTCGGGCGCTGTCGCCCCGCGACCAGTGACCCGGCGCGACTTACGCCCGGGCCCGGACCTTGGCCCAGGTGTCCTTCAGGGTCAGCGTGCGGTTGAAGACCAGCGCACCCGGCCGCGAGTCGGGGTCCGGCGTGAAGTAACCCAGCCGCTCGAACTGGACCGTTTGGCCAGCGGGCGTCGTGGCCAGGGCGGGCTCGAGCATGGCGCCGCGGACGATCCGCTCTGAATCGGGGTTGAGGTCCGCGAAGAGGTCGCCGTCCGCGCCGGGATCGGGCCGCGAGAAGAGGTGGTCGTACAGGCGCACCTCCGCCGGCACGGCATGCGCGGCCGACACCCAGTGGAGCGTGGCCTTGGGCCGCCGCCCGTCGGGCGCATCGCCCCCGCGGGTGGCGAGGTCGTACGTGCAGCGGAGCTCCACCACCTGCCCGGCGTCGTCCTTGACGACCTCTTGGCATGTCACGAAGTAGGCGTTCCGCAGGCGTACCTCGCGTCCCGGCGCCAGGCGGAAGAACTTGGGGGCGGGCTCCTCCTGGAAGTCCTCGCGCTCGATCCACAGGTCACGCGAGAACTCCACCGGGCGTGTGCCGGCGGTCGCGTCCTCGGGGTTGTTGACGACCTCCAGGGTCTCGACCTGGCCCTCCGGCCAGTTCGTGATCACGACCTTCAAGGGATCCAGGACCCCGAAGCGTCGCGGGGCGGTGCGATTGAGCACGCCACGCACTGCGTACTCAAGCTGGCCCACCTCGATGACCGAGTCGGTCCTGGCCACGCCGATCATGGTCGCGAACTCGCGAATGCCCTCGGCCGGGAAGCCGCGCCGGCGCAGGCCGGAGATCGTCGGCATGCGCGGATCGTCCCAGCCCCGCACGCGGCCCTCGGTGACGAGCCGCAGCAACACGCGCTTGGAGAGCACGGTGTACGTCAGGTTCAGCCGCGCGAACTCGTACTGGTGGGGCACGTGCGGTACCGGGAGGTGCTCGACGAGCCAGTCGTAGAGCGGCCGGTGGACCTCGAACTCCAGCGTGCAGATGGAGTGAGTGACGCCCTCGATGGCGTCGGATTGCCCGTGCGCGAAGTCGTAGGTGGGATAGACGCACCAGGCGTCGCCCGTCCGCGGATGGGCAGCGTGGACGATGCGGTAGAGGACCGGGTCGCGCAGGTTGATGTTGGGCGAGCCCATGTCGATCTTCGCCCGCAGCACCCGGGCCCCGTTGGGGAACTCACCGGCGCGCATGCGCGCGAAGAGGTCTAGGTTCTCTGCCACAGGCCGCCCGCGGTACGGCGAGTCCGTGCCCGGCGCGGTCAGCGTGCCACGGGTGCCGCGGATCTCCTCCGCCGACAGGTCGTCCACGTAGGCCAGGCCGCGCTGGATCAGGTGGACCGCCCAGGCGTAGAGCTGCTCGAAGTAGTCCGAGGCGTGGAACAGGTTGTCGCCCCAGTCGAAGCCCAGCCAGCGGACGTCTGCCTCGATGGCGTCCAGGTACTCCTGCTCCTCCTTGACCGGATTCGTGTCGTCGAACCGCAGGTTGCAGTGGCCGCCGAACTCCTGGGCGAGCCCGAAGTTCAGGCAGATCGACTTGGCATGCCCGATGTGCAGGTAGCCGTTGGGCTCGGGCGGGAAGCGGGTCACTGGGGCGGCGATCCGCCCGGCCGCCAGATCGGCCGCCACGATGTCGCGGATGAAGTTCGAGCGTTCGGGCGCGTCGGCGGGGAGCGGGGTCGGGGCGGTCATCAGCGTCGGCTCCTGCGACCAGCATGGGAGGAGACGCGGCTCACGCGATGACGCACCACACTCCCGGGGAGTTGGCTGGCGCGCCAGGATTCGAACCTGGAACCCCCTGATCCAGAGTCAGGTGCTCTACCGTTGAGCCACGCGCCAGCGACCGTCGGGCATTCTACCGCCTGGGCGACGTGCTCCTCCATGACGACCCGGGATCGGTCCCTCCCGGCCAGGTCGTGGGATACTGGCGGCCCCGGAGGCGAGCCATGGACCCTGCGCACCTGCCGCGCGCCGCCCTTGCCTTCATCCTCGCCGTGCTCGGGCTTGTCTCCCAGCCGTTCGTTCCGGCTTCCTCGGGCGGGACGATCCCGACGAGTTCGGGCGAGGTGCAGACGTCGGTCGACGGCACGCAGATCGTGCGCCTGCCGATGGCCGCCAGCCACGTCGCGGTGCGCTGGCCGGGCGCCCCGGACGCCGTCGTCACAGTGGCGTTCGGCGCGGACGGCCAGACGTTCGGCCCGGCGTCGACCGTCGAGGCCGACCAGGAGGACCAGGACGACCATGCGGCGAGCACCGAGACCTACGGCAACATCATGCTCGCCGGCGGCGCCCGGTACGCCCGCCTGACATCCGATCGCCCGCTGTCCGATGTCGTCGTCCTCGCCATGGACAGCGACGAGCAGGCGACGCTCCCCGCCGCGGGCGACGTCGTGGCCGCGGCGGTCGGCACACCGACGATCGTCACCCGGGCCCAGTGGGGTGCCGACGAGTCGTGGCGCTTCGACGCCTCGGGCGCGGAGATCTGGCCGGCGGACTTCGAGCCCGTCCAGAAGATCGTCATCCACCACACCGCGACCCCCAACGACGACCCCAACCCGGCGGCGACCGTCCGCTCGATCTACCACTACGACGCGATCACCCACGGCTGGGGCGACATGGGCTACAACTTCCTCATCGACCCGCAGGGCCGTATCTACGAGGGCCGCTACGCGCGAGGGTATGCCCCGGGCGAGATGCACTCGGAGGAGGACCTCGCCGGGAACCTCGTGACCGGCGGTCACGTGCTCGGCCTGAACGCCGGCGTCATCGGCATCGCGATGCTCGGCACGTTCACCGATCGTGACGTGACGCCGGCCGCCCGGGCCGCGCTCGAGCGATTGCTGGCCTGGGAGACGGAACGCCACGGCATCAGCCCCACCGGCTCGACCACGTACACGAACCCGATCACGGGCCTGCGGCGCACGTTTCCCGACATCGCCGGGCACCGCGACGTCGCGGCGACAGCCTGCCCCGGGTCGGCGTTCTATGCGACGTTCCCGACGATCCGCGCGGATGTCGTGAAGATGGTCGCCGCGGCCACCGGCCCAGCGGTCGACCACACGCCCCCGACCGTGCTCTCCATGGTCCCGACCACGTCGTCTCCCACGATGGACGACTCGGTGTCCTTCGGCCTCGTCTTCAGCGAGCCCGTGACCGGCCTGACGACTGGCGACTTCACCATCGGCGGCACGTCGACCGGCTGGAGTGTCACGAGCGTCTCGGGGTCGGCCGCGATCTGGTCGGTCCGGCTCACGGCCACCACGCCGACGACCGGCTCGGTCGTCCTCTCGCTCTCGGCCGACGGTGCGACCGACCTGGCCGGCAACGCCGGTCCGGCTGATGCGGTCGACTCGGCTCCGCTGTCCTGGATCGCCGGGCTCGTGGGTACCGTCACCCGGCTGGCGGGTGCTGACCGCTACGGCACGGCGGCCGCCGTCAGCGCCGCGACATTCGCGCCCGGCGTGCCTGTCGCCTACGTCGCGAGCGGGGGCACGTTCCCCGACGCGCTCGCCGGAGCGGTCGCCGCCGCGCTCGACGGCGGCCCGATCCTGCTCGTGCCCGGGCTGCCGCTTCCGCCGCCGGTCACGGCCGAGCTCAGCCGCCTGAAGCCGGGGCGCATCGTCGTGCTCGGAGGACCTGCCGCCGTCTCGTCGGCGGTGGCGACGGCCCTCGGGGCGTTCACCTCGGGCACGGTGACCCGGCTGGCGGGCGCTGACCGGTACGGGACGGCGGCGGCGATCAGCGCCGCGACGTTCGACCCCGGCGTGCCGGTCGCCTTCGTGGCGAGCGGGGCAGCGTTCCCCGACGCGCTCGCCGGTGCGGTCGCCGCGGCGATCGGCAAGGGCCCGATGATCCTCGTACCCGGAACGTCGATCCCGATGGATGTCGAAGCCGAGCTGACCCGGCTCAAGCCCGGCCGGATCGTCGTGCTCGGGGGGCCGGCTGCCGTGTCGGACCGTGTGGCGACCCAGCTCCAGGACTTCACGAACGGCACGGTGACCCGGCTGGCGGGCGCTGACCGGTACGGGACCGCGGCGGCGACCAGCGCGGCGACCTTCGCGCCCGGCGTGCCCGTCGCCTTCGTGGCGAGCGGGGAAGCGTTCCCCGATGCGCTGGCTGGCGCGGTGGCCGCGGCGATCGGCCACGGGCCAATCCTGCTCGTGCCACCTACGTCGATCCCGTCCGTGGTGGAGGTGGAGCTCACGCGCCTCCAGCCGGCACGCATCGTGGTGCTGGGTGGGCCGGACGCCGTCACGCCGAAGGCGGCGACGGCCCTCCAGGCGTACGTCGTCACGCCCTGAGGCGAATACGCTCGACCGCGCCACCGCGTCGCGGACAGATGGCTGGCGAGGAAGGATTCGAACCTTCGGTTGCCTGATCCAGAGTCAGGTGCCTTACCGCTTGGCCACTCGCCATCGACCGGCGGCGATGGTAGCCGACTTGCAGCCGAGCAAGGACGAGCGTCCGACCTGCTAGGCTGCCGCCGTGCTGCCGACCGACCCGCCGGACGGGACGCCTTTGCCCGTCGAGGGAGCGCCCGCACCTGACGCGCTCGGGCCGTCCATCGCCACGTCGCCAGGCCCGGCGTGGCGCGTGCGGTACGTGCCCGCGCTCCTGAGCGCGATCGTGCCCGGCGTCGGCCAGGTCGTGGTGCGGCGCTATCGACGTGCGGCGATCTTCGGCCTGCCGATGGTGGCCGCCGCGATCTTCACGTTCTACGTGGCCCTCACGACCACGCCGGCCGAGTTGGCGGCCGAGCTCCTGGACCCCACCGTGATCTGGCTCCTGCTGGGCCTCCAGGCGGCCCTGCTGGTCTGGCGCATCCTGGCCACGGCCGACCTGGTCTTCCAGGGTCGCTCCTTCCGCCTCCGCCGATGGGAGGCGGTGCCGGTCGTGCTGCTGGGCGTGCTCCTGATCGTGCCCCAGGCATACGCCGGCTACGTCACCGAGGTCGCCCGTGAGACGGCCGATTCGATCTTCGTGACCGACCCCGGCACGGCCGGCGCGTGGCAGCCCAGCGCCGCGCCGGCCTCCCCGGACCCCAGCGACTTCCTCACCGCCTCCCCGACTGTCGCGCCGACACAGATGCCGTCGCCATCGCCCAGCGGCCCGCCGCGCCTCAACGTGCTCCTCATCGGCGTGGACAGCGGCGTGGGCCGCAACACGTACCTGACCGACACGCTGATCGTGGCCTCGCTGGATCCCATCACCCAGACGGTCTCGATGGTCTCGGTGGCCCGGGACACGGTCAACGTGCCGCTGCCGGACGGCCGCATCTTCAAGCCCAAGATCAACTCGTTGCTGGCCTTCGCGCGGCTCCATAAGGCGGAGTTCCCCGGCTCGAACGGCGACGGTCATGACGTGCTGATGGGTGCCCTGGGTACCCTCCTGGACCTCCAGATCGACTACTACGCCCAGGTCAACCTGCAGGGCTTCGTCGACGTCGTCAACGAGCTCGGCGGTGTGGACGTCAACGTCGCCCACGCCTTCTGCGACCCGACGTACCAGCAGTACGGCTTCCCCAACGGCTTCGCCATCACCGCCGGCCGCCATCACCTCGATGGCGACGAGGCCCTGGCCTACGCCCGTGTGCGCAAGGCCTCCGGTGAGTCCGACTTCACCCGTGCGGCACGCCAGCAGGAGGTCCTGTCGGGCATCCGCGACGCGATCGTGCACGGCCGGTTCCTGAACGACCCGGTGGGCCTGCTCAGGGCCCTCAGCGGCACCATCATCACCAACGTTCCCCGCACGCTGCTGCCCGGCCTGGCCGACACGATGGTCCAGGTCGGGCGCGGCCAGACCTATCGGACGGTCATCGGCCACCCCTACGTGGAGCCCGGCTTCGACTACCGCGGCTCGATCCAGATCCCCGACCTGGCCAAGATCCGGGCTCTCTCGGCCGCCATCTTCCCGGCGCCCGGGACGCTGCCGGCCAAGGCCTACCTCGTGCCGCCGCCGTCCTCGGGCGGAGGTGGATCCGGCGTCAGCAACTGCCTTCCGGCGCCGACCCCGACACCCAAGCCGACGCCCAAGCCGAGCGCCAAGCCGAGCGCGACACCGACGCTCAGCGCCTCGCCGACCGGCCCCTGACGAGCGACGGGCTCAGGAGCGGTGGTAGCGCTCCCGGAGCTCGGCCACGGCGGCGCGGGCCACCTGCCATTCGGGCTGGTCGCCCATGATCACGGCGTTGCTGCCCCAGCGTGACAGCTGGGTCATGGCCGTGGCGATGGCGTCGTGCGCCAGCTGCCGGCCGCGACCAGCCTCCACCGCGCCCGTGACGAGGTATCGACGGACCTGGTCGAACGAGGCCCACCAGCGGCCGACGCGGATGCGGTCGCCCTCACGCTGCGCCTCCAGCCAGTCGTCATCGCCGACCGGGAAGCGCTCGTGTTCGCGCTGGTGATCAGGCAGGCCCAGCCGGCGGCCGGGCATGGCCAGCGAAGCGAATCGACCGTCGGGATCCGCCTCCGCATAGCAGACCGGGCAGCTGGGCAGGTCGGCGAACGCGGCCGGTGGGGCACCGTACGGCAGCCCGCAGCGACGGCAGAAGGTGGCGTCCAAACGGTTGGATCCGAGCCCGCACTGGAGGCAGACAGGCAGCCGGTCCAGGGCAGGGGGAGCCTCGGTGGTGGCGCCATCGCGCCGCTTCAGGAGCACCGCCCGAGGATGGCCGATGGAGCTCTGGCCGACCATGGGCCGGTCGTCGCCCGAACCCCGCCGAGGGTCCCGGTCGGGCCCATCCGGCCATCGTTCCGTGGTCCGGAGGCACCATCCGAGCGACCCCGCGCCCCTTCGAGCCGGGTCACGTGGAAGGAGCCGGCGCGCGTCCCGCCGACGCTTGAACGCGGGACGCTCACTGCGGGGACGGAGCTCATCGTGGAGCCGATCCGGAGGTCCGCCGGCCCGCGGCTGAACGCCCGACGTTCGAAACGCCGTCGGAGGCCCGGCCGGAGGTGCTGGACGGCCGGCCTGTCCTCGCACCGAGCGTCCGGCGTTCATCGCGAGGCACTGGATGCATGGCGCCGCGCCGCCCATCTCAGAGCGACGGCAGCACCTGGTCGTACGTCAGGGCCCCCGCGAACAGGTCGCCGACCTGCCGGATGCGGTCCGGCATGGTCGCGATCGTCCAGCCGTCGGGGCGCAGGCCGGGCTCACCCAGCTCATCCCAGGTGATCGGCGCCGAGACCGGCGCAGTCGCCAGCGGCCGCACCGCATAGGGAGCCACGAGCGTCTTGTTGGAGGCGTTCTGCGTGTAGTCGAGGCGGATCAGCCCGCCGCGCTCCTTGACCGACCACTGCCAGCTGACCAGCTCCGGCACGATGGCCCCGACCGCCCGCGACAGGCCCTCCACCCAGGCCGCGGTCTCCCGGAACTCGTAGCGCGGCTCGACCGGCACCCAGATCTGCAGGCCGCGCTTGCCCGTGACCTTGGGATACGCGCGCACGCCCAGGTGCTGCAGCGCCGTACGGTAGAGGCGGGCGATCACGAGCACGGCGTCGAAGGTCGTGCGCGGCCCGGGATCGATGTCGATCAGCGCGTAGGTGGGCCGGTGCGGTGAGCCGGTCCGAGATGTCCACGGGTGCAGGTCGATGGCCGCCTGGTTGGCCAGGAAGGCCAGCGTGGCGACCTCGTCGGCCACGATGTAGGTGTGCGACTGGTCCGGTTCGCTCGACTGGTAGTGCCAGCGGCCGACCCAGTCGGGGGCGTAGGTCGGGATCTCCTTGTGCCAGAAGTGGGGCCCGGCGGGGCCGTCGGGCCAGCGGTCGAGCGTCAGCCCGCGGTCGCGCAAGTGGGGCAGCAGCACGGGCGCGACCGTCACGTAGTACCGCACGAGGTCACGCTTCGTCAGGCCGACCTCCGGGAACAGGGGCTTGTCCAGGTTGGTCAGGCTGACGGTGCGGCCGCCGACCGACCACGTGCCGGCCTTGCCCATCGTGTCAAGCGCCGCCAGCTCGGCGGGCGTGACGGCCTGCTTTCTCTGATCGGGAGGTGTGGCTTTGGTGGGCCCGCTATGGCGGGCCGGCTTCGTCACAGCCCGCGCGCGCGGCGGCGTCGGACCTTCGCCGGGAAGCGGCTCGCGGACCACGTCGCGCGGGTCCTTGGTGGGGTCCAGGCCCTTGAACGTCGACTGGCGGACGAGGTCGTCGCTCGTCCAGTCGGTGAACTCGGCCCGGATGACGATGGTCGGCTCGGTCCAGTGGACGTCCCGCAGGCGCGGCGGCTTGGCGAACGGCGGGTCCGGCCGCTCGGCGGCGCGCATCCGCTTCAGCAGGCCGGCGCGCGTGCGGGCGTCCATGCCGCTCCCGACCTCGCCTGCATAGCGCAGTTCGCCGTCGTGGTACACGCCCACCAGGACCGCCCCCAGCTCGGCGTGTGAGCCCAGGCCGGGCTCCCAGCCGCCGATCACCAGCTCCTGTTCCTTGCGTGCCTTGAGCTTGAGCCAGTCGTGGCTGCGGCGCCCCGGCTCGTACCGGCTCTCGCGTCGCTTGGCCATGAGGCCCTCCAGGCCCTGCTCCCTGATGGCCTCGAAGAAGGCCTCTCCATCCGTCTCGACGTGGGCGGCGAAGTGCACCAGGGGGTCGTCTCGCAGGCGCTCCCTGAGACGGGCCTTGCGCTCGACGAGGGGTGTGTCGAGCAGCGAGCGCCCGTCCAGCCAGAGCAGGTCGAACACCTCGTACGCCAGCGGGATGGCGGCACGTGCATCGGCCATAGGCCGGGGCCCGTCCGGGTCTCGGGCGGCTCCGGGCCCGCGGACGCCGGTGCGGTCCTGAAGGAGGCTGAAGTTGGGCCGGCCCTGGTCGTCCAACGCGACCACCTCGCCGTCCACGATGGCCTCGCGCGCATCCAGCCATGGCGCGGGCCCGGCCAGATCCGGGAAGTACCGTGCCGCGTCGAGCCGGTTGCGCGTCCAGATGCGGGCCCGGCCTTCGCGCACGACCGCCTCCACGCGGTAGCCGTCCCACTTCAGTTCGAAGATCCAGCCGGGATCAGAGAAAGCCCGGGACCCGCCGGTGGCCAGCATGGGCGGGACGAAATCGGGCATGGAGGCCGAGGTCCCCGTGGGGGAGGTGGTCCGATGCGGCATGGGTGCCAGCCTACCGCCCGCCGGGCCACGTGGGCGGCCCTCTGCCTACCGCCCGCCGGGCCACGTGGGCCACCCCCGGACCTCCCTGGCCCTTCCCGGACCAGGAGGGCCACCCCCGGGCGTCGTCGGCCCCACCCGGGCCCATCGGGCTGCTGGGGCGATCTCGTGCTAGGCGAGGGCGCAAGCCCTGACTGGGGCCCGTGCGGGGGGCGCCCTCAAGCTGTCGCCCGAGCGGCCCACCTATCCTGTGCGGATGCCTTCGATCGGCGTGGCCGCCCCGACTCCCCGGCCCGCGCCGGCGGCCACCTTCGACCGCCTGACCGGGCGCCGCCGTCGATCCATCCAGCGACGGGTCCTGACCTGGTACGACGCGCAGCGGCGCAACTTCGCCTTCCGCGGACCGCGTGAACCGTACCCCGTGCTGGTGGCCGAGGTGATCCTGCAGCAGACGCAGGCAGCGCGCGGTGAAGGGGCGTGGCGAGCCTTCATGGCTCGCTTCCCGACGCTCGCCGACCTCGCGGCGGCGAGCCCGGCCGACGTGCTGCGCGCTTGGGCCGGCCTGGGTTACAACCAGCGCGCCCTCAACCTGCGCCGCGCGGCGATCGCCATCCAGGAGCGGCACGGCGGCGTGTTCCCCACAGCCATCCCGGTGCTCGAGGCACTGCCGGGGATCGGCCCCTACACGGCCCGAGCCGTGGCCGCCATCGCGTTCGGCGTGGCGGTTGGCGCGGTGGACACCAACGTGCGGCGCGTGCTCGGTCGCGTCGCCGCGGGCCACGGCAGCCGCCGCGACGCCGGCGCACCCCTGCCCGGACGCGACCTGCAGGCGCTGGCCGATGCTCTCGTGGCGACGGACCGCCCGGCCGACTGGACGGCCGCACTCATGGATGTGGGTGCGACCGTCTGCCTGCCTCGCGCACCACGCTGTCCCGATTGCCCGCTGGCGCGCGCCTGCGCCTACGCACTGGCCGGCACCCGCCCTGCTGCCCACGCGCAACCAGCGGCGCCTCGCGGCCTCGCCGAGCCGCACGCCCCGTACGAAACAACCCCGCGCTGGCTCCGCGGCCGCCTCGTGGCCCGATTGCGTGAGCAGCCGGACGGAGTCTGGGCGAAGATCGACGGCGGGATCGGCGTCCACGACGCCGACGCCGTGGCGCGGGCCCTGCGAGGGCTCGCCCGCGACGGCCTGCTGGAACTGGACGAGGGCGGCCGCGCACGCCTGCCGCTACGATGAGCCGACGATGACCGTGCGCCTGCCCATTCCGCCCCAGGGCCTGGCGACACCCCTGCCGCTGGACGATCCGTTCCTGGACCAGGACGTGGACCTGGCGACGCTCGCCGCGCACTGGGCCGGCGCAGCGGCGCGGGCGCCCATCTCCGCGGAGGCGATGCGCGGCGCGGATGCTCGCGCGCAGCGTCAGGGGATCCCAGGCACGGACCTCATGGAGCAGGCCGGCGCCGCGGTCGCGGCCACGGCCCGTGCGCTGTTGGTGGCGACGGAGCGACGGGGGCACGGCCGCGTCCTGATCCTGGCCGGTCCCGGCAACAACGGCGGCGACGGCTTCGTCGCGGCGCGCCATCTGGCGCACGCCGGCATCGGCAGCATCGTCGTCATGTGCGCCGCGCAGGCGCACCCCGACACGGCCGACGCGCGCCTCAACTGGCAGCGCCTGGGCGACGAGCCACTCGTCCAGCGGCAGCACGCGCCCGGCCCGCGCGAGGTCGCCCTGCTGCAGCAGCACATCGAGCGGGCGGCGCTGGTCGTCGACGCCCTGCTGGGGACGGGCGTGCAGGGAGTGCTCCGGGAGCCGATCCGCAGCGCCGTCGAGCTGGTCGGGCTGGCCCGCGCCGCCGGGGTGCCCGTCCTGGCGGTGGACACGCCGACCGCGGTCGACCTGACGACGGGGCGGCCGTCCGATCCGGTGGTGCGGGCGGACGCGACCATCACCTTCCATCGCCCCAAGGCCGGTCTCCAGACGCGCGTGGGTCGGGCCCTGGCAGGCCGCGTCCTCGTGGCGCCGATCGGCATCCCGCACGCTGCGGATCCGTCGTGACCGCCCCCGAACCGGCGCCGCAGCCGTCCCCCGATGCGCGGCCCACGCGGCGCGTGCGCGACCGGGACGTGGTCGTGGCCGCGGCCATCGCCGTCGCCCTCGTGCTCGGTGCCCAGGCCCTTGGTGTGCTCGTGCCGGGCTTCGATGACCTGCTGGGCTTCCAGCCGGTGATGATCCTCGTGCTGGTGCTGGTCACGGTGGTGATCCTCGTCCAGGCCGTCCGGGCCGGCCTGGACCGGCGGTAGCCGCGGTTGCGACCCCCGGCGGCCCGCCGTACCATCGGCCGGTGAACCCCCCACTGCGGCGAGGCCGCTGACCCGTGGCCGTCGGCTCGTCCAACAGCTTCGACCTGGTCGTCCTGGGGGCTGGCACCGGCGGCTACGCGGCGGCCTTCCGCGCCGCCCAGCTGGGCATGCGCGTGGCCCTCATCGACCGCTACAAGATCGGCGGCACGTGCCTCCACATCGGCTGCATACCGACCAAGTGCATGCTCGAGTCGGCGGACCTGTACGACCGCACGAAGCGGGCGCAGGACTTCGGCATCACGACCGGCGTCCTGAGCGTGGACCCCGCGATCATCGCCAGGCGCCGCCAGGCCATCGTTGACCGCCTGCACAAGGGCCTCATGGCGCTGGTCCGGAAGCACAAGGTGGAGTACATCCACGGCCAGGCTCGGCTCAAGGGTCACAAGGTCGTGGAGATCGAGTTGCTGGATGACGAGGGCAAGCCGGTCGGCTCCCGCTCGCTGGACGCCACCGACGTCATCCTCGCCAGCGGCAGCCGGGTCAAGAGCCTGCCCGGGCTCGTCCCCGACGGCACGACCATCGTCACCAGTGACGACATCCTCACGAGCGACCGCCTGCCGGCCAGCCTCATCGTCGTCGGCGCGGGGGCGGTCGGCGTGGAGTTCGCCAGCTACTACGCCGACATGGGCACGAAGGTGACGGTCCTGGAGTACCTGCCCAGCCTGGTGCCGCTGGAGGACCGCGAGATCGGCAAGGAACTGGAGCGCAGCTTCAGGCGGCGCGGCATCGACTGCATGACCAGCGCTCGCTTCGACACGACGAAGGTCGAGGTCACGAAGCAGGGCGTGTGCCTGATGGTCGGCCCGGAAGGCCAGCCGCAGGCGGAGCTGCGCGCGGAGCAGCTGCTCGTGGCCACCGGCCGCGCGGCGAACGTGGAGGACGTGGGCCTGGAGACGACCCGCGCCAAAGTGGAGAAGGGCGTCGTGCAGGTCGACCCGCGGACGATGCGCACAGCGGAGCCGCACCTGTACGCCATCGGCGACGTGATCGGCGGGCTCTGGCTGGCCCACGTGGCGGCGCATGAGGGCCTCGCGGCGGTGGGTGCCATCAGCAACACGGAGGCCGAGCGGGTCGACTACCTCAAGATGCCCCGCGCCACCTATTCCCGGCCGCAGATCGCGTCGATCGGCCGCAGCGAGCAGGACTGCGAGCGCGACGGCATCGCCTTCAAGACCGGCAAGTTCCCGTGGCTGGCCAACGGCAAAGCGCTGATCGGCGGTGACCACGAGGGATTCGTCAAGGTGATCGCCGAGCGCGACACGGACGTCGTGCTCGGGGTGCACATGATCGGGCCGCACGTGACCGACCTGATCGCGGAGGCCAGCGCGGCCATGCTCCTCGACGCGACCGCCTGGGAGATGGGCGCTGCCGTCCACCCTCACCCGACGCTCTCCGAGGCGCTGGGAGAAGCGGCGACCCTGGCCGATGGCTGGGCCATCAACATCTAGCCGTGAGGACGCGGGCCGCATGACGACCAGGACCCGCGGGGCGGCTGGATCGGCAGCCCAGGATCTCGCGGCGGAGGTGGGCCTGCAGCCCGCGCAGCTGCGCGACATGTACCGCCTGGTCGCGCTGGCGCGCGCCACCGACGAGCGGATGTGGGTCCTCAACCGGGCCGGCATGGTGCCGTTCGTGATCAGCGGCCAGGGCCACGAGGGCGCCCAGGTCGGCCTCTGCTACGACCTGCGCAAGGGGCACGACTGGCTGGTGCCCTTCTACCGCTCAGTGGCCGCCTGCATCACCTTCGGGATGAGCCCGCGGGACATCATGACCGCCCAGTTCGCGCGCGCCAACGACGTCAGCTCCGGCGGCCGCCAGATGCCCGGCCACTACGGGGCGGCCATCCACAACGTCCTGTCGACGAGCTCACCCGTGGCCACCCAGCTGCTCCACGCGGTCGGCATCGCCCTGGCGGCCCGCATCCGCGGCACGGACCAGGTGGCCCTGACCTCCCTCGGGGAGGGGTCCAGCAACCAGGGCGACTTCCACGAGGGCCTCAACTTCGCGGGCATCCACCACCTGCCGGTCGTCTTCGTGGTGGAGAACAACGGGTACGCCATCAGCGTGCCCATGGCCCTCGAGTCGGCCGTGCCCGACATCGCCATGCGAGCGTCGGGCTATGCCATGCCGGGCTTGGTCGTGGATGGCGGGGACGTGCTGGCCTGCTACCGCGCGGGGCACGAGGCGATCGACCGGGCTCGTCGCGGCGAGGGTCCGACGCTGATCGAGGCCAAGGTCATGCGCCTGACGGCCCACTCGTCGGACGACCAGCAGACCAAGTACCGCAGCGTGGAGGAGCTGGAGCAGGAGCGGGCACGCGACCCGCTGCCCCGCTTCCGGGCGCAGCTCCTCGCGGCCGGGGTCATGGACGAGGAGGGGCTCGCGGCCATGGAGGCCGAGATCAAGGTGATGGTGGAGGACGCGACCGACTGGGCCCAGTCGCAGCCGGAACCGGACCCCGCGACCGCCGAGCGCCACGTCTACGCCGATGAGCCGGCGGCGAGGGGCGGCGCCTGATGGCCGTCCGGACGCTCCTGGAGGCGATCCGCGAGACGCTCGCCGACGAGATGCGGCGCGACGAGACCATGATCGTCCTGGGCGAAGACGTGGGCGTGAAGGGGGGCGTGTTCCTGGCCACCGACGGGCTGTTCGCCGAGTTCGGCGCGGCACGAGTGATCGACACCCCGCTGACCGAGTCGCTCATCGTGGGGGCCTCGATCGGCGCGGCCGTCAATGGCCTCAGGCCGGTGCCGGAGATCCAGTTCGCCGACTTCATCTTCCCCGCCTTCAACCAGATCGTGAGCGAGGCGGCGCGCCTGCGCTACCGCTCCAACGGGACGTTCGAGTGCCCCATCACGATCCGCGCGCCCTTCGGCGGCGGCGTGCACGGGGCGCTCTACCACAGCCAGTCGGTAGAGGCGTTCTTCGCCCACGTGCCGGGCCTCAAGGTGGTCGTGCCGTCCACGCCGTACGACGCTCGTGGCCTGCTGCGCAGCAGCATCCGCGACCCGGACCCGGTCCTTTTCTTCGAGCACAAGAAGCTGTACCGGTCCGTGCGCGGGGAGGTGCCCGATACCGGGTACATCGTGCCGCTCGGCCAGGCCCAGGTGACCCGGCCGGGTGACCACGTCACGGTCATCGCGTACGGCCTCATGGCCCACTACAGCCTGGAGGCGGCCGAGCTGGTGGAGGCCGAAGGCATCAGCGTCGAGGTCATCGACCTGCGCACGCTCCGGCCACTGGATCGCGAGACGGTCCTGGGGTCGGTGCGCAAGACCGGCAAGTGCGTGATCGTCTACGAGGACAACCGCTTCGGCGGCTACGGGGCGGAGGTGGCCGCCATCGTGGCCGAGGAGGCCTTCGAGTACCTGGATGGGCCGGTCGTGCGGGTCGGCGGCCCCGACGTCCCGGGCGTCCCGTACAACCACAGGCTCGAGGACTGGTTCATGGTCAGTCCCGACCAGATCGCCGACGCCATCCGCAAGCTCGCCGCGTACTGAGGGTTCGCGGCCCTCCCTCCCAGGGACCAGCCCGAGCGTCGCACACTCGATCTCCCCTCGCGCACCAGCCTGTCTGGTGGTAAGTGCTTTGGCGCGCGGCTCCCGTGACGAGATCAGTGATCTGCTCGTGCCGCCACGCTCCAGCACGCGGCGGCCGGGCGCACTGCCGGCCGCCGGCGACTGCGACGACGCACCTAGCACCACGCGGACTGGTGAGACGTGGGAACGGTCACGGAGCGGCCGCGCCGCGGGCCCGAGAGCGGCCGCTGGCTCGGACCGGGGCAACGCCGCCTGGCTCAGCCGGCCGGGGCAGTGCCTCGTGAGCCACGCGGTGTGCGGCGCGGCTTGGGGGCGGGGTCTGCTGCCGGCTGAGGAACGGCGTTGACCGCACTCGCGCGGAGGATCGCCGCGTCGAGCAGGCCGGACCCGTCGACCTCGTCGTCGGCGTCCGCAGCTCTCGTCAGGCTGGCCGGTGCCGGCGTGCCCAGGGGAGCCAAAGTCGTCTTGTGGACCCAGCCGATCGTGCCGACCGGCGTGCGGACGCGCATCCACCGGCCCTCGCTGCTCAGCAGCTCGACCTCATCGCCCTCCTGGAGCTGCCCGATCTCCGTACTCCGGATCTCATCCGGGGCGTCGACCAGCGGCACGACGGCATAGCGCACCCGGCGCCGCTCGGTGGTGGCGCCGGTGGCGGCGGCCCCGAAGGCCAACGGCACCGTCTCGACGGGCTTGCGTTCGTTGTTGAGGCGTGCCGCCTTGAGGGACGGCCGACGCCACCGCGGCAGGGTCGCCTCGTCCGGCCTGACCGCCTCGAGGCCCAGAGCCGCGGCCGGGGCGAGGGCGAGCTCCGGCACGGGGTCATCGATCACCGGCCTGCCCAGTCGCCGCAGCCTGGGAGCGCGCGGCACCTTGGGCGTCGGCGGAGGCGGTGTCACGATCGCGGCGTCAGGAGCCAGGGGTGGCACCGGGTCGATCGGCAGTGGCGCGTGCAGGCCGTCGTCGGGCTTGCGCCGGCGACGCCAGGCGCCGAAGAGCAGGAGACCGCCGGCTGCGGCGAGGGCCACGGCCAGCCACGGGGCGAGCTGCCCGGGGCCGCCGCCCTGTCCGCCGGGGCCGCCACTGACCGGGCCCGCGCCCAGGCCAGAGGGTGTGGAGCGGCTACCGGTGGCGGTCGCGGTCGGAGATGGCGTCGCGGCGGGTGAGGGTGACGCCGACGGCGTCGCCTCGACCGCGGCGACGGTCGCGGTGGGGGTCGGCGTGGGTGCGGGCGTGGGCTTCGGGGTCGGCTTGGGAGTGGGCTTCGGCGTGGGCTTCGGGGTCGGCTTGGGGGTGGGCTTCGGCGTGGGTGTGGGCGTGGGCGCCGGACCGACGACGATGGTGTTCGGCGACGGCGTGTCGGTATGGACCTTCGTCCCGCCGCCCCGCACCCCGGTGAAGGAGTACGTGTGGGTCCCAACGGCGAGCTTCATCGCATAGCTGAAGGTCACCCCGGCCGAATAGTCCGGGCCGCCGGGACCGGTCATGGTGTAGGCGTTCGACCCGTCGATCACGACCTGGACCGTCGGTCCAGGATCGGGATTCGCGTTCTGGTAGACGACCGAGAAGGTGAACGTCGTGGCCGTGGTGCCGCTCGTCCGGTCCACCGTACCGTTGCATAGAAGAACCCCACCACCGCTGCAGACGGCGGCCGCGGCCGTGCCTGTCCCGCCCACGACGATGAGCGAGACGGCGAGCAGCGTCGAAACGAGCGTGCCGACGGCCAGCCGGTGCATGCCGGAAGGCTAGGCTCGCGGTGCTCGTGCGTCCGTGAGCCGTCAGTCCTGAAGCCGATGACCCGTTGGGGATGGGCGTCAGCGCACCACCCTGCTGCACCTGCCGTCCTGATGCGCGACACTAGGACGGCCTTGCCGCGCTCCGGCAGGGCCCGCAGCGAGCGTCGCGAGGAGAACGATCGTGCCCAAGGTGACGATGCCCCAGCTCGGCGAGAGCGTGGCGGAGGGGACCATCGGCAAGTGGCTCAAGCAGGTCGGGGAGCACGTCGACAAGTACGAGCCGATCGTCGAGGTCATCACCGACAAGGTCAACGCAGAGGTGCCCTCGCCGTTCGCTGGGACGCTCACAGCGATCCTGGTCCAGGAGGGCGAGACGGTCCCCAACAACGCCGAGATCGCGGAGATCGACGGCGAGGGCGCCGCGCCATCGAACGGCTCCGCCCCCTCCGGCGCGGTCACGACGTCCACCCGCGCCGCCGAGGCGACCCCCGCGGCCGAGGCGCATGGTCCCGCCGGTTCGGACGAACGCCCGGCGCCCATGGCCGCCCCGACGGCACCGCGCCACGACCCGGCCGAGTACGAGGGCCGCCTGACGCCGGCGGTCCGACGCCTCGCCCGCGAGCACGACATCGACCTCGCCCTGGTGACGGGCACCGGCCACGCGGGCCGGATCACGCGCGAGGACATCCTGGGCTACGTGGAGGCCCAGCGGAGTGTCCGGGCGCAGGCGCCTGCGCCGTCTCCGGCAGCAGCCGCCGGGTCCGCTTCGGCCGCTGCATCTCGACCGGTGGCTCCTGCACCGGTGACGCTGGCCGCCGACTCCCTCAAGCCGCAGACCCCGATGCGCAAGGCGATCGCCGCGCAGATGACACGCGCCCTGGCGGTGCCGGTCGCCTACACCCTCGTCGAGGTCGACATGTCGGCGGTCATCGCCCGCCGGGAGGCTGCCAAGGCCGAGTACCAGGCCCGCGAGGGCATGAACCTCTCGTTCGTGGCCTTCGTCACCAAGGCCGCCGTGGAGGCCCTGCGGGCCCACCCCGACCTCAACGCGCACTACACCGAGGAAGGCCACTGGCGCCGCAAGGCCATCAACGTGGGCGTCGCGGTGGCGGTCGATGACGGGCTGGTCGTGCCGGTCATCCGCGACGCCGATTCGCTCAGCGTCCACGGCCTGAACCGGGCCATCAACGAGACCGCGACGCGTGCCCGGGCCAACAAGCTGCGCCTCGACGACGTCTCGGGCGGCACCTTCACGGTCGACAACACCGGGTGGACGGGCTCGGTGGTCACCCAGCCGATCATCAACGTCCCGGAGGTGGCCATCCTGACCATGGAGGCCATCGTGCGGCGGCCCGTCGTGGTCGACGCGGGCTCCGGCGAAGCCATCGCCATCCGGCCGATGATGAACATGGTGCTGGGCTTCGACCACCGCGCCACCGACGGAGCCCAGGCGGGCCGCTTCATCGCGGACGTGAAGCGCTGGCTCGAGTCGGTGAGCCCGGAGACGCCCATCTGGTGACCCGGCTGGCCGCCCCGGGGTGACGGGCCGGTCGCGGGGCAACGGGCCGGTCGGCCCCCGCCTTGGCCCCGATGGGCCCTGTGCCGTGTCCGAGCACGGCCCTACCGTGTGGGTCGAACCACCCACATGAGAGGTGTGACATGACCGTGCTCACCGACACCCTGCCAGCCCGGCTCGCCGCCGAGGAAGCCTCTGCGCTCCAGGAGACGCTCGTCGAGCTGATCGACCTCAGCCTTGACGCCAAGCAGGCCCACTGGAACGTGACCGGGCCGGGCTTCAAGCCCGTCCACGAGTTCCTCGATGAGCTGACCGCCGAGTACCGCGACTGGTACGACACCGTGGCCGAGCGCATGACGGCCATCGGCGCCCCTCCCGACGGGCGGAGTGCGACCGTCGCCGGCACGACGCGCCTTGCCACCCTGCCGGCTGGCCCGCTCGTCGACCAGGCCGCGCTCGCGGCGATGGACGAGCGGGTGACACTCGTGGTGTCCGACATCCAGGGTCGGCTGGAGAGCCTCGGCGATCGCGACCTGGCTACCCAGGACGTGTTCATCGAGCTGCTCCGCGGTCTTGAGAAGCAGCGCTGGATGCTCCGCGCGCACCTCGCCTGACGACACGCGCCCGCGCGCGCCGGGAGGACCCGGCCGGCCTGACCTGTCCGGCGACCCCGCGTACACTCAGCGCATGGGTCGCGAGCTTCCGATGTTCCAGCCTGCCGGGGCCGCCGGCCATACCCACGAGCCGGCGGTGCCGCTCACGATCGCCATGGGCGGCGGGTCGTTCAGCGCGCCCGCGGCGGACGGTTCCCGGCCGCTGCGGCGTCACCCCGAGTGGATCCGCTCGCGCCTCGCGGCGGGGGAGAACTACCACCAGCTCAAGGACCTGCTCCGGGGGCTGAACCTCAACACCGTCTGTGAGGAGGCCCACTGCCCCAACATCGGCGAGTGCTGGGAGCAGCGCACGGCGACCATCATGATCCTGGGTGACACGTGCACCCGTGCCTGCGGCTTCTGCGCGGTCAAGACCGGCCGTCCGACGTGGAACGATGAGGACGAGCCGCGGCGCGTGGCGCAGGCCCTCTCCGGCCTGGGCCTGGACCACGTCGTGGTGACCAGCGTGGCGCGCGACGACCTGCCCGACGGCGGTGCCCACATCTTCGCCAAGACCATCACCGCGCTGCGCGACGCCTGCCCGGGCATGGGCGTGGAAGTCCTGATCCCCGACTTCAACGGCGCCGACGAGCCGCTCCGGGCGGTCATGGTTGCCGGCCCTGACATCCTCAACCACAACCTCGAGACGGTCGAGCGGCTCCAGAAGCCGGTGCGCCGGCGGGCGCGCTACGGGCGATCGCTGGGCGTCCTGGCGCGGGCCAAGGCGTTCAGCCGCGAGGTGACCGGCCGGGACGACGCCGTGCACACCAAGTCGAGCCTCATGGTCGGCCTGGGGGAGGAGCGGGGCGAGCTCTCGCAGGCCTTCCGCGACCTGCGCTCGGTCGACTGCGACATCCTGACCATCGGCCAGTACCTCCAGCCCACGCAGGCCCACCTGCCGGTCATCCGCTACGTGCATCCCGACGAATTCGCCGAGATGCGGGTGGAAGCGCTCGGGATGGGCTTCAAGCACGTCGAGTCGGGGCCCCTGGTGCGCTCCAGCTATCACGCCCGCGACCAGGTGCCGGAGGCGGTTCGGCGCGCTCGTGGGGCTCGTGCAGCGGCCCTCGCCGCCAACGGCCTGGCCTGATCGCCGGAGCATGCCCGCCGTCCTGCCCCGCCGGACCCCGCTGACCGAGCTGCACTGCCATCTCGGCAGTGCCGTGGCTCCGGCCATCATGTGGGGCATCGCCCACTCCCAGGGCATCCGCCTGCCGACCAAGGACTACTGGGAGTTCCGCGACATGATCACCGTGTCGGCGCGGCACGGCCACTCGTTCGACGGGTACCTCCAGCTGTTCCACTGGACCGAGCTGATCCAGTCGTCGCCGCTGGCCGTTGAACGGTCCGTCTATGAGGTCGTCGGCGGCGCCTACCGCAAGAACAACGTGACGACCGTCGAGCTGCGCTTCAACCCCATGAAGCGGAACCGGGGCGGCGAGCAGGACCTGGACCACATCATCAGCGCCGCCATCCGGGGCATGGACCGGGCCAAGCTGGAGTACCCCGTGACCCCCGGGCTGATCTTCTGCCTGGACCGGGCCTTCCCGTACCAGCTCAACGAGATCATCGCGGAGAAGGCCATCGCCTACCTGGGGCGAGGCGTGGTGGGCGTCGACATCGCCGGGCCCGAATCCCACGACTTCCGTCCGCGCGCCTACCGCCGTCTCTTCGATCGCTGCCGGCGGGTGGGCCTGGGCATCACGGTCCATGCCGGCGAGGCCGGGCCGGTGGAGGAGATCGCCGAGGTCATCGAGAACCTGGAGCCGAGCCGCATCGGCCACGGCGTCAAGTCCGCCTACGACCCGCGCACGCTGGACATGATCCGCGAGCGCGGCGTGGTCCTGGAGGTCTGTCCCACCTCCAACCTCAACACCCGCGTGGTGGCGAGCTGGGACGAGTTCCGCTGGATCTTCGACACGTTCCGCCGCCACGGCGTCCGCTACACCATCAACACCGACGGCCCCGAGATGCTGCGCACCTACATCCGCGACGAGCTGGCGACGCTCGGGCGGCTGGGCATCCTCTCACTGGAGGAGCAGGAGCAGTCGGCCGAGTGGGCCCGGCAGGCATCGTTCGTCCAGGGCGTCAGCGACGTGCCCCCGCCGCGCCATCGGCCGGCGCCGCGGCGGCAGGTCGAACGCGAAGAGGCCTGATCGCCGTTGAGACGCGGGATCCTGGACCCGGCCGCGCCGACCTATCGCTGGTGGCTCCTGTTCGTGACCAGCATCGGCGCGCTGCTGGCGTCGCTCAACTCCGGGACGCTGGTCATCGCCCTGCCGGAGATCCTGCGCGACCTCCACACCGATCTCTTCTCGCTGCTGTGGATCGTCGTCGGTTACACCCTCGTGGTGACCGTGCTCGTCCTGAACGCCGGACGGCTCGCCGATCGCTACGGGCGGGCGCGGACCTACACGCTGGGCATCGTCGTCTTCACGCTCGCCTCGGTGTGGTGCGCCATCGCCCCGTCGGCGCTGCTGCTCATCGCCGGGCGCATCGCGCAGGGCGTCGGTGGCGCCTTCATGTTCGCCAACTCCGCGGCGCTGGTGACCGACGCGTTCCCCCGCCGGGAGCTGGGCCGGGCCCTGGGCATCAACGCCATGGTGGTCGGGGCGGGCCTGATCCTGGGGCCGATCCTGGGCGGCTTCCTGACGAGCTTCGGCTGGACCTTCGTCTTCTGGTTCAACGTGCCGATCGGGATCATCGGCGCGATGGCTGCGTTCCTGATCCTGGTCGAGCAGGCCCAGCCGCAGCGCGGCGTCTCCCTGGACCTGGGAGGCTCCGCGCTCTACCTGGTGGCCCTGCTGGCCCTCATGACCTCGCTCGCCTTCGGCGGCATCTACGGCTGGACCACGTGGTGGGTCATCGGGGGCTTCGTCGTGTTCGTGGTGGTGATGCCGTTCTTCGTCCTGGTGGAGTCACGGGTCCCCACCCCGATCCTGGACCTGACGCTCTTCCGCGACCGCCTCTTCACGATGGGCAATCTGACGGGCCTGCTCAACGGCGTGGCCCGTAACGGCGTCCTGTTCCTGCTGGTCTTCTACCTCCAGGGCGTCCGTGGCGACGACCCGGTGACGGCCGGTATCGAGCTGGCGCCCCTTGCCGTGGGCTTGCTCGTCCTGTCGCCCATCAGCGGCCTCCTGGCCGATCGATACGGATCGCGGGTCCTGGCCACGGCCGGGATGCTCGTCACGGCCGCCGGGCTGGCCGGCCTGCTGACCATCGGCGCCGCCACGCCCCTCTGGCAGCTCGTCGTGTGGCAGCTCGTCATCGGCGCCGGGTCGGGCCTGTTCAACTCGCCCAACACGAGTGCGGTCATGGGCGTGGTCGCGCCCGCCAAACGCGGCATCGGCGCGGGCATGCGGGCCATGCTCACCAACACGGGCTTCGTCATCAGCATCGCCCTCGCCATCGGCCTCATCACGACGGCCATGAGTCCGCAGGTCATGGTGGCTGTCTTCTCCGGCACGCAGTCCGGCGCGGCGGGCATCGACATGGGCCCGTTCATCGACGCGCTGCACCTGGCCTTCGGGGCGGGTGTCGTGGCCAGCCTGCTGGGTGCGGTCATCTCCGCCATGCGCGGTGAGCACCGCTCCTGGGAGCCGGGCGATCCCGGGGAGCAGCCAGCCCACGCCTGACGGGCGGTGGTCGCCCCGGCGTCTGACCCGTGGGCCCGCCCGACGCTCCCGACCCGGGCCCTGAGGCGTTGGCGGCACGCCGCGAAGCCGCGGGCTTCTCCAGGCGAGCCACGCCGACATCTGGCGCCCATAGCGGCCAACATGGCACGGGTCCCTGGCCTGAAGTGACGGCTAGTGCCCATGCCAGCCATGAAGAACGCCACAACGGAGGCTGCAGACCCCCTTCTTGGCCGTTATAGGCACCTGATGTCCGGCACTGGCGGGCTGGCAGGGATTCGAATGGGGTGCGGGCAAGGCCTGGGTGCTGGCAAGGGTGGGATGCCGCTCAGTGCGCCGATCCTTCAGACCATCGCGACGCCGTTCGCGCCCGGATCTCGGCCCGCGCCCAGCGCGGCGAGGATCGACCTGGTATCCAACGGGAAGTCGTCTCGCAGCAGTTCCCTGACTTCGCGGAGCACGCGCCGATTGGCGTGGGTCGCCGCCACGACGAGGATCAGCCGATCGACCCGGTCGGTGGCGGCTTTCGCGAGGATCCGTCGGAGTTGCGCTTGGATGTCATAGAGCCGCGTCTCAGCCTCGACGGCGACGCGCAGATCCCCGCGAGTCGCCGTGGCGTCCCATGCGCGGCCATCTGTCACGGCTCCGACCGGGACTTCGACGCGCCAGCGCCATGCAGGGGAGATGCGGCCCCGAAACCGGCCAAGAAGGGCGACGTGTCCTGCGTCGCGGATGGGAGTGCCGGCCGGGTAGGCGCGGATGCGGAGCTCCAACCCCACCGCCGCGAGGCCACGGCTGACCGTAGACGCATCGAACCGCTGCATGCGGCCGCGTTCGAGTCGTCCTTCCTGACGGGACGAGATACCCGCATGGTGTCCGACCTGGGCCTGCGTCAGGCCAGCGGCCAGGCGTGCCGTTCGCAAGTCCTGCCCAAGGGCAGCAAGGTCCAGCGCGGTTCGGACGACTGCATGGTCGATCGGGCGATCTCGAGGAGCCATAGCCGACCATGGTCAACGAGGCGACTTACCACCGACTTCCTGCCCACTCGCTTGAGCAGGTCCTAGTCAGGGGCTCCCGTCGACGGCGCACCAGGCGGACGCGTTCGTGAGCACCTGATGCCAATATCGGCCGACATCGAGGCCCTCCGTGCCCGAGTCGGACACCAGATGCCCGCGATGCCCTGTGAACGCCCCAGGATCAGGCCGCTGACCTCCATTTCGTGGCCGTTATGGGCACTTGACGCCAACCGCTGAGCGCGACGGCACTGGCGGCGCGGGCAGCCCTGACTGCGCGGTGGCTCTTGGCGCGGGGTGCCTCCGAGTGCCCGCGCCCGGCCCTGCCCGCAACGGGGCCCGGCCGCGCCCGGCCCTGCGCGGGTGCGCCTCCTCAGGAGGGGTCGCGACCGGCGTCGGTGAGGGTGCGCGCGGCGAGGTCGGCGGAGGTGGAGGCGCCCTGGGCGAGGCGCACGACGGCCATCCGGTCGGCGTACGTCCGGCGCACGACGTTCAATTCGGCGAGGGTGAAGCCCAGCTCGTCCGAGATCTCGCGGATCGTCCGGTTCTGGGCGAAAGAGATCGTCTCGTCGCCGGGCGCCGCCACGGCGAAGAGGCAATGCAACAGCTGCTCCAGCTGAGCGGGCGTGGCCAGCGCCCGGACCCGCTGCGTGACGTAGAAGTCATCGGTCCCCGCGCCGGCCATGGCCTCGTGCAGGGCGAGATCCACGATGAGGGCCGCCTCCTCCGCCGGCACGCCGGCGAAAGTCTCGATCTGGTCGACCATCGCCCCGCGCTCCCCGTCGGTCACGTCGAGGTCGGACGCCACCACGCGCGCGAGGCAGTAGCCCACGCCGGCTAGGAAGGCGGCCCGCATCGGGTCGAGCTCGGACAGCCGCCCGGCGATGCGGCGCACGGTCTCGGGCTCGGCCGCGCCGGGAAGCGAGCCGGCGACCCCGCCCGGGCGAGGCGCCTGGGCGGCGCCGGAGGGGTCGTGCTGCAGGAAGTGGATGAAGGACATCGGGTTCTGGGACTCCTGATGACGTGCGGCCGGATGGATGCGGAAGGGCGGCGGGACTCCTCGCCGGTCAGTCGATCTTCAGGCCGAGGACCTTTCGACCGATGACGAGGCGCTGGACCTGGCTCGTGCCCTCGCCGATCTCGGTGAGCTTGGCGTCGCGCAGGAAGCGCTCCACCTTGAACTCTTCGACGTACCCGTATCCGCCGTGGATCTGCACGGCGTGGTTGGTGACGCGTTGGCTGACCTCGGACGCGAACAGCTTGGCCTGGGCCGCGGCGAGGCCGTACGCGCGGCCCTGATCCTTGAGCCAGGCCGCCCGGTAGACCATGGCCCGGGCCGCCTCGACCTCGGTCGCCATGTCGGCGACCATGAAGCCGACGCCCTGGAATGAGCCGATCGGCCGTCCGAACTGCTTGCGCTCCCGTGCGTAGGGCACGCTGGCATCGAGCGCCGCCTGGGCCAGGCCCAGCGCCATCGCGCCGATGGAGATCCGTCCGCCATCGAGCGTCTCCAGGAAGATCTTCCAGCCGTCGCCGCGCCCGCCCAGCATCTGATCGGCGGGGACGCGGCAGTCCTCGAAGAGCAGCTCGCCGGTGGCGCTCGCGTGGAGGCCCATCTTCTCCTCCAGGCGGCCCACGCTGAAGCCGGGTGTGTCGGCGGCGACGATGAAGGCGCTGATCTCCGGTGACCCGTCGTGGCGTGTCCCGGTGCGGGCGGTGACGACGTAGGTCCCGGCCTGGCCGGCGTTGGTGATGAATCGCTTGCGGCCGTCGATGACCCACGTGCCTCCGTTCGGGCCCGCCTTGTGCTTCGCCGTGGTTCGCGTGCCGCCGGAGTCGGAACCCGCCTCTGGCTCGGTGAGGCCGAATGCCCCGATCACCCGGCCCTGCGCCATCGGCACGAGCCAGCGATCCTTCTGGGTCGGCGTCGCGGCGATGTGCAGCGGCCCACAGCCCAGGCTGGTGTGGGCGGCGACGATGATGCCGAGCGAGCCCCAGACGCGGGACAGCTCCTCCACGGCGATGGCATAGGCGAGCGTGTCCAGGCCGGCGCCGCCCTCGTCCTCGGGATACGGCACGCCAAGGAGGCCCATCGGGCCCAGCATGGCCACGACGTCGGCGGGGAAGCGGCGCTCGTGCTCATGCTCGTCGATGACGGGCTCCGCCTCCCGCCGCGCGAAGTCGCGCACGGTCTGGCGGAGCAGGACGTGCTCCGGGGAAAGGTCGAGATCCATGGGCGGGCAGGGTAGCACCCGGCCGGGTCCCGGCCCCGGGACTGGTCTACCCGGCGGACCCGTCCACGGCGGATGCGCTCCGGCGGATGGCCGCCACGGCCGCCGGATCCTCCAGCGCGGAGGTGTCACCCGGGTCCTGGCCCAGGAACGCAGCCCGCGCGACCCGCCGCATGATCTTGCCGCTGCGCGTCTTGGGCAGCGTGGGCACGATGACGATCGTCTCCGGCTTGAGGGCCTTGCCCATCTCCGCCACGACGCGCGCCGCGATCGCCGCGCGCAGGTCCGGTGCGTCGGCCACGCCCGGGCGCAGGACGCAGAAGACGACGATGACCTCGCCCTTGACCTCGTGCGGCACGCCGACGGCCGCCGCCTCGATCACGTCCGGATGGGCGATCGCGGCCGACTCCACTTCCGCCGGGCCGACGCGCTTGCCGGCGACCTTGAGGGTGTCATCCGAGCGGCCCTGGATGAACCAGTGGCCATCCGGGTCGATCACGGCCCAGTCGCCGTGGACCCAGGTCCCGGGCACGCGGCGCCAGTACGCGTCCAGGTAGCGCTCGTGATCGTGCCAGAAGCCCCGCGTCATGCCCGGCAGCGGCGCCCGGATGGCCAGCTCGCCGACGACCCCGCGCACGCTTTCCCCCTCCGGCCCGATCACGTCCGCGGCCGTGCCGATGCTGGGTCCGCCGAAGCCGCATGGCTTGATCGGGGTCAGCAGGTTGCCGCTGACGATGCCGCCCGAGACCTCGGTGCCGCCGCTGTAGTTGATGATCGGGCAGCGGCCCCCGCCCACCTCGCGGAAGTACCACCACCAGGGCTCGGGGTTCCACGGCTCACCGGTCGAGCCCAGCACGCGCAGGCTTGACAGGTCGTGGCTCCGCACGGGTTCCCTGCCGTGTGCCATGAGGGCCCGGATGACGGTCGGCGAGAGGCCCAGGTGGGTGATCCGATGGCGCTCGACCAGGGCCCACAGGCGGTCGGGCCCGGGGAAGTCGGGCACGCCCTCGTAGAGCACGAGCGTCGCGCCGAGCAGGAGGGCCCCTGAGATGGCCCACGGGCCCATCATCCAGCCCAGGTCGGTGAACCAGCAGAGGACGTCGCCGCGGCCCAGGTCGAACGCGTGGGCCAGGTCCTGTGCGCCCTTGATGGGAAAGCCGCCGTGGACGTGCACGGCCCCCTTCGGACGGCCGGTGGTGCCGGAGGTGTAGATCAGCATGTACGGCGTCTCGGGGTCCGTCGGGCCGGCCGGCTCGAGCCGACCGATCGCCAGGTCGGCCAGCGCCTCATCCCACCAGGCGTCGCGGCCGGGCGTCCAGGGCACCGCGCCGGCGCGGTCGCCGAGCCGGCGCACCACGAGCACCTGGCGCACCGTGGGCGCGTCGGCCACCGCGGCGTCGGCCGTCTCCTTGAGGTGGACGGCGGCCCCGCGGCGCAGGAACCCGTCGGCCGTGATCAGGACGGACGCTTCGGCGTCGCGGAGGCGGGCCGCCACGGCCGGGGCCCCGTAGCCCGAGAAGATCGGCGTGTAGACGGCCTCGAGCAGGCCCAGCGCGAGCACCGCCACGACCGTCTCGGGGAGCAGCGGCAGCAGGATGCCGACACGATCGCCGGCCTGCACGCCGCGGGCGGCGAGCATCGCCGCCGCCCGCTGCACCGCCGCATCCAGCTCGGCGTTGCTGAGGCGTCGGACCTCTCCGTCATCGCCCTCCCAGGCCAGGGCCGGCCCGGCCGGATCGCGCGCGACGCGAGGTGCCAGGGCTGCCGCGGCGTAGTTGAACGCGCCGCCCGTCCACCAGCGGGCGAACTCGACGCCGCCGGCCAGGTCCACCACGGCACGTGGCCGCTGCTGCCACGGCAGGGCCAGGTCGTCCGCGGCGGCACCCCAGAACCAGCCGGGGTCGGCCGCGGCGTGCTGCTGGAGGGCCGTCAGGTCGGTATGGCCGGTCGTCCGGAGGAACCGCGCCAGCCGCGTGGCGGTGAGGTCGGCCGCACCGGGCCGCCATGCCACGTCGGGGGCATCACGGCCGAAGACAGGCCATTCGGAGACGGAGACCGGCGAAGCCACGCGGCCATCGTAGCGCGGGCCATCGCGCCGCCCGCTCTGACGGCCCGCCTGCGTTAGGGCGTGGGGACCTCGAGGAAGCGCACGAAGATCCGCCACTGGCTCTGGGCGCCCAGGCAGGTCTGCAGCGTCAGCGAGCTGACCGGCTGCGGGTCCCACGCCCAGTGCGAGCTGGCGAGCGGAGCGGTGACCTTGACCCACTCGAGGCGGTAGTAGTGGACGTGTCCCGCGCTGTCGGCGTAGATGGCCAGCATGCCCGTTCTGAGGCGGCCGTCCACGTAGGCGTCGTGCAGCGGCTGGAACTTGCCGCCCGCGTGCGCCAGGAGGTAGACGTTGTCGGCCCCGGCGCAGCCCCAGCGGTAGACCATGGGTCCGGGCGCGGCGCTGCTGTCGCAGGGATAGCCGTAGACGGCCTGGTCGATGCCGAGAGCCGGGAACCAGAAGTGGTTGCGGCCGGCGTAGACGACCGGTCCAGCGTCAGGGGCGCGAACCACCACCCTGGGCTTCGGCGCCGCCGCCTTGAGGGTCCGGGCCGGGCTGGCCGGCGCGACGGGCGCGGTTTCGGCTGCCAGCGCGCGGGTGAGGCCGGAGACGCCGGCATCCGTGTAGGCGGTCGAGGCGGCCACCGCGGGCAGCCCCGCCGCGGCGGCGGGACGGAACGGCAGCGGCGCGGCGCCCGGCGCGTCGGCAGCCGCGGCGACACTCGTCGTGAGGACCGCGGCGAACCCGAAGGCGAGCCAGACGCGGAGGGCGAAGCTTCGTCTGGTGCGGACCGGGCGCATGCCGGGAGCCTCGCCGCTGACCCGCCCGAAATCCCTGGCCCGGTGGTCCCACTCTGGTTGACCCAGGTGTACTCAGGTGCTATTGGTCCTCGCCTGGCGGCTGGAGGCCACCGTTCCCGGCGGCAGCCGTCAAGGCCGCCGTGAGGCCGGCCCGCAGGTCCGCCGACCAGCCGTCGCCGAAGACCCGCCACGGGCTGATGTCCAGGCGCGTCACGTCGCCGCCGGCGCGCGTCTGGCTGGCCGTGAACTGAGCCTGGCAGGCGTCCACGTCAGAGG
>DASPUH010000084.1:0-23017 GCA_035622975.1 Candidatus Sulfotelmatobacter sp.
CCATGATCGCGTCGAAGCGTGCCTGCACCAGCTGCCGGAAGGCTGCATCGGCGGCCCGGTGGCCACCGTCGGCGGTGGGCCCCCCGGCGAGCGGGTCGCCCTGGAGGGCCGTCATGCGGGGACCGGCACGGCCGCGGCGCCGACTTCCACGAGGGCGCCGCGGACGGCCCCCAGGACGCGCTCGATGTCGGGCCCCTCGACGCCGTAGTGGGTCACCGCGCGGACCTGGCCGTGCGGATAGTCGATCATGAGGACACCGGCCTCCCGCAGGGCGGCCAGGAAGCGCGCCCGCAGGTCGCGCGGCGCCAGCGCCGCGGCCGGCATGTCGTCCCGCGCCGCCCGCACGCGGAAGAAGACGAAGTTGGTGCGCACCCGCGCCACGTCCAGGTCGGCCACGCCGGGCAACCCGGCGAGCCCTTCGGCCAGCCGACGGGCGTTGGCGTGGTCCTCCGCCAGCCGTTCGATCATCCCGGCGGGCCCGTCGCGCAGGGCGATCAACCCCGGCGCGGCGAGGACGCCGACCTGCCGCATGCCGCCGCCGAGCAGCTTGCGGGCCCGTCGCGCACGCCAGATGAAGTCACGCCTGCCGACGACGATCGAGCCGACCGGACAGGCGAGCCCCTTGGAGAGGCAGAAGGTCGCCGAGTCGACATCGCGCAGCAGGATCGGCGCCGGGGTGCCCAGGGCGACGACGGCGTTCCACAGGCGCGCCCCGTCGACGTGGACGGGCACCCCCGGGGCCGGCGGCCCGTCGGGCTCGGCGAGGCCGGCGTGGGCCAGCCGGGCCACCTCGCTCATGTACGCCGCGGGGAGCGGCTGGCCCATCGAGTGGCCGTGCGTGTTCTCCAGCACCACCAGGGCCGTGAGCGGTTCGTGCGGGTCATGCGGGTCGCGGAAGGCGGCCCGGATCGCGGCCGGATCCATCGTGCCGTCCGGCCTCGCCGGGATGGGCCGGGTCGTCGCCCCGACCACCACCGCATGGCCGCCGGCCTCGTCGAACACGGTGTGCGACTCGGCCTCGGCGATGATCTCGCCGCCCCTGGGCACATGGGCCATCAGGCTCACCAGGTTGCCCATCGTGCCGCTCGCCACGAACAGGCCGGCCTCCTTGCCGGTCAGCTCGGCGGCGCGTTCCTCGAGGGCGATGACCGTCGGATCGTCGCCGAAGACATCATCGCCGAGCTCGGCCTCCGCCATCGCCCTGCGCATCTCGGGCGAGGGCTGCGTGACCGTGTCGCTGCGCAGGTCGATGCGGGGGGAAGCCATGGCATGGGCGAGTATACGGAGCGCGGCCGGTCAGGCCAGCCCGCACCTGCTACCATCCCCCGGCCACGCGGACCCGTGGTGTAGCGGCCCAACATGCCAGCCTGTCACGCTGGAGATCGCCGGTTCGAATCCGGTCGGGTCCGCCAGTCCCTCCCGTGACGCTCAGCGCAACCCGGCGAAGAGGTCGGTCTCGGGGATGCGCACGCCGAGGCGGGAGACCCGCAGGGTGAAATCCTCGGTCGGCTGGTAGCGCCGCAGCGCGTCGGCACCCAGGGCGAGGAACGGGTTGGTGGCGGAGATCTGGGTGACGTGGGCCCGCAGGGCGGCGATCTTGCGATCCGCGTAGGCCACGACGTCGACCGAGGTGGTGACGGGCCCCGCGGCGGCGGCCATCTTCGCGCCGAAGGCCTCCCGCTCGGCCTTCTCCTCCGGCGTCTCGTCCGGTCGCGGGCCCCAGCCGGACTGGATGCCCTGCTCGGCCAGTTCCTGCTGGACCGCCTCCATGCGCGACCACTGGAGGACCGACTCGTAGAGCTTGGCCGGCCCGGACGTGCCGGACGTGGCCTCGAACGCGGACTTGGCCACCAGCGCCGCGCGGATGTGGTCGGGGTGGCCGTAGCCGCCGAAGTCGTTGTAGCCGACGATCACGTCGGCCTCCACGTCGCGCACGATCGCCACCAGGCGTGCCGACGCCTCCGCCGGGTCGGCCTGCCAGAACGAGCGCGGGTCGGCGTTGCCGTCCGTGCCCATCATGCCGGAGTCCCGGTAGCCCAGCCAGCGGTGCTCGATGCGACCGTCGGGCGACAGGCCGGTGAGGGCACGGGCCATCTCCACGGCCCTGATCTCGCCCAGCCGTTCGTGGTTCTCCGGCGTGTCCATCTCGGGCACGACGATCTCGCCCAGCTCGCCACCCGTGCATGTCACGCAGACGACGCGCAACCCCTCGTCGGCGTAGCGGGCCATGACGCCGCCCGTCGTGATGGTCTCGTCGTCGGGATGGGCGTGGACGGTCAGGAGGGTCAAGCGATGCGCCATGGCCGGCATGATAGGACCCGGCGCCTGGGCTACCGTTGCGGCATGACCGAACCGCCCGCGGGTCCGCTCGCCGGCCTGGTCGTGTGTGACCTGTCGACCGTGCTGGCCGGCCCGTACTGCACCATGCTCCTGGGCGACCTGGGGGCCGACATCATCAAGGTCGAGCCGCCCGAGGGTGACGGCACGCGCGCCTGGGGGCCGCCGTTCGTGGGTTCGCCCCAGCCCGGCGCCAGTTACGGGCCGGACGACCCGCGGAGCGACCCCGGGTACGCCGGCGAGTCGGCCTACTACCTGGCCATCAACCGCAACAAGCGCGGCCTCCGCCTGGACCTGCGCGCGACGGCCGGGCAGGAGATCCTCCGCCGCCTGCTGCGCCGGTCGGACGTGCTGGTGGAGAACACGCGCGGCGGTGGCCTGGGACGCCTGGGCTTCCCCGACGACGAGCTGGAACGGCTGAACCCGGGGCTCGTCCATCTGGCCATCAGCGGCTACGGGGTGACCGGCCCGCTGGCCGACCGGCCCGGCTACGACTTCATCATCCAGGCCGTCTCGGGCCTCATGTCGATCACCGGCGACGCCGATGCGGACGGCGGCCACGCGACGAAGGTCGGGGTCGCCATCAGCGACCTTACGACCGGGATGCTGGGCGCGGTGGCGGTGCTCGCCGCCCTGCTGGCTCGGGGGAAGGACACGGATGCATCGCAGCGCCTCGCCGGCGCGGGCCAGCGGATCGACCTGTCGCTGCTCGAGTCGACCCTGTCGTGGCTGGCCAACCAGGCCGCCAATCACCTCATCGGGGGCGTCACGCCCGGCCGGATGGGCAACGAGCACCCCAACATCACCCCGTACGAGACGTACCGCGCCGCCGACGGGGAGCTGGCCGTGGCCGTCGGCAATGAGCGCCAGTGGACCCGCTTCACCGTGGCCCTGGGTCGGCCCGAACTGGCCGCAGACCCGCGCTTCGCCTCGAACGCGTCCCGCCTGGCCCATCGGACGGAGCTGCGGGCCCTCCTGGCGGCCGTGTTCGCGGTTCGGCCGCGTGACGCCTGGCTGGCCGCGCTGGCGGCAGCCGACGTGCCGAGCGGTCCGCTCAACGACCTGGCCCAGGCATTCGCCGACCCGCAGGTGGTCGCGCGCGGCATGGTCGCGACCGTGTCCCACCCGACCGCCGGACCGATCCAGCTGCCCGGTGTGCCCTTCAAGCTGGCCCGCACCCCCGCCACGATCCGCGACGCTCCACCGCTGCGTGGCCAGCACACCGCGGAGATCCTGGCCTGGCTGGGCTTCGGCCCGGCTGAGATCGCGGAGTTGCGCGCCTCGCAGGTGGTGTGAGGCGCGCCGCTCGTAAGTGGTGACGCGGGCGACGTAAGCTGTGGGTCATGGCTGCGACGCGGACCGAGACGGACAGCATGGGTGCCCTCGAGGTGCCGGCCGACCGCTACTGGGGTGCTCAGACCGAACGCTCGCTGCACCACTTCGCCATCGGCCACGACCGCATGCCGGCCGAGGTCGTGCACGCCTTCGGCCTTCTGAAGCGAGCCTGCGCGGCAGAGAACGCGGCCGCCGGGCGGCTGCCGGCGGAGAAGGCCGCCCTCATCGAACTGGCGGCGCGGGAGGTCGAGGACGGGCGCCTGGACGACCAGTTCCCCCTCTCCGTGTGGCAGACCGGGTCGGGCACCCAGTCGAACATGAACGCCAACGAGGTGATCGCCAACCGGGCCATCGAGCTGGCCGACGGCGTGCTGGGCTCCAAGCGCCCGATCCACCCCAACGACGACGTGAACATGTCGCAGTCGTCCAACGACACGTTCCCCACGGCCATGCACCTCGCCGCGGCTCCCGCCGTCGCACGGCGGCTGGTGCCCGCGGTGCGGGCCCTGCGCGATGCGCTGGCGGCGAAGGCCGACGCCTTCGGGGAGATCGTCAAGATCGGCCGTACGCACCTCCAGGACGCGGTGCCGCTGACCTTGGGCCAGGAGTTCTCCGGCTACGTGGCCCAGCTCGACGCGGACCTGGCCCGCGTCGAGGCGTGCCTGCCCGGGCTGCTCGAGCTGGCGCTCGGCGGGACGGCGGTCGGCACGGGCCTCAATGCCCCCGCCGGGTTCGGGGAGGCGGTGGCCGCGCGCCTGGCCGCGGAGACCGGCCTGCCCTTCGTCAGCGCCCCCAACAAGTTCGCCGCGCTGGCCGCGCACGCGGCCCTGGTCGGGGCACACGGCGCCATCCGCACCCTGGCGACCGACCTGATCAAGATCGCCAATGACCTGCGCTGGCTGGGCTCGGGGCCGCGTTCGGGCCTCGGCGAGCTGCGCCTGCCGGAGAACGAGCCGGGCTCATCGATCATGCCCGGCAAGGTCAACCCCACCCAGTGCGAGGCGCTGACCATGGTCTGCGCCGAGGTGCTGGGCCACGACGTGACGATCGGGTTCGCCGGCTCGCAGGGCAACTTCGAGCTCAACGTCTACAAGCCGGTCATCATCGCCGACTTCCTGCATTCCACGACCATCCTGAGCGACGCGTGCGGGACGTTCCGCGAGTACTGCGTGGAGGGTCTGGAGGCCGACACGGCGCGGATCGCCGAGCTGGTCGATCGCTCGCTGATGCTGGTCACCGCGCTGACCCCGCGCATCGGCTACGACCGGGCGGCGGCCATCGCCAAGCAGGCCCATCACGAGGGCCTCACGCTGCGCGAAGCGGCCCTCGCCAGCGGCGCCGTCACGGCCGCCGAATACGACGAACTGGTCGACCCCGCGGCCATGACCCGGCCGCGGTGACCCTGCGTCATACCCCGGCTCGGATTGACCGCCAGGGCCGTCCTCGATAGCCTGTGATGGCTGCCGGCGACCGAGGGAGCCGCCGACCCACGCATCGACTACGCCTGGTCCCAGGGGACACCGCCAGGCGTGCCGTCCGGTCGTGTCGTGGGATTCCAGGCATCGCCTGAGAGAGGGATCCGCAAGGATGCGTCGACGAACGCTGGCCGTCGTGGCCGTCTGCTTCTTCCTGCTCACCTCGCTGTTGCCGGTCGGAGTCGCGGCCGGGAGCCCCGCTGACTCGTCGAGCCCGACGGCCGCCCGCCACTTCGTTCGTGGGACGCTCCCCGAGGGCGGCAAGATCGACAGCCAGCTCCTCATCGCCTCCCGGGACGCATCGCGGTCCGAGATGGTCATCCTCGAGATGGCGGGCGCCCCCGTCGCTTTGCGGTCGGCGAGCGCCAGGCTGACGACAGCGCAGAAGGGCAGCATCCGCACCGCATTGCGAGCACCGCAGACGGCTCTCCTCTCCCGGATCGCCGCTCTTGGCGGTCGTGTCATCGGGACCATGCAGGATGCCTATGACGGCATCCAGGTGTACGTCAAGGCCAGCCAGGTGGCAAAGCTGGCCGCCCTGCCCGGTGTGCTCAAGGTCCATGCGGTGACGACATATCAGCGTGACAACGTCCACGCTGTCCCCTACGTCAACGCTCCGATCGCCTGGGATGCCGGCATCACGGGAGCCGGTGAGACCATCGGCATCATCGACACGGGCGTGGACTTCTACCACGCCGATTTCGGCGGCACCGGCAACGTGGCCGACTACACGTACGGCGAGGCGCACGACACCGTCGTCCCCGCGCTGAACGCAGACCTCTCCCAGGCCTACCCCAACAGTAAGGTCGTGGGCGGGTACGACTTCGCCGGCGACAGCTACCAGCCCGATCCCTCGGAGCCTGGCTTCCAGCCCGACCCGACCCCCGATCCCAACCCGCTGGACTGCGGTCCGGGCGCGGCGAACGTCGGTCATGGGACGCACACGGCCGGCACCGCTCTCGGTCAGGGAGTCCTGTCCGATGGCAGCACCTTCACCGGCCCGTACGATGCGACGACCGAGACGGATGACACCTTCCTCGTCGGCCCGGGGGTCGCCCCGGAGGCGACGCTGCGCGAGTACCGCGTGTTCGGCTGCGCGGGCCCGACCGACCTGGTGACCCTGGCCCTCAACCAGGCCGTGGCCGATGGGGTCAACGTCATCAGCATGTCGCTCGGCTCCGACTACGGGACCGATGCCGCCGATGATCCGGATGTCGTCGCTTCGGAGAACGCAGCGGCAGCGGGCATCGTCGTCGTCGCCTCCTCGGGCAACGCGGGTCAGAGCGCCTACCTCACAGGCACTCCGGCAAGCGCCACCCGCACCATCTCCGTGGCGGCCCTCGACGGGACGACGGCCACGTTCCCAGGCGCCGACATCACGGACGGTACGCACACCGTGGATGGGGCGCTGAACAACGACGCGAGCCTGGGAGCGCCGATCACGGGTCGGCTCGACGTCCTCAGCGATGGCCACGGCGGCATCGGCCTGGGCTGTGACCTCTCCGACTACGGAGGGGTCGCCGCCGGTGACATCGTGGTCACCGAACGGGGGACCTGCCCCCGTATCGTGCGTGCACAGGACGGTCAAGCCGTCGACGCCGCCGCGGTCATCCTCGTCAATGACGCGGCCGATGCCGGGCTGCCCCCGTTCGAGGGCCACATCGCCGGGGTCACGATCCCCTTCATCGGCGTCGAGAACGCGGATGCGGCGACCTTGCAGGCAGCGGTCGGCAATACCGTGACGATCACCGCCACCACGATCGCCAATCCGACATGGGCCCATGTGATCGGCTTCTCCAGCGCCGGGCCTCGGAGTGGCGACAGCGGCTTCAAGCCGGATATCTCGGCCCCGGGCGTGAGCGTCGTATCGGCCGGCGTCGCCACCGGCACGGGCAGCGAGGAGCTATCCGGGACCTCCATGGCGGCACCGAACGTCGCCGGCGCGGCCGCACTCGTCCTGCAGGCACACCCTGGGTGGACGAACGCTGCGACCCGCACCGACTACGTGAAGGCCGCGCTGATGAACACGGCCAATGACACCACCAAGGTTGCCGATTACGACCCCCGCACGGCGGGGGCCGGGGCCGCGGACGCCGCCGCGGCTGCCGCGTCGCAAGTGCTTGCCACGACGGCCGATCACAGTGAGGCGCTCGCCTTCGGCTATCAGCCGGCCAGCGGCGGCTGGTCCGGCACCAAGACGTTCACCCTGACGAATCAAACCGCCGCTGATGAGACCTACGATCTTTCGACCTCGTTCGCCGGGTCCGACCTGGGGGCGACCGCGGCGATCTCGGTGGGCGGCGTCGACGCCACGAGCGTCCTCGTCCCCGCCGGGGGCACGGCAGACGTGGAGCTCACCCTGACGCTCAGCCCCGATGCCGTGGCCGCGCTTCCGACGACGGACCAGCTGGATCCCTCGAGCGCCGGGCCTGGTGGGGTGACGAGCCTGGGTGGCAACGTCGTGCTTGAGCCTGAGGACGGTGGCCCGGGGGTGGGGACGATCCACGTCCCCTTCACGCTCGTCCCGAGAGGCCTCTCCGACGTCACAGCTTCGGCCAGGTCGGCATACAGTGCCGACGGAGAGGTGTCCGCCGCGTCGACGGCTCTGACCAATGACGGCGTCCACGATGGTCTCCCCGAGGTCTATGCCTGGGGCATCTCCGATCCGGTCGATGCGCTCGATTCGGCCGTCGACCTGAGGGCCGTGGGCGTGGAGACCTTGCCGGGCGAAGCCGGCGGCAGCAGCGACAGCGACCGGCTGCTGGTCTTCGCCGTCAACACGTGGGGACGGGTGTCGAACGCGGCGCAGAACGAATACGACATCTATATCGACACCAACGGCGACGGCGTGCCGGACTTCGACCTGGTGGGCGCGGACGAGGGCTCTGTCACCACGGGCTTCGACAACGGCGTCCTGGCCGCGTTCCTCTTCACCTACCCTGACTTCACGCCGGTCGCCACGCCGTTCTACCTCGCCGACGCCCCCATGAACGGCTCGACCGTCGAGTTCGCCGTCCTGGCCAGCGGCCTGGGACTCTCGCAGGGCCATGGCCGGCTGGCGTACGCGGCGGATGCGATCGACCCGACCACCGGGATCGAGGACGACGCTTTCACCTTGGCCGCTTTCGATGCCTACTCGCCTGCGATCTCGACGGGTGACCCGCTCCTGCCGATCCCCGCCGGCGCATCGACCCATCTGCCCCTGTTCGTGGACAACAACCTCATCAAGCAGACACCCGCCCTGGGCTGGATGGTGGTGACCCTCGACGACGCGAACGGCGCTCCTCAAGCTGACCTCATCCCCATCGGCAAGGTCGCCACGCGGCTCTTCGGAGCCACCCGTTACGACACGGCGGCGGCCATCAGCGCCGCCACCTTCAAGCCCGGCGTGGACGCGGCATTCGTCGTGTCCGGCCTCAACTTCCCCGACGGCCTGGGGGCGGGTCCCGCTGCGGCGGCGATGGGCGGGCCTGTCCTGCTCGTCCCGCCGTCCGGGCCGATCCCGGCGTCGGTCACCGCAGAACTGACGCGGCTCCATCCGGCCAAGATCTACGTGGTCGGTGGGACGAGCTCCGTCTCCGCGGCGACGGCCACCGCCCTAGGGCTGATCGCGCCCGTGCAGCGGCTGGCCGGGGCCGACCGCTATGCGACCGCGGCCAAAGTCGCCACCACGATCTTCGGCCCGACCGTCCTTGACGACGCGCCGTTGCCGGTCGTCTACGTCGCGTCCGGGGCCAACTTCCCGGATGCCCTTGCCGCCGGGCCGGCGGCCAGCCACTTCGGCGGCGCGCTGCTCCTGGCCCCCGCGACCGGGGCGCTGCCCACCTCCGTGAAGGATGCCCTCGCCACCCTGGCCCCGGCGACGATCGTGATCGTCGGTGGCCCGTCGAGCATCTCGGCCGGGATGGCCTCGCAGATCCAGGCCGCCGCGGGCCTTGCCGATGACAAGGTGAGCCGGGTGGCCGGTGCCGACCGGTACGCGACCGCAGCGGCCCTGGCAGCCAGCTTCGGGTCGGGGACGCCGACAGCCTATGTGGCTCTCGGCACGAGCTTCCCCGATGCCATGGCCGGCAGCGCCGCGGCGGGCTTCACCGGCGGCCCGATCCTGCTCCTCCAGACCGACACGGTGCCAGCCGCGACCAGCACCGAGCTGGCCGCCCTGGCCCCGGATGACCTGTACGTGCTCGGCAGTATCGGTGTCATCTCCGATACCGTCGTCAACGCCATCAGCCCCTTCATCGCCCCGGACGTCCCGGAGCCGTAGCCACCTGCCAGAGCCGCACAGGAGGCCCCCGGCGTCGCCGGGGGCCTCTTCCGTTTCCCCTACAATCCGGCGGATGGCCCATCCCCCCGGCGCCCCCTCGAGCGCCCTGGCCCCCCGCGCCCACGAGGTCTCGGTCGCCCCGGCCCTGGTCCTGCCGCCGGCCCCCGACGCCCCTTCGCTGGGGGCGTTGTTCGCCTTCATGCGCGACGCGGAGCGGCGCTTCGAGACGCTGCGCCTGCGACTGGTCGAGCGGGTCCAGTCGGCGGCCGGCGAGACCGTCACGACGAGCGACGTCTGGCTGCACCACCCGGGCCGCGCGAAGGTGGTGGCCTACGGCGACGCGGACGCGCCCGCGGGGAGCGGCCTGGTGTGGATCAGCGACGGTTCGACCGTGCGCACCTACGACGGCCGCAGCCACACGACGACCGCCCGGCCCGCGCGGCCGCGCGCCGTCGGCATCGAGGATCCGCGTCTGCCGGCCTTCGGGCGCGCCTACCGCCCGCTCACCCAGCTGCCCGCGGACACGATGGTCGATTCCTTCATCCATCCCCACGGCTTCTGCCGCAACGTCCTGGCCACGGCCGACCTGACCTTGCGCGGCACGGCCCGCCTGGCCGGTCGCGAGGTCTACCTGCTGCGGGCCGATCACCCGCGTTCGACGGAGGTCCTGACCGATCGACCCGACCGCTGGCTGGAGCTGGCCGTGGACCGCCTAAGCGGGCTCCTCCTGCTGCTGGCCGAGCATGTGGGCGACCAGCTGACGCGCCACGCCGAGGTCACCAGCCTGGAACTGGATGGGCCCATCAGCGACGACGTGTTCGTGCTCCACGTGTCATCGGACGTGCGCTCCATCTACTGACGCACAAGGGCCTTCCCGCCGCTCCGGCCCGCCACTATCATCCGCGCACGGTGCCCGCTGCGTGCAGGCACCCAGGGGGCGAGGCGGACGAGGAGGACGACCCCATGACCCAGGCGCGGTCGCGCGACGACACCATCCAGCAGGACATCCACGACCTGCACCGGCTGGGCTACGCGCAGGAACTGTTCCGCTCGATGGGCGGCTTCAGCAACTTCGCCATCAGCTTCAGCATCATCTCCATCCTCACCGGTGCGGTGATCCTGTACGACTACGGCCTGGCCTGGGCCGGGACCGCCGCGGTCATGATCGGCTGGCCGCTCGTGACCGTCTTCGTCCTGCTCATCGCGGCGAGCATGGCCGAGATCGCGTCCGCCTATCCGACGGCGGGCGGGCTCTACTACTGGGCCAGCAAGATGAAGAACAAGGCGTGGGGTTGGTGGACGGCCTGGTTCAACCTCATCGGCCAGTTCGCCATCGTGGCCGGCATCGACTTCGCCGCCGCCGCCTTCCTGAACGCCACGATCATCACGCCCATCCTGGCCGCCGTCGGCGTGGACTACAGCAACACGAGCGTCTTCCTGGGCGGGATCCTCAATGGCCAGCTCGTGACGATGGGCGTGATCCTGCTCATCCAGCTGGCCATGAACATCGCCGGCATCCGCCTCGTCGCGCTGCTCAATCAGGTCAGCGTGTGGTGGCACATCGTCATCGTCGTGGCCGTGGTCGTGCTCGTGTTCACCATCGGCCAGCCCGACCAGTCCCACCTGACCCTCTTCGCCATCCAGCCGCTCGACCAGGGCGGCAGCTGGAACAACAACCTCGGCATCGTCAACCTGCAGTACGGCCCGGCCGTCTCGTACCCGCTGATCCTGGCCTTCTTCTTCTCGCTGCTGCAGGCGAACTGGACGTACACCGGCTACGACGCCTCGGCGCACGTGGCGGAGGAGACCATCGGGGCGCGCCGGTCGAGCGCCTGGGGGGTCTTCCTGTCGGTGGCTGTGTCAGCCGTGGCGGGCTACCTGTTCCTGGTCGCCCTCACGACCCACCTGCCCGACCTGAGCCAGCTCTTCCCGGCGACCCTGCCGACGGACCTGTCGCACGCCAGCCAGTACTACTTCGGCGGCGGCATCGCCGTGCTCTCCATCCTCGAGTACAACCTCAACAGCGTCGTCCTGCTCAACGTGGGGCTCGGGGACTGGCTCGCGGCGGGCATCGCCATGGCCATGTTCTGGTGCGGCCTGGCGTCAGTGGCCGCCGCCGGCCGCATGCTCTATGCCTTCAGCCGCGACGACGGCATCCCCGGCTCGCGCTGGCTGAAGGTCGTGTCACATCGCTACCGGACGCCGGTCAACGCGCTCATCGCGATCGCCGTGGTGTCATGGCTCTTCACCGTGGCTGCCGGCATCGCCGGTGGCGGCACCGCCATCGTCATCGTCACCGCGATCTCGACGATCTTCCTGTATGCCGCGTACGGCATCTGCGTGTACCTGGGCGCGACGACCAGCGACTGGCTCAAGGAGCGTGTCTGGAGCCTCGGCCGTTACTCGAAGCCGGTGGCCTGGTTGGCCCTCCTGTGGGTCATCGTGCTGATGGTCCTCTTCTCGTTCCCCACGTCCGGCAACATCTCGTGGCCGTTCATGCTGGGCACGGTCGTCCTGCTGCTGGTCTATTACTACGGCTACGCCAGGTCCCGCTTCAAGGGACCCAAGATCATGGGCCAGGAGGCGGACCTGACCGAGCTCGAACGCGAGTTCGAGACGGCGGCCGAGACGCTCGGGCCGTCCGCTGCCTGAGGCGCGAGCCCGGGTGTCGAGCTAGGCGATCGCAGGGACCGGAGCCCCCCGGTCCCTGCCCCATCTCCACGGGAAGACGAGGTCCGCATGAGCGAGCACCAGGCGCCGCACCACCCCCGGCTGGCCGAGCTGGAAGGGATGATCAAGGCCGGCCAGATCGACACCCTGATCGTCGCTTTGACCGACATGCAGGGCCGCCTGATGGGCAAGCGCGTCCAGGCCCAGGCTTTCCTGGAGGGTGTCATCGACCACGGAGCCCACTTCTGCACGTATCTCCTGGGCACCGACATGGAGATGAACACGCCCGAGGGCTTCGCCCTCATGAACTGGGAGACCGGCTATGGCGACTGGGTCGCGCGGCCGGTGTGGGACACGCTCCGCGTGCTGCCCTGGCTGGAGAAGACGGCGCTGGTCCTGAGCGACACCATCGACGACGAGACGCAACGGGAGATCCCCGTCTCGCCGCGCACGATCCTGAAGCGGCAGGTGGCCCGCGCGGCCGAGCACGGCTTCGCCATCAAGGCGGGCTCGGAGTTCGAGTACTACCTCCTGCGCGACAGCTACGACCAGGTCAACGCCAAGGGTGGCGCCCTGCCTGAGCGGTTCGGCTACTACAACGAGGACTACGTCCTGCTCCAGGCGACCAAGGGCGAACCGATCCACCGTTTGCTGCGCAACCAGATGACCGAGGCCCGCATCCCCATCGAGTTCAGCAAGGGTGAGGCCGCGCCGGGGCAGCACGAGGTCAACATCCGCTACGACGACGTCCTGGAGTCGGCCGACCGGAGCGTGATCTTCAAGCACGGGGCCAAGGAGATCGCCTACCTCAACGGCCTGGGCCTGACCTTCATGGCCAAGCCCGACGCGTCCTGGACCGGCTCGTCCGGGCATCTCCACATGAGCGTCTGGGACGCCACCGGGGAGCATTCCCTGATGGCCGAGCCCGGGGGCGAGCCATACGGCATGTCCCAGACCATGAAGTGGTTCATGGGCGGCATGATGCAGCTGTCCCGCGAGCTGGCGCCGTTCTTCGCCCCCAACATCAACTCGTACAAGCGGTTCGCCGTGGCTTCATGGGCGCCGGTCAACGTGGTGTGGGGCCGCGACAACCGCACCACCGGCTTCCGCGTCGTCGGCCACGGTCCGGCCCTGCACGTGGAGTGCCGCTTCCCCGGCGGCGACATGAACGCCTACCTGACCTACGCTGCGTTCGTGGGGGCCGGGCTGTACGGCATCGACCACCACATCGACGCACCGCCCGAGTACAAGGGCAACGGCTACCTGGCGACCGGGTGCGACCGCATGCCCCACGCCCTGTACGAGTCGATCCAGGCGCTCGAGCGGTCAAGCGCGGCCGTCGAGATCTTCGGCCAGGACGTGGTCGACCACTACCTCAACGCCGCGCGCGTGGAGCAGGCGGCGTACGACGCGGTGGTCGGCGCCTGGGAGCGCCAGCGCTACCTCGAACGCGCCTGATCGCCATCGCCTAGTCTTCCCGTCGATGGTAGCGCCAGCCCGGCCTCGCAGCCCCGCCCGGTCGGCGGAGGCCGCCGCGTCAGCGCGCCGGCACGTCGGGCTGCGGGCGCAGCTGGATCTGGTCATCGAGATCGGCTCGGCGGTGGCGGCCGGGGAGCACCTCGACGCGATCATCGCGCGTGTCGGCCAGCGTGTCGGCGAGCTCCTCGACGTCCGGTCCGTGGCGGTCGCCCTGTACGACGAGGCGTCCGGGCTGGTCACCTGGCCGTTCGAGATGGTCGAGGGCGTGGTCGGCGGAGTGCGGACGGAACCGTTCACCCTGGGCCCCGGCCTGACCTCCGAGGTCATCCGCAGCCGCGCCCCGCTCGTGATGGGCTCGACCGCTGAGGCCGATTCGCGCGGCGCGCTGCAGGTCGGGCCAACGCTGACGGAGTCCTGGATGGGCGTGCCCATGGTGGCCGGCGACCGCGTGCGGGGCGTGATCATCGCCGAGGCGGTGCGCAAGCACGCCTTCGACGAGGCCGACGTCTCGCTGCTCTCCACGCTGGGCACGACGATCGGCGGAGCCGTGGAGAACGCCTTCCTGGTCGACGAGACGAAGCGCCTCCTCGGCGAGAGTGAAGGTCGGGCCACCGAGCTGGGGCTGATCAACGAGATCGGCACGGCGCTGGCCCGGCAGCTGGACTTCGACGCGATCATCGAGCTCGTTGGTGATCGCCTACGTCGCATCTTCCGGGATAACGCCGACGACCTCTACGTCGCCCTCTACGACCCGACGTCCGGCTTGATCACCTTCCCCTACGAGATCGACTCGGGCCGGCGCATCCACAGCGAGTCGATCCCCCTCGGTGAGGGTCTCACCTCCATCGTCATCAAGACCGGCCGGGCCCTGCGGCTGGGACGGCTTAAGGACCAGCACGCCCTTGGTTCCATCACGACGGCGGGTGGGACCGCCAGCGAATCGTGGCTCGGGGTCCCGATCCAGTCCGGCCAACGAGTCATCGGGGTGGTCGTCCTTGGCAACCAGGATCCCGACGCATTCGACGAAGCCGACCAGCGGCTCGTCTCGACCGTCGCCGCAGGGATGGGCGTGGCCCTGGAGAATGCCCGCCTCTTCGGCGAGACGAAACGCCTCCTCGGCGAGACCGAGCAGCGGGCGGCCGAACTCGCCCTCATCAACGAGATCGGCACGGCGCTGGCCAGGCAACTCGACTTCCAGACGATCATCGATCTGATCGGCGACCGCCTCAGGACCCTCTTCGACACGCGGTCACTGTCGATCGCCCTGATCGACGAGGCGGCCGGCCGGGCCACCTGGGCCTACGAGGTCGAAGAAGGCGAGCGCCTCCACAGCCCGCCCTTCGAGCTAGGGCTGGGCCTGACCGGCCAGGTCGTCCGCGGGCGCCAGCCGATCCTGGCCAGCACCAATGCCGAGCTCATGGGGATGGGGGCCATCCACATCAGCGGGGCCCAGAGCGAGTCGTGGCTCGGTGTGCCGATCCTGGCCGGCGAGCGCGTCACCGCGGCGATCATCCTCGAGAGCGTCCACCAGCACGCGTTCAGCGAGGCTGACGCGCGACTCCTCACGACGCTCGGCACGAGCATGGGAGTGGCCCTCGAGAACGCCCGCCTGTTCGGCGAGACGACGCGCCTCCTCGCCGAGACCGAGCAGCGAGCCGGCGAGCTGGCGCTCATCAACGAGATCGGGCAGGCGCTGGCCAAGCAGCTCGACTTCGACGCGATCGTCGACCTGGTCGGCAAGCGCCTCCGGGCGATCTTCCGGACCCAGGCCCGCGACCTCGCGGTGGGCATCTTCGACCCCGTCGCGAAGACGATCGCGTTCCCCTACTTCATCGATAGCGGCCGCCGGATCCGCCCGCGGCCCATGACCCTCGGGACGGGCCTGACGTCGATCGTCATCCAGCGCCGCCAGGCGCTCCGCCTGGGCACGCTGGCCGAGCAGGACGCCACGACCCTGCGGGCGTTCAGCTCGGGCATGACCGCCACTGAGTCGTGGCTGGGCGTGCCCATCCCGTCCGGATCCGAGGTCCTGGGCGCGATCATCATGGGTCACCCCCGGGCGAACGCGTTCAGCGAGTCGGACGAACGGCTCGTCTCGACCGTCGCCGCGAGCATGGGCGTGGCGCTCCAGAACGCCCGCCTCTTCGGCGAGACGAAACGGCTCCTGGCCGAAACGAACCAGCGCGCCGCCGAATTGGCCCTGGTCAACGAGATCGGGCAGGCGCTGGCGAAGCAGCTCGACTTCCAGGCCATCATCGAGCTGGTCGGCGAACGGATCCGAAGCCTCTTCGACGCGACGACGATCGCCCTGGCGACGTATGACAGGGCGACACGGACGATCAGCTTCCCGTACACGATCGACGAAGGCGTGCGGATGCTCGACCGCCCGGCGCGTCCGCTGGGCGAGGGCCTGAATTCGCGGATCATCGAGACCAGGCAGCCCCTGCTCTTCCGCCACGGTGAGGAGTCGGACGCCGCTGGGGCGATCGTCACGGGGGCCGCCACCGAGTCGTGGCTGGGCGTCCCGATCATCGCCGGAGACGACGTCATCGGCGTCGTGTCCCTCGAGTCGATGCGGCCGGAGGCGTTCGACGAGCGCGACGAACGGATCCTGACCACGATCGTCTCGAGCATGGGCGTGGCCCTCGAGAACGCCCGCCTGTTCGGCGAGACCAAGCGCCTCCTGGCGGAGACGGACCAACGGGCGGCCGAGCTGGCCATCGTCAACGAGATCGGCATCGCCCTGGCCCGCCAGCTTGACTTCGACGCCATCGTCGAGCTGGTCGGCGAGCGCATCCGCCACCTCTTCGACGCGTCGACCATCAGCCTCGCCTTCCTGGACGGACTCCGTGGGGTGGTCACGTTCCCCTACATGGTCGACGAGGGAGAGCGGATCCTCGACAGCGAGGACGTGCCGTATGGCGAGGGCCTCAATTCCCGGGTGATCGCCAGCCGCCAGCCGCTCCGCTTCGCCAGCGGCGCGGACGCCGACGCGGCCGGGGCGATCCAGGCCGGCGCCTACACCGAGTCGTGGATCGGCGTCCCGATCATGGCCGGACAGGACGCCATCGGCGTGGTATCGCTCGAGTCGGCTCGAGTGGGCGCCTTCTCGGAGAGCGACGAGCGCATCCTCTCCACGATCGTCTCGAGCATGGGCGTGGCCCTCGAGAACGCCCGCCTGTTCGCCGAGACGAAGCGCCTCCTCGCCGAGACCGACCAGCGGGCGGCCGAGCTGGCCATCATCAACGGGGTCCAGGAAGGCCTCGCCAGCAAGCTCGAGATGGGCGCCATGTTCGAGCTGGTGGGGGACAAGATCCAGGCCATCTTCGACGCCCAGGTGGTGGACATCGCGATGCTCGACCGGGAGGCCGGGCTGATCCGCTTCGAGTACACCATCGAGCGGGGGGTGCGCTTCCCCAACGAGACCATCCCCGTCATCGGCGCCCGACGCCACGTGCTGGAGACGGGCCAGCCGCTGCTCATCAACCGGGATGCGACGGCGGCCGTGCAGGCGCTGGGCCAGGCCGGTGCGCTGAGCGGCGAGCCGGCCAAGGCCGCCCTCTTCGTGCCGCTGCAGGTCGGCGGCCGGCCTGGCGGGGTCATCTCACTCCAGAACCTGGACCACGAGGAAGCCTTCACTGACTCCGACGTGCAGCTGCTCTCGACGATCGCGGCCAGCTTCAGCGTCGCCCTCGAGAACGTCCGTCTGGTCGACGAGACGCGCCAGCGGGCATCCGAGCTGACCATCATCAACAGCGTCCAGCAGGGCCTCGCCGAGCAGCTCGAGATGCAGGCCATGGTGGAGCTGGTGGGCGAGAAGATCCGCGAGCTGTTCGACGCGCAGGTGGTCGACGTGGGGCTGTACGACCCGGCGGATGAAAAGCTGCACTTCCCGTACACCATCGAGCGCGGCGTGCGTTTCCCGGACGAGCCCATCGCGCTCGTGGGCTTCCGGCGACAGGTCTTCCAGACCGGCCAGCCACTGCTGATCGACCACGATGCGGACGGGGCGGCCGAGCGGTATGGCAATCCGCTGGCGATCGTCGGGGAGCCATCGCGCTCGATGGTCTTCGTGCCCCTGCGGGTGGAGGACAAGGTCGCCGGCGTCGTGTCGCTGCAGAACCTGGACCGGGAGTACGCGTTCGACGAGAGCGACATCCGGCTGCTCTCGACGATCGCGGCAAGCCTCAGCGCATCGCTGGAGAACGCGCGCCTCTTCGACGAAACGAAGCGCCTGCTGCGTGAGACGGACCAGCGCGCGGCGGAGCTGGCCATCATCAACGGGGTCCAGCAGGGCCTGGCCGCGAAGCTCGACATGCAGGCGATGTACGACCTCGTGGGCGACAAGGTGCGCGAGATCTTCGACGCCCAGGTCGTCGCCATCGGGGTGTTCGACCGGGCGGCCGGCACCCTGGCCGTGCCGTACGTCAATGAGCGGGGTGTTCGCCTCGTCATCGACGCCGCACCGCCCGCCGGATTCGGCAAGCGGATCCTGGAGACGGGCCAGCCGATCTTGATCAACCGCGACCTTGAGCGGCTCTCCAGAGAGATGGGCTCGGTCGTCACCGGTGAGGTGGCCAGAGCCGTCGCGTTCGTGCCCCTGACCCTGGGCGCCCAGCCGGGCGGTTACATCTCGCTCCAGAACCTGGACCATGAGGATGCTTTCAGCGACTCCGACCTCGAGCTCCTGACGACGCTCGCCGCCAGCCTCAGCGTGGCCCTCGAGAACGTCCGGCTCGTCGATCAGACGCGCCAGCGGGCGGCCGAGCTGGCCATCATCAACGACGTCCAGCAGGGCCTGGCCAGCCTGGTGGAGCCGCAGGCGATGTACGACCTGGTGGGCGAGAAGCTGCGCCAGATCTTCGACGCGGAGACGTTCTACATCGGCGTCCTCGATCGGGTCACTGGCTTCGTCCACTACCCGTACATGGTCGAGCGCGGGGTGCACTTCCCCGATGAACCCAGGCCCCAGGGCGGGTTCACCAAACGCGTTCTCGAGTCTGGTCGCATGGTCCTCCTCAACGAGGGCGTCGCCGAGGCTCGTGAGGCTGGCGGGCCGCGCCTCGCCACCGGTGCGCCGGCCAAGTCGATCCTGTCGGTGCCCCTGAACATCGACGGCACGACGGGGGGTGTCATCTCCCTCCAGAACCTGGACCACGAGCACGCCTTCAGCGAATCGGACGTGCGGGTCATCACGACGATCGCCGGGAGCCTGAGTGCATCACTGGAGAACGCCCGCCTGGTCGAACAGACGCGCCATCGCGCATCCGAGTTGGCCACGATCAACGAGGTCAGCCAGGCCCTCGCTGCTCAGCTGGACCTGGATCGCCTCGTCGATCGGCTGGGCGACCTGCTCGGCCGGACGTTCGACGCCGACATGGTCTACGTCGCCCTGCTGGACGAATCGGGCGAGCGGATCGAGTTCCCCTACTACAGCGAGCGGGGCGAGCGCCAGCGCATCGAGCCGATGCCGATCGGCGCCGGCCTGACGTCCCGCATCCTTGCCTCCCGTGAGCCGCTGCTCCTCAACCGGACGAGCGACTACGTCGACCTCGAGCGGGTGGGCACCCCGTCGAGGAGCTATCTCGGCGTCCCCATCCTCGTCGGCGAGCGGGCCATCGGTGTCATCAGCGTCCAGAGCATCGACGAGCCCGGCCGATTCGGGGATGACGACGAGCGCCTGCTCTCGACGCTCGCGGCGAACGTCGGCGTGGCGATCCAGAACGCCCGCCTGTATCGCGACTCCCAGCGGCGGGCGGGCGAGATGGCGGCCCTCGTCGACGTGGGGTCGGAGATCTCGGCGATGCTGGAGCTGCGCCCCGTGCTGGAGCGGATCACCGAGCGGGCCAAGACGCTCCTGGGCGGGGACACGAGCGCGGTCTTCCTGGCTGACGCCGAGGGCCGCACGTATCCCGCCCTGGTCGCCCTGGGCAGGATCGCCAAGGAGGTCATGGCCCTGGCCATCGAGCCCGGCCAGGGCATCCTGGGCGACCTCGTCCGACGCGGGGCGGCCGAGGTGGTCAACGACACGGCCGGCGACGTGCGCACCATCATCATCGAGGGCACGTCGGCGGACGAACACGACCGCCTGATGGCTGCCCCGCTCCTCGCCCGTGGCGCGGTCGCCGGAATGATGGCGGTCTGGCGGAACCAGGACGCGCCGCGCTACACCGAAGCCGACCTGGAGTTCCTCGTCAGCCTGAGCCAGGAGGCGGCGATCGCCATCGAGAACGCCCGCCTGTTCGAGGAGGCCCGCCTGGCCCAGGAGGCGGCGGAGCAGGCCAACCAGGCCAAGAGCACGTTCCTGGCCGCCATGAGCCACGAGATCCGGACGCCGATGAATGCGATCATCGGCATGAGCGGCCTGCTCCTGGAGACCCAGCTCGCGGCCGAGCAGCGCGACTACGCCGACACGATCGCGACGTCCGGCGAGGCGCTGCTGACGATCATCAACGACATCCTGGACTTCTCCAAGATCGAGGCCGGCAAGATCGAGCTCGACGCCGTGCCATTCGCGCTCGGGCCGTGCATCGAGGGCGCCCTCGACACGATCGCCCCGCTCGCGGCACGGAAGGGCCTCGAGCTGGTCTATGCCCCCGACGAGGACCTGCCCCGGGCCCTCAACGGGGATCCGGGTCGCCTGCGGCAGGTCATCCTCAACCTCCTCTCCAACGCCGTGAAGTTCACCGACAGCGGCGAGGTCGTCCTGCGGGTCGGCGGGCAGCGCCTCGTCGAGCGTGGCCGGAAGGAGCGCTGGGAGCTCGTCATCGAGGTCCAGGACACGGGCATCGGTATCCCCGCCGACCGGATGGATCGTCTCTTCCGATCCTTCAGCCAGGCCGACATCTCGACGTCTCGTCGCTACGGCGGGACCGGCCTGGGCCTGGCCATCAGCCGGCGCCTGGCCGAGCTCATGGGGGGCTCCCTCGTCGCCGAGAGCGCGGGGGTGGAGGGCCAGGGGAGCCTCTTCCGGCTGACCTTCCGGGCGCCCGTGGCGGCCGACGCCGATGTCGCCGCAACGCCCGCCGGGCCGTTGCCGGCCCTCACCGGGCGGCGGGTCCTGATCGTCGATGACAACGCCACGAACCGGCGCATCCTGATGGCCCAGATCGGCCGCTGGGGCATGGCCGGCCAGGACGTCGCCGACGCCGCGGCGGCGCTCCGCCTCATCGAGACGGGCGAGCACTTCGACGTCGCCCTCGTCGACCTGGCGATGCCCGACCTGGACGGGTACGGCTTCGCCGACGCGCTCGAGCGTTCGGCCCACGGCCATGGCCTGCCGGTCATCATCCTCTCCTCGATCGGCCACCGGGAGCATCCCGGGGACGTCCGTCGGGTGGCGGCCTTCCTCCTCAAGCCCGTCAAGCCATCGGCCCTCCACGACGCGTTGGTGACCGTCCTCCTGGGCCGCGAGCCGGTCGGTGACGAGGCCGCGGCGCCGCGAGCCGAGGCCGGGCCGCGCCTCGGCGAGCGCCATCCGCTGACGATCCTGCTGGCCGAGGACAACGCGGTCAACCGCAAGCTCGCCCTGCGCCTGCTGGCCCAGATCGGCTACGAGGCTGACGTGGCGGCGAACGGCCTGGAGGCGATCGAGGCGCTCCGCGGTCATCCGTACGACCTGGTCCTGATGGACGTCCAGATGCCGGACATGGACGGCCTCGAGGCGACCCGCCAGATCCGCAAGGGAGCCGCCGGGGAGGCGGCCAGCGGCGTCCGCATCGTGGCCATGACGGCCAACGCCCTGGCCGGCGATCGCGAACTGTGCCTCGCGGCAGGCATGGACGACTACCTCTCCAAGCCGATCCGGCCTGCCGAACTGGCCGGCGCCCTCGCTGCGACGTCGCCGAGGATCCGCGGCGGTGCCTGACGGCGTGCTCGACGAGGCGATCCTGGGCAACCTGCTGGAAACCGTGGGCGGTGACCGGACGTTCCTGGCCGAGCTGGTAGAGGCCTACCTCGCCGACAGCCCGGCCCTGGTCCAGGCCATGCGCACGGGCCTCGCCACGGATGACCGCACGGTGCTGCGCCGCGCCGCGCACACCCTGAAGTCGACCAGCGCCAGCATGGGCGCGATCGCCTTCGCGGCGATGTGCCGTGAGGTGGAGACGAACGCTCTGGAGGCGGAGCCGCCATGGCTGGGGGCCCACATCCAGGCGGTCGCCCTTGCCTACGAGCCGGTCGCGGCCGCCCTGCGCGAGCGGGTGCGAGGCGCCACGTCGTGAGCGCCGACGCTTCCGGGCGAGTCCTGGTCGTCGACGACTCGCGGGTCAACCGCAGCCTGCTCGCGCGGGCCGTGCAGGAACAGGGCTACGAGGTGGAGGAGGCGGAGAACGGCCGGGCGGCGCTGGCCCGGCTGGGGGGCGACGGCGCCCGGGAGATCGATGCCGTGCTGCTCGACCTGGAGATGCCGGAGCTGGACGGCTACGAGACCTTGAGCCGCATGAAGGCCGACCCGCGCCTCCGGCACGTCCCGGTCATCATCATCTCGGCGGTGGACGACCTGGCCAGCGTCGTCCGCTGTATCGAGATGGGCGCGACCGACTACCTGCCCCGGCCGTTCGACGTGGCCATCCTGCGAGCCCGCCTCACCGCCTCGATGGCCACCAAGCACCTCCACGACATGGAGCGCCAGTACAGCGCGCGCCAGGCCGAGTTGCTGGAGACCATCGAGCGGCAGAGCGCCGAACTGGCCCACTTCCTCTCGCCGCAGGTCGCCGCGCTGGTGTCGAGCCAGGAGGGCCACGCGCTGCTGGAGGGCCACCGGCGGCTCATCACGGCCGTCTTCTGCGACCTGCGCGGCTTCACCGCCTTCTCCGAGACGGCCGAGCCCGAGGAGTTGTTCGGGGTCCTGCGCGAGTACCAGGCGGCGATGGGCGAGCTGGTGGTGCAGTACGGCGGGACGCTCGAGCACTTCGCCGGCGACGGCCTGCTGGTCTTCTTCAACGATCCGCAGCTGGTGGCTGATCACGAGGAGCAGGCGGTGCGCATGGCCGTGGCCATGCGGGACCGCTTCCAGACGCTGCAGCAGCGCTGGCACAAGCGAGGCTACGACCTGGGCTTCGGGGTAGGCATCGCCGTGGGCCACGCGACCCTGGGTCGCATCGGCTTCGAGGGCCGCTACGACTACGGGGCCATCGGGATGGTCGTCATCATGGCCTCGCGGCTGAGTTCGGAGGCCGCCGCCGGGCAGATCCTGCTCAGCCAGCGGGCCTTTGCCGCCGTGGAGGACCTCGTCGTCGGAGAATCGATCGGCGAGGTGTCGCTCAAGGGTTTCAGCCGGCCCGTGCCCGTCCACAATGTGGTCGGGCTGCGCGAGGAAGCCGCCGCCCCCGCTCACTGACGCAACCGACCCGCTCGAACCACGAGGAGGCACCCACGTGCGGCTGCAGGACAAGGTCACGCTCATCACCGGCGCCGGCGGCGGGATGGGTCGCGTCGCCGCCCGACTCTTCGCGGC
>DASPUH010000085.1:0-11639 GCA_035622975.1 Candidatus Sulfotelmatobacter sp.
ACGCGCCGTGCGATGAGCTGCGCGGTCTGGCCGCCGAAGTCGAGCACGACCACGGAGTCCGGCTCGTGACTCTCGGCCGCCGGCGGCTGGTCGGCGGGCGTGCGATCAGGGGCGGGCGCGCGGAGGGCCGTCTCCAGGTACGCCTCCACCTCCGCGTCGTCCGGCGCCAGCACGCGGTGGCCGGCGTTGGCCGGTTCGCCGTGAACGGTCTTGCCGCGACGTCGGGTCGCCTCCACCTCCGCCAATCAGCCCTCCACTCACGTCCTCCGGCGCGACGTCCAGTCTACCCGCCGGGCCTCTCCGCGAGTGGGCGGCTCAACGGCCCCGCTGCCAGGACTTGCCCTCCACGGCGACAGCGGGGGCGTACACCATCTCGACCTGCTGCATCTCCCGGATGGTGCGCGCCCCGAGGGCGGCCATCGACTGGCGGAGGGCCCCGACGAGGTTCTCGGTGCCGTCGGTGACCTGGGCCGGGCCGAGCAGGATCCGCTCCAGCGAGCCGACCGTGCCGACCGAGATGCGCGTGCCCCGCGGGAGCGTCGGTGAGGGCGCCGCCATGCCCCAGTTCGTGCCGCGGCCAGGGGCCTCCTCCGCCCGGGCCAGGGGCGATCCCAGCATCAGCAGGTCGGCCCCCGCGGCGATGGCCTTGGCCAACTCGCCACCGCGGCGCATGCCGCCGTCAGCGACCACCGGGACGTAGCGCCCCGTCTCGTCGAAGTACGTGTCGCGCGCGGCCGCGACGTCGCTCACGGCGGTCACCTGGGGCACGCCGATGCCCAGCACGTCGCGCGTGGTACAGGCCGCACCGGGACCGACGCCGACGAAGATCGCGGCGATGCCCTGGTGCATCAGCTGGTAGGCCGCATCGAAGCTGGTGGTATTGCCCACGGCGACCGGGATGGGCATGAAGCGGGTGAAGTCGGCCAGCTCCAGCGGGTCGTAGCCCTGGGCGAGGTGGCGGGCGCTGGAGACCTGCGACTGGACGAGGAAGAGATCCGCCCCGTGCTCGGCGCAGAACGGGCCGAAGCGGCGCGCGGCGGCGGGCGTGGCGGCGACCGCGACCGCCGCCCCCGAGGTGCGGAACTCGGCCAGCCGCCGGGCGACCAGCTCGTCCCGCACCGGCTGGCGGTACGCCTCCGCCAGAACGGCGTGGACCTCGCCGGCCGGCGCGGTCGCGATGCGCTCGAGGATCGCCGCAGGTTCCTCGTAGCGGACCTGTACGCCTTCGAGGTTCAGGACGGCCAGCCCGCCGAGACGGGACAGCTCAGCCGCCAGGCGCACGTCGACGACCGCGTCCATGGCCGCGGCGAGGATGGGGATGCGCAGGTGCAGGCCGGCCAGCTCGACGCCGGTGTCCACGTCGGCCGGTTCGACCGTGTCGGTGCCCGGCGCCAGTGACACGTCGTCGAAGCCGTAGGTCGGCCGGATGGAGTCGACCTTGGAGGGCCGGCGGGCAGCGGGGGCCGCGGGCGCGTCGGGCCGCTCAGCGGGGGCAGTGGGCGCCTCGCGCGGCACGGTCGACGGCTCCTCCGGGTGGCGCCGCACGGTACCGGCGGCGGTTCGGGCAGTATACCGGCGTGACCCTGCCGCCCGACGCCGGTCAGCCTCCGCCGCTCGTGGGCCTGGCCGACATCATGGCCGCCGCGGACCGGTTGGAGGGGGTCACGATCCGCACGCCGCTGCTGCCGTATGGCGAGCGGGCCTGGCTGAAGCCGGAGACGCTGCAGCCGATCGGCGCCTTCAAGCTGCGCGGCGCCTACAACGCCATCGCTACCTTGCCCGCCGCGGCGCGTGCCGCCGGCGTCGTGACGCATTCCTCGGGCAACCACGGCCAGGGGGTCGCCCGCGCGGCCCGCCTCCTGGGCGTCCACGCCGTGGTGGTGATGCCCTCCGACGCCCCGCACCTCAAGGTCGACCGGGTCCGTGCGGACGGCGCCGAGATCGTCATCGTCGGGCCATCATCCGAGGAGCGTGCGGCGAGAGCGGTCGAGCTAGCCCGGGAGCGCGGCCTCACGCTGGTCAACCCGTTCGACGATGACGCCGTGATCGCCGGCCAGGGCACGGTCGGCCTGGAGATCGTCGAGCAGGTCGCCGATCTCGACGAACCACGGGCCGGCCAGGAGCCCGCCGCCCCGCTCCCGCTGACGGTGCTGGTGCCGATCGGCGGCGGGGGGCTCGCCTCCGGCGTGGCGACGGCCGTGCGCTCGATCCGCCCCGACGCGCAGGTCTGGGGCGTCGAGCCCGAGCTCGCTGCCGACGCGCGCGACTCGCTGCGGGAGGACCGGCTGGTGCGGTGGGAGCCCAGCCTGGTCGGCCGGACCATCGCCGACGGCATGCGCCCGGCCTCCATCGGCGTGCGCAACCTGGCCCACCTGCGTGTGTACCTCACCGGGGTCCTGGTCGTCGGCGAGGACGAGATCCGGCGGGCGATGGTGCGGGCCGCCGACGAGGCCCGGCTGGTCGTGGAGCCCTCCGGCGCGACGACCCTCGCGGCCTGGTGCTTCCACGCCGCGGAGCTCCCGCCGACCGGCCGCGTCGTGGCGGTCCTGTCGGGCGGGAACGTGGATGCCGACCGCTACGCGCAATTGATCGCCGAAGGGCGCGCCGCCGGCGGCTGACCGCGCACCCGGCCTTCAGATGCGCTCGAAGCGCTCCACCGGCAGGACGAACACCGTCGCCCCGCCGACCTGGACCTCGACGGGATACGGGAGGTAGAACTCGCCCGGCTCCATGATCGGCGGCATCGGGTTCACGACCTCGGTGCGCGAGGTGCAGTTGTCCTTGACGATCTGGAGGGCCGCCTCTACCTGGTCATCCTCCACGCCGAGCATGACCGTCGCGTTGGAGCGGCGCAGGAAGCCGCCCGAGGAGGCCAGCTTCGTGGCCCGGAACTCCTTGCGCAGGAGCGCCTCCACCAGCACGTCGGCATCGTCGCCGTGGACGATGGCCATGACCAGCTTCACCGGCCGAGTATAGGCCGGGGGCCGTGGCCGTCGACCCCGAGCCGGGCTTCGCGGCGCGGTACTATCCCGACGTGCCCGCAGCCCCCCGTGACCTCCTCGCCGTGCTGGCCGAGTGCGGCCGCCTCGTGGCGCGCGGGGGCGAACTCGGTGCACGCCTCGACGGGCTGGCCGAGCAGGCGGCGCAGGCAGCCGGCGCAGCGACCAGCGTCATCTACCTGCTCGACGGGGATGCCGCCCTGCTGCTGGCCGCCGGCGCGTGGGGCCTCGGCGACGGCGCCCTGACGACGCTCCAGCCCCTGGCCGTCGGTGACGGCGGGGACGACGATGCGGTCGGGCAGGCGGTGCGTGCCCGGCGGGCGGCCCTGGTCGCCGTGACGGCGGCCATGACGGCAGACCTGCCGCCGGGCGGACCGACGATCGGGGGCCTGGCTCACGTGCCCCTCGTGACCGAGGCGCCGGACGGGACCCAGCAGGTGGAGGGCCTCCTCACCGCCGGCTTCGGCGCCGCACCGGCCGATACCGCCCAGCCGCTTGCGGCCCTCACCGCGGTCGGCGACCTGGCCGCGGCCGTGATCCGCCAGGCGCGCCTCGAGCAGGCGCTGGTGGAGCGCTCCGACTGGTTCGAACGCCTGGCCAGCACGGATGCCCTGACCGGGCTGGCCAACCGGCGCACGTTCGAGCGGATGCTCGAGCTCGAGCTGGTGCGGGCCGGCCGCCAGGGCACGCCCGTCAGCCTGGCCATCTTCGACATCGATGGGCTGGCGGCGATCGATCGCGAGCGTGGAGCGGACGTGGCCGACGACGTCCTGCGGCTGGTCGCCTCCGCTCTCGCCGAGTCGGTGCGCCTGGTGGACACCGTCGCGCGCATGGGCGGTGACGAGTTCGCCCTGCTGGCCCCCGGCACGGCGGGCGTGATGGTCGCGCGGCGGGTCCTGACCGGCGCGGCGCGAGCCCTCGCCGACCACGTCCCGCCCGTCAGCCTGAGCGTCGGCGTGGCCCGCTTCCCCGACGACGGGGCGACCGGCACCGAACTGCTGGGCGCGGCGACCGACGCCCTTGCGTCGGCCAAGGCCGAGGGCCGCGGCTCGATCGTGGAGGCCGCCACCTCCAGCAGGCCGTAGCGGCGGGTCAGCCGGTCAGGTTCGCCAGGACGATCGGCTGGCTCGTCGGCTGGTCGGACCCCCCGGCCGGCTCGATGGTCAGGGCCACGGCGGACACGGTCCCCGTCGTGGCGCTCATGCCCACCACCGTGACCCCGTCGGGACCCAGCGTGAACGTGCCGGCCGACACGGCCGTCTGGCCCTTGAGGTACCACGCCTGGTAGGTGCGACCCGCACCCGGGTCGGGCAGGCCGCTGACGACCATGTAATCGGTGCCGCCGGTCCCCGCCACCACGAACCCGGACACACCGGCCGCCGGGCCGCTGCCCTGGAGCGTGGCCGTCACGCTGCCCGCCTGAGCCGCCGTGGCGAGGGCACTGCCCAGGAGGGCCGCCTGATGGCGCGCAGCGTCGAGCTGGCCCTGCAGGACGACGTCCCAGCTCACCACCCCGACCAGGGCCACGACGGCGGCCGCCTCCAGCAGCCAGCGCCAAACGGGCCGCGGGCGGCGGTCCGCCCGGGCTGCCCGGGCGGCGGCCAGGTCGAGGGGCGTCGCGGGCGGCCTTGCCGGCGCTGGCGCGGCCTCGGCCACGGCGGTGTCGGCCGGCGCCGCCAGCCCGGTCGTCGCCGCCGTCCCATAGCCTTCGACGAGCCGGGCGGCGGCCGTCTCGTCACGGGCGCGAGCCCGCAGGTCGGCGCGGACCGCCGCGGCGATGCGCTCTCCCACGGCGGCGGGCGGTTCGAGCGGCTCCAGCGACTCGGCCAGGTAGGGCACGACCCCGCCCAGCTCGGCCATCTCCGCGTGCCCGTCGGGGCAGGTCGCGAGATGGTCGCGCACGCTCGCCGCCTCGGCCGGCTCGAGCGCGTCGAGGACGTACAGCGAGGCCAGGTCGCGCACGGCGTCGCAGCTGAGGGCTCGCGGCTCGGTCATGGTTGGCCCACCGGCCCCGCCCCCGGCCCCGCTGCAGGTTCGACCGTTGCCGCGTCGGCCAGGCTCCGCCGCAGGGCCAGCAGTCCCAGGCGGACACGACTCTTGACCGTCCCGAGGGGCGCGGCGGTCCGAGCGGCGATCTCGGGCTGGGTCAGGCCCGCGAAGTAGGCCAGCTCGATGGCCTCGCGCTGCACGTCGGGCAGGGCCGCCAGGGCCGCCACGATGGCCGCCCGATCGAGACGGCCGGCCACCGCCTCCCATGGATCGGGCACCACCAGGTTCGCCGGCGGCGGTGCGTCCTGATCGGGCAGCTCGCTCACGGGGCGCCGCCGTCGCACCGCGTCGACGGCACGGTGATGGACGATCGAGAGGATCCAGGTCCGGGCGCTGGCCCGTGCCGCTGCGTAGCGCGAGGCATTGCGCCAGATGCCGAGGAAGGCCTCCTGGAGGACGTCCTCGGCCAGCGCGGTGTCGCCGGTGATACGGACGGCAAGGGCGTAGGCCATAGCTCGGTTGCGCTCGTACAGCAGGTCAAGGGCGCCTGCGTCGGCCTCGGCCACGCGTCGCATGAGCTCCTCGTCCGAGGCGGACGCGAGTCCCAGGGCCGGCGCGGCCCCGGCGGCATGCGGGCCGCTCATCACCTGATGCGCACCCCGGTGCTCGCCGGTTCAATCTTCGCCTCCCCGTCGGGCCCGGCGAGCCAGGCGTCCACCAGGTCGCCGACCTCGGCGGCGACGATGCCCGGCGCGCGATCCCCGTCCACCACGCGCCACCGTCGGGGCTCGGCCCGGGCCAGGGCCAGGTACCCGCGGCGGACGCGTTCGTGGAACGCTCGGTCGTGGTGGGCCGGATCCTCCCATCGAGTGTGTCCGCTCGCCGCACCCTGGGCCCGACGCACGAGGCCGACCTCCACGGGCAGGTCGAGCAGGATGGTCAGGTCGGGTGCCACGTCGCCGGTGGCGAAGGCATCCAGGCGCCGCAGCTCATCCAGGTCCAGGCCCGAACCGTAGCCCTGGTAGGCCAGCGTCGAATCGGCGTGGCGATCGCCCACGACCAGCTCGCCGCGGGCAAGCGCGGGGCCGATGACCCGCCGCACGAGCTGCGCGCGGGCCGCGTTGAAGAGGAGTGCCGAGCTCCACGGGTCGTGGTCGGCCGGCCCATTGACGATCACCCGCACCGCCTCGGCCAGCGGCGTGCCGCCGGGCTCCCGCACCTGGGTCACGACATGCCCCGCGGCTCGCAGGCGGGCCGTCAGGCGATCGGCCTGGCTGCTCTTGCCGGCCCCGTCCGGACCCTCGATGGTGATGAAGGCACCGCGACGCGGCCCCTCCGGACCGGGCGCCTCACGCCCCCGCCGGCCGCCCCGGCGCGCCGATCTCGCCTCCACAGCCGAAGGATACCGCGCGCCCCCGGCCGCGCTGGCATCATGGTCCGCCGTGACCCGTCCACCGATCCGGCAACGCCTTGACTGGCCGCTCGACACGGCCACCTACGGCCGGATCAAGCGGCTGTGGGTGCGCCACTCGATCGCCGAGGACCGCCGCGACGTGGACGGCCTGATCGCCACGCTGGCGCCCGATTGCCTCTACGAGATCGTGCCGACCGGCCAGCGGTGGGTCGGCCACGACGGCGCTCGGGCCTTCTACACGGGGTTCCTGGCCGCCTTCCCGGACGTCCACTTCGAGCTGGCTGACATCGTCATCGGCCCCCAGGGCGTGTTCGAGATCGCGACGATGACCGGCACGCACGTCGGCGACTGGGCGGGGCTCCCGGCGACCGGCCTGCCGGTCCGGCTGTGGATCGGCATCCACTTCCCGTGGCGGCCCGAGGTCGGGCTCTTCGGCGGCGAGGACATCTACCTGGACCGGCTCGCCCTGGTGCCGCGCACGGGCTGACCGGCGCCGCTCAGCGCCAGGCGCGCACCTGGTCGGGGTAGAGCCGGACGCGGCGGAACGGTTCGCGACCGCGCGACCGCGACACGAGGTTGGCGCGTTCGGCCATCTGGTGCTGCAGGCGCCGGATGTAGGCGTTCTGCGGCGACAGCTCGATCGGCTTCGCATCGCGCATGACCAGGCCGATGGCCTCCTCCGTCTCGCGCATGGCGGCCTCCCGCGGATCGGCTTGCAGCGCGTACAGCGAGGTCAGGCAGGCCTCCATCTGGAGCACCGTGTTGGACTTCAGGACGTAGATGGGAAGCGTCCGCTCCTCCGCCTCGCGGAGGGCCGGCGGCTTCTGGCGGTACTGGCTGCGGAGGGTGATGACCACGTCGGCCTCGTCGACGGTGCGGGCGACCTGGACCGGCAACTGCAGCTCCCGGACCGCCTGCTCAAGGCGCTTGCGGCTGATCCCGAAGGGCAGCACGTGGAGCGTCGGCAGGATGCCCGGATACGCCTCGGCGGCCGGGCCCGCATCGCCGTCCGCGCCGGCAGCGTCGTCGAGCTCGAGGTCCTGCGCATCCGGCTCGAGGTCCTCGTCGTCGTCCGGCACCGGGGCGGTGCCCTCATCCGCCCGCAGGGACTGGATCGCCCGCCGGGCCGACTCGCGCCATTCGCGCTGCCGGTCCAGCTCCCGGGCGTCCCGCGCCCGCGGTTCGGGGGCCGGGGCGGTCCCGCGCTCGAGGGGACCGCGATCGGCGATCTCGCCGGTCTGGAAGACGTCCGGTGGCGGGAGCGCCGCTGGACCGCCCGACAGGCCGGCCCGGATCGCCCCGCCGTTGGAGGGCGCCTCCGACGCGCCACCGGGTGAGCGGTCGGTCCCGGCCCGGCCGCGGCCCGCGCGCCACCCACCGCCGCCGCTGGGCCGGAAGCCTGGCCTGGCGGCGGCCCGCTCGCCCTCCAGCCAGGGCGCCTCCGGGCGCGCTCCGGCCGCCCGCCAGCCGGGCTCCACCCGCCAGCCTGCACCACCCGTCCCGACGAGCGACCCGCTGAAGCGATCGCTGCCCGAGACACTGTTGGGCGAAGGGCGAGGTCGGGCCTGGGTGCGATGGACGCCGCCCTCATCGCGCCAGCGCAACTCCGGCGGCACGGCGTCGCCGCGCAGCATCGCGTCCACGGTCTCGGCCACGTCGGCATGCACCGCCACCCGGTCGCGGGCCTGGATCTCGATGATGACGTCGAAGGTGGGCGGCGCCTTGCGTTCCAGGACGCTCTTCTGGCTCCGCCGACGACGCGCCTCCTCGTCGCCCAGCGTCACCGTCTGGATGCCGCCGATGAGGTCGGAGAGGGTCGGGTTGAGCATGAGGTTGTCGAGGTTGTTGCCGTGGGCCGTGCCGATGAGCTGCACGCCCCGCTCCGCGATCGTGCGGGCTGCCGCGGCCTCCAGCTCCGTCCCGATCTCGTCGATGACGATGACCTCGGGCATGTGGTTCTCGACGGCCTCGATCATGACGTGGTGCTGGAGCACGGGCGCCGGCACCTGCATGCGGCGAGCGCCACCGATGCCGGGGTGCGGGATGTCGCCGTCGCCGGCGATCTCGTTGGACGTGTCGACGATGACGACCCGCTTGCCCAGATCGTCGGCCAGGACCCGCGCCGCCTCGCGCAGCATGGTCGTCTTGCCGATCCCCGGGCGGCCCATGATGAGCACCGAGCGGCCCGACTCGACGAGGTCCTCGATGATCTCGATCGTGCCGAAGACGGCCCTTCCGATGCGGCAGGTCAGGCCCACGATCTTGCCGTTCCGGTTGCGGATGGCGCTGATGCGATGGAGCGTGCGCTCGATGCCGGCGCGATTGTCCTCACCGAACGAGCCGATGTGGTCGATGACGTACTGCAGGTCGTCCCCATCCACGTCCCGCGCCAGGAGCACCTGCTCGCCGCCGCCGCCGAAGCGCGCCTCCGGCGGCCGGCCCAGGTCCAGGACCACCTCGATGAGGTCGCGGTCCGCGGGCAGCCGCTCGAGCTCGCTCCGGATGGCAGGCGGCAGCGCCGCCAGCAGCGCCGGCAGGTCGTCGCGGGCGGGCGTGGCGGGCGTCATCGGATGGCCGGCACCAGGGCCGGCTGGGCGACGCGCACGAGCGTCTCCTTGAGCAACAGGGTCAGCGTGGCGAGCCGTTCGAAGCCGGCCTCCTCCGCCCGGCGATCGAGCGGCGAATCGTACGTCCGGACCGGGAACAGGACCCCGCGCCCGCGATGGCGACCCGATCCGGCGCGGTCGGCGACGTCATGGCCGCCCGACGCGCCGATGACACCCAGGCCATAGGCGATGAGGTCGCTCGGGTCATGCTCGGGACGTGTCACCACGCGAAGGTAGTCGGGCTGGTCCTCCTTGGCCACGCCGACCTGGGCGAGGGCGGCGATCTCGCCGCCCTCCGCTCCTTCCGTGCCCGGCGGGCAGGCCTGGACGAACGCGCTCACGTCGGCGAAACGGAGGATGGGCGCCATCGATGAGCGCGGGATGCGCCACTGGCCGGCAGGGCGCTCCCAGTCGGGCAGGCGGTAGGCCTCCAGGCGCGCCACCGGCTGGGGCGTGACCGACGCGTACAGGCGGCTGAGGGGCAGGGCATCGAGCGGCACGGCCGGCCTGATGCCGAGCTGCGCGGCCCGCTCCTCGGCCATCGGCACCGGCAGGGCGGCGTGCGGCGGCCGGAGCAGGACCCACTCCTCCCCATAGCGCATGAAGCCGGCCTGCATGAACAGCTCGACGTTGCCGCCCATGTCGGCGCAGGCCACGTGGAAGCGCATGGCGCCGCGCCTGGCCCCGTCGCGCAGGAGGTGCTGCACCAGGCGGAAGCGGATGTCGCCGGCGTCCGCCAGCCCGACGGCGTCAAGCTCCACGATGGTCCACTCATCCCGCTGGGCGTCGCGCTCGGCCCGCAGGAGGCCGGCCAGCCCACGCTGGTCCTCGTAGACGTAGAGCTGGTCCTGCGGCCGCAGCGCTCCCAGCGGCATGCGGAAGAGGGTGAAGACGCCGATGGGACTGCCGCCCACGGGCAGGCCGAGGGACCGCACAGCCGCCTCGTCCGCGCCGCCGCCGTGACTCAGCTGCGACAGCTCGCCCACCGCCGCCAGGTCGGTCAGGCGGGCCATCCGGACGCGGCCCGGGGCGCTCACGTGTGGCCTGCCGTGCGGCGCAGCGGATGGTGGCGTCGCCCGGCCCCCTCGGCCGGTTCGCGGTGGGCCTCCGCCATCGTCATCAGCAGGCGGTGGAAGCGCGGTTCACCGGCCAGCTCGGGGTGGAAGGCGGTGGCCAGCACGTGGCCTTGCCGCACGGCCACGATCCGACCGTCCGGCAGGCGGGCCAGGACGTCGACCGCCGGCCCGACGCGCTCCAGGACGGGCGCGCGGATGAAGATGGCATGGACCGGATCCGTCCCCAGGACAGGCACCGCGAGGTCCGTCTCGAAGCTGTCCAGCTGGCGGCCGAAGGCGTTGCGCTTGATGGACACGTCGAGCAGCGGCAGGACGCTCGCGTCGCCATCGGTGATCTCGTCGGCCAGCAGGATCATGCCGGCGCACGTGCCGTACAGCGGCGCCCCGGAGTGGGCCAGGTCCAGGATCGGCTGACGAAGGTCCCACCGGTCGATCAGGTGGCGCATCGTGGTGCTCTCGCCGCCGGGCAGGATGAGGCCTGCCACGTCGGACAGGTCCCCCGGGAGGCGCACCTCGACGGGCATGGCTCCGACCTGGCGCAGCATCGCCACGTGCTCGGCAACGGCGCCCTGGACTGCCAGGACGCCGATACGGATACCGTCCATCAGGATGGCGCGCCCAGCGCGCCTACCAGCCGCGGACCGCCAGCCGCTCCCCTTGGGGGATGGCCTCCAGGGCGATGCCGCGCATCGGTTCGCCGAGGCCCTTGGAGACCTCGGCGATGATCTTGGGATCATCGAAGTGCGTCGTCGCCTGGACGATGGCGTTGGCCGTGCGGGCCGGATCCTGTGACTTGAAGATGCCCGAGCCCACGAAGACACCTTCGGCGCCCAGCTGCATCGCGAGGGCCGCGTCGGACGGCGTGGCGATGCCGCCGGCCACGAAGTCCACGACCGGCAGGCGGCCGGTGGTGGCGACCTCACGGACGAGCTCGTACGGCGCCTGCAGCTCCTTGGCCGCCACGAACAGCTCGTCCTCGCGCATGGCCTGCAGGTGCCGCAGGCCGGCCGTCACCGCGCGGATGTGGCGGACCGCCTCGACGATGTTGCCGGTGCCCGCTTCCCCTTTCGTACGGATCATCGCGGCGCCCTCGCTGATGCGGCGGAGGGCCTCGCCAAGGTCGCGGCAGCCGCACACGAAGGGCACCTTGAAGGCGTGCTTGTCGATGTGGTTGACCTCGTCGGCCGGGGTCAGGACCTCCGACTCGTCGATGTAGTCGACGCCCAGCGCCTCCAGCACCTGGGCCTCGACGAAGTGCCCGATGCGGGCCTTGGCCATGACCGGGATGGACACGGCCGCCATGATCCCCACGATCATCGACGGATCGCTCATGCGGGCCACGCCGCCGGCCGCCCGGATGTCGGCGGGGACGCGCTCGAGGGCCATCACGGCCACGGCCCCGGCATCCTCGGCGATGCGGGCCTGGTCGGGGGTGACGACGTCCATGATGACGCCGCCCTTCAGCATCTGGGCCAGTCCCTTGCGGGTGGCCCACGTAGACTCTTCTCGTCCGCCGTTGGCGGAGTTTCCGTTGGAACCCATGCTTCAAAGATGC
>DASPUH010000086.1:0-3189 GCA_035622975.1 Candidatus Sulfotelmatobacter sp.
ATCCTCCACGTCCGCCGTGACCACCACCTCGTAGCCCACCCTCGCCATGCTCGTTCGGATGGTCTCGGCGGACGACGCGTCACTCGCCAGGAGGAGGACGGAGCTGGAGGGCAAGTGGGTCGGTACCTCGACGGCCGCGAAACTGGGTGCGGCGGGGAGTCTAGCAGACGGTCCGTGCTAGACTGCCACGGTCCTTTCAGCCCGGCCGTCGTCTGACCCAGCGTCACGTCGAGCCGAGCCATCCCCATGGGAAGGAGGCCCACGGCCCATGCGCCGTTACGAACTCATGCTCGTCCTGCGCCCCGATCTGCCCGACGACCGGAGCCAGGCGATCCTGGACCGCGCCACCCGCTCGATCGGCGGATCCGGCGGCCAGCTGGTCAAGGTCAGCCCCTGGGGGCGCCGCCGGCTGGCGTATCCCATCGGCCCGTACCACGAAGGTTCGTACCACATCGTGGTGTTCGACGCGCCGCCCGACGGCGTGCTCGGCCTCGAGCGCGACCTGGCCATCAGCGAGGAGGTCATGCGCCACCTCGTCACCCGCGTCGAGCGACCTACCGCGACCCACCGTGCGACCGGCCCGGCGGAGGGCGATGGGGACGCCGATCTCTCGGCGCCGCCGGAGGACGACGAGTTCGTCCCCGAGGGCGAATTCATCGACGAGTCGGAGAGCGAGGCGGCCCCCGCCGCCATCGACTGACCCTGCCGCCGCAGCAGGGGAGGAGGCCTGCCATGTCGCTCAACAAATGCATGATCATCGGCAACCTGGGCCGCGATCCGGAGATGCGCTACACCGCCAGCGGCGTCGCCGTGACCCAGTTCAGCGTGGCCGTCAACCGCAACAGCCGCGACGAGGCCGGTGAGTGGAAGGAAGAGACGGAGTGGTTCCGCGTCGTCATCTTCCGCGAGCCGGCTGAGCGCGCCGCGGAGCGCCTGCGCAAGGGGAGCAAGGTGTACGTGGAGGGCCGCATCCAGACCCGCCAGTACGAGAAGGACGGCCAGACGCGCTACATCACCGAGCTGCTCGCCGAACGGGCCGTGCCCCTCGAGCCGCGCGCCCGCGGCGAGGGCAGCGAGGAGTTCCCCGATGATGCGGCGCCCGGCGCCCGGCCGGCCCGTGCCCCGTCGGTGCCCCGCCCGGCCGAAGGGGCCGGGCTGGGTGACGACGACCTCGACAGCATCCCCTTCTAGCCCCACCACGAGGACCCGCCACGATGCCCACCGCACGCGCCAAGAAGCGCGACGAGTACTACCGGGATCGCCGCCGCAGGAAGGTCTGCGCCTTCTGCGCCGACAAGACCGCCCAGATCGACTACAAGGAGGTCAACCGCCTCCGGCGGTACCTCTCCGAGCGAGCCCGCATCGAGCCCCGCCGCAAGACCGGCACGTGCGCCGAGCACCAGCGCCAGCTATCGGTGGCCCTCAAGCGCGCCCGCCACGTCGCGCTGCTCCCGTACGCCCCGCAGCACCTGCGACCCTGACCGGCTCCCGGCCGTGGCCTGAGCGGCGGGGACGGACGTGATCGACCTCGTCCTGCTGGCCGTGGCGTTCGCCATCATCCTGGCCGGCGCCGAGCTCTTCACCAACGGTGTCGAATGGGTGGGCCACCGCCTGGATCTGTCCGAGGGCGCGGTCGGCAGCATCCTCGCCGCGGTCGGCACGGCCCTGCCCGAGACGGCCGTCCCCGCCGTAGCCATCCTGCTCGGCGGCGGCGCCGTGGCCTCCAACGAGATCGGCGTGGGCGCCATCCTGGGCGCGCCGTTCATGCTGTCCACGCTGGCCCTGGGCGTGGTCGGCCTGACCGTGCTCTCACAGCGCGTCACCCGCTCCACGGGGGAGCGGGTGACCGCCGAGCGCGCACCGATCCAGCGGGACGTGACCGTCTTCGCCGTGGCGTACACGCTGGCCATCGGGGCCGCCTTCGTGCCGGTCGACATCGGCTGGATCCGCCCGGCTGTCGCGATCGGCCTGGTGGTCATCTACGCCCTGTACGTCCGGGCGCATCTGATCGAGGAGCGGGCCGAGGGCGGGCGCCCCAACCCGTTGCGCCTGCACCGCCTGGACCGGACTCACCACCGGCGGGATCCGCACTTGCCGCGCTCGCGGATCATCGCGCTGCAGGTCGCGGCGGGCCTGGCCGGCATCGTGGGTGGCGCCGTCGTGTTCGTCCAGGCCGTGCAGGACGGGGCGCACCTGCTGGGCGTCGCTCCGCTCATCCTGGCCCTCGTCGTCTCGCCCATCGCGACCGAACTGCCGGAGGCGGCCAACGGGTTCCTGTGGGTGCGCCGCGAGAAGGACACGCTGGCCCTTGGCAACATCACCGGCGCGATGGTCTTCCAGGCCTGCGTGCCCACCGTGCTGGGGCTCGTCCTGGTGCCGGCCGCGTGGTCCTTCACGACCGAGACGGCCGTGCCGTTCACCTCCGTGGCGCTTGGCTTCGCCTCGCTGCTGGCGATCTTCTGGCCGCTGCTGCGCGGGGGGGCGATCCGGGGCCGGCGGCTCCTCCTGGGCGGGGGCTTCTACCTCGTGTTCCTGGCCCTGGTCGCCCTGGACCTGGCCGGGCTTGCCTGAGCGGGAGCCTGCCGGGAGCCTCGCGAGGGCTGCTCTATACTCGAAGCCATGCTGACCCACGAACCGGCCGCCTCCGCGCCACCCGAACCGCCCGAGCCCAAGGCCGCCGACTGCTACTTCCAGGGCGCTTTCGTCCCCCTCGCCGAGGCCAAGATCAGCGTGATGACCCACGCCTTCATGTACGGTACGGCCTGCTTCGAAGGCGTGCGGGCCTACTGGAACGCCGACCAGGGCCAGCTGTACCTGCTCAAGGGCCGCGAGCACTACGCACGCCTGCGCGCATCCGCGCGGGTCATGCTGATGGACCTGCCTCGCCCGGTGGACGAGCTGGTGAAGCTGACCGTGGAGCTCCTGCGCCGCAACGGCTACCGCGAGGACGCCTACATCCGGCCGTCGGTGTACAAGTCCAGCCAGGTGATCGGGGTGCGGCTCCACGACCTCGAGCACGACTTCATGATCATCACCCTGCCGTTCGGTGATTACATCGACACCGCCCACGGCATCAGCGCCATGACCACCTCATGGCGGCGCACGTCGGACGTGTCCATCCCGTCCCGCTCCAAGATCACCGGTGCGTACGCCAACAGCGCCTTCAGCAAGACCGACGCCAACCTCAAC
>DASPUH010000087.1:0-31726 GCA_035622975.1 Candidatus Sulfotelmatobacter sp.
GACGTGGTCACCTGGGCGCACGCGGCCTCGGGCCAGCTGACGCGGCTGCGCCTGGGCGGCCAGGTCGTGGGCCGGCGCGCTCCGGTGACCCTGGTCGACCTGCGCGCGGAGCTGGCGGCCGGCAACCGGTCGTTGCTGAGCAAGCCGCTCGCCGCCGCCCTTGACGGCCTGCAGCCGGCCCACGGCGAGCAGGCCATCCTGGTCCTCAACCGCCGCGGCAGCGCCTCCGTCGTGCTGTGCCGCGACTGCGGCTACGTGCAGGTCTGCCCTGATTGCCAGCGCCCGCTGGTCTATCACGCCGCGACCGGGAGCCTGCGGTGCCACCACTGCGGCGCCACGGCGCCACTCGCCCGGCGCTGCCCGGCGTGCGGCTCGCCACGCATCCGCTACCTCGGCGCCGGCACGGAGCGGCTGGAGGCGGAGGTCCGTGACCGCTACCCGGTCCTGCGGGTCAGCCGTCTGGACCGCGACGTGGTGCGCCGCAAGGGCGCGGCCGAGCGGGTGCTGGACGCGTTCACCGATGGCGAGGTCGACGTGCTGGTCGGCACGAGCCTGGTCACCAAGGGACTGGACGTGCCCGGCGTCGTCCTGGTCGGCGTCGTGTCCGCCGACGTGGCCCTCAACCTGCCAGACGAACGGGCCGCGGAACGGACGTACCAGCTGTTGCGGCAGGCGGTCGGGCGTGCCGGGCGCGGCGACCGCCCCGGGCGGGCCATCATCCAGACGTACCAGCCGGAACACCCGGCGATGGTGGCGGCGGCCGGCGGTGACCCGGATGTCTTCTACGCCGCCGAGCTGGCCCAGCGTCGCCTGTTCGGCGCACCGCCCTTCGGTCAGGTCATCAAGCTGACCGTGGCCCTGGCCGACCGCGACGCAGCAGAAGCCGAGGCGCGCCGGATGGCCGCGCTGCTGCGCGTACGTGCCGGGGAGGCCGGGAGCGACACGGTCGTGCTGGGGCCGGCGCCGGCCTACCTGGCCCGGCGGGCCGGGCGGTGGCGCTTCCAGCTTGCCCTCCGGGGCAGCGACCCCGGGCGGACGCTCGGCGGCGATCCCGGACCGCCCTGGAGCGTCGATGTCGACCCCGACAGCCTCCTGTGACGGGCCGCCCGTATACTCCCCGCCGATGAGCATCCGACCGATCGTCACCCTCGGCGATCCACGCCTGCGCCGCCACGGGGAACGCGTGCGGACCTTCGACAAGACGCTCCACCGCCTGCTCGACGACATGATCGACACGATGCGCGACGCGCCCGGCGTGGGCATCGCCGCCCACCAGGTCGGCGTCGTGCTGCAGGTCTGCGTCATCGAGGTGGAAGGGCATGTCCACGAGCTCATCAACCCCCGGCTGGTGAGCCGCAGCGGCGAGGAGACCGACCTGGAGGGCTGCCTCTCGGTGCCCGGCTTCTACGCCTATCGCGCGCGCGCAGAGCGGGCGGTGATCGAGGCCCAGGACCGCCACGGCCGCAAGACGCGGCTCGTCGGCACGGGCCTCCTGGCGAGGGCCATGCAGCATGAGTACGACCATCTGCAGGGCGAGCTCTACCTGGACGCCCTCGGGCCGGAGGCCGACCTCATCCCCGCAGCCCGGCTGCGGGAGGCCGACGAAGCGGCCGCGGCCTCCACGGCTGCGGCCGGCGATCCCGAGGCGCTCGCGGCGGTCGAGTGAGCCGGCCGGTTTCGGCCGTGTTCTTCGGCAGCGGGGCGTTCGCCGTGCCCATCCTCGATGCGCTCGCGGGGGCCCCCGAGACGACGCTGCTGGGGGTCGTCACCGCGCCACCGCGGCCCGCCGGACGGCATGGGACGACCACCGCGACACCGGTGGCGCGCCGTGCCGCCGAACGAGGCCTGGCGGTCCACACCGAGCCGGGGCCGGCCGCCGCCGCGGACCTCATCGTCCTGGCCGACTACGGCCGCCTGCTGCCCGCCGCGGTGGTGGACGCCCCGCGGCACGGGGCTCTCAACCTGCATCCGTCCCTCCTGCCCCGATGGCGGGGCGCGACGCCGGTGGCGCGCGCCATCGCCGCGGGCGACGCGGTGACCGGCATCAGCCTGATGCGCATGGACGCCGGCCTGGATACCGGCCCGCTGGTGGCACAGCGCAAGACGCCGATCGCACCCGGCGAGACGGCCCCGGAGCTGGAGGCACGCCTGGCGACGATGGCCGCGGCGCTCCTGCTCGATCGACTCGGGCCGTGGCTGCGCGGCGAGATCCGGGCGCGGCCGCAACCGTCTCAGGGGGTCTCGGTCGCCCGCCAGTTCCGCCGCCTGGATGGCCGGGTCGACGTCGCCCGACCGGCCGTCGAAGCGGCACGTCAGGTCCGGGCTTTCCAGCCCTGGCCGGGCTCATTCGTGGACACGACCGCCGGCCGCCTCACCCTCTGGCGGGTCCGCCCCGCGGTCGCACCGGAGGCAGGCGACGCGCTGCCGGGGACCATCGTGGGGAGCGGTGACGGGCTCGCCCTGGTGGTCGGCGACGGGCGCCTGCTGCTGGAGGAGGTCCAGCTGGCCGGCGGCCGACGGATGACCGGCGCTGAACTGCGACGGGGCCACCCTGGTCTCCTCGGCACCATGGCGGCCGCGGGAGAGGGGGGCGGATGAGCAGACCCGGCCTGAGCGGCCTCACCCCTGGGGAGCTCGTGGCCTGGATGAGCGACCGCGGCGAACGAGCGTACCGCGCGCGCCAGGTGGCCGACGCGCTCTGGGGCCAGCACGCCACCTCGGCGGAGGCGCTCCGCACCCTCCCCGCGGGCCTGCGCGAGGCGCTGGTGGACGCCTTCCGTCTGGACACGCTCGGCGACACGACCGTCCGACCGACCGACGGCGGACTGACCGAGAAGGCGCTCCACCGCCTCGACGACGGGCGACTCGTGGAGTCGGTGCTCATGCGCTACCCCGCGCGGGGGGCCCGTCGCGAGCGGGCCACCGCATGCATCTCCAGCCAGGCCGGGTGCGCCGTCGGCTGCCCCTTCTGCGCCACCGGTGAGCTGGGCTTCGCGCGCGACCTGGAGACGGCCGAGATCGTCGACCAGGTGCGCTTCTGGCAACGCCGGCTCAACGCCGAGGGACGGCGCCTGACGAACGTCGTGTTCATGGGCATGGGCGAGCCGCTGCTGAACACCGAGCGCGTCCTGGCGGCGGCGGACGCCCTCACCGATCCACGACGTTTCGGCATGGGGGCCCGCCACCTGACGATCAGCACGAGCGGGGTCGTGCCCGGCCTCGAGCGCCTGGTGGCCGCCGCGCCGCAGTACACCCTGGCGGTGTCCCTGCATGCCGCGCGGCCGGCCCTGCGCGATGTCCTGGTGCCACTGAACCGGCGCTACCCGGTCGACGAGGTGGTGCGGGCGGCCACGGCGTATGCCGCGGCCACGGGCCGACGAGTGAGCTACGAGGTGGTGATGATCGAGGGTATCAACGACACCCCGGCCGACGCGTCCGCCATCGCGGCCCTGCTGCGCGGCCGGCTGGCCCATGTCAACCTCATCCCCATGAACCCGGTGGCCCACACGCCGTGGCAGCCCAGCCGGGCGCCGCGCCTCGCCGCCTTCGCGGCAGCGCTGCGCGCGGCCGGGGTGACCACCACGATCCGCCGCAACCGCGGTCTCGAGATCGGCGCGGCCTGCGGCCAGCTCGCGGCCGAGTCGGCGGGCCTGCCATCCCCCACGGCCGTGGCGTTGCGCCGCGAGCGGCTCGCCCGCGAGAGCGCGGCCGCGCTGAGGGCCTGAGATGCGCGTCCTGCTGCAGCGCGTGACGCGGGCCGCCGTGCGGGTCGACGGGGTGGTGGTCGGCGCCTGCGGCGCAGGACTGCTGATCCTGCTGGGGGTCGGGCGCGACGACGACGCTGCCCTCGCCAGCAGCGTGGCCGGGCGAGTGGCGGACCTGCGCATCTTCCGCGACGAGGAAGGCCGCACCAACCGCAGCCTCCTGGAGGTGGGCGGTCAGGCGCTCGTGGTCAGCCAGTTCACGCTGTACGCCGACACGCGGAAGGGGCGCCGGCCGTCGTTCCTGGATGCCGCGCCGCCGGACATGGCGATCCCCATCTACGAGCGCTTCACCGCCGAGCTCGAGGCCCGCGGCGTGAAGGTCGGACGGGGCGTCTTCGGGGCGGAGATGGAGGTGGAGCTGGTCAACGACGGGCCCATGACCGTCTGGCTGGACAGCCAGGCCCGCGAAGCGGATCGCCTGGGCTAGGACTCAGGCGGTCTTGCGCAGCGTGCGGCGGCAGCGGGTACAGGCCAGGGCCGTCACCAGGCGTCCGTCGCGCTCGAACTGCAGAAGCTGCAGGTTCGGCTGGTAGCGACGATGGGCGCGGACGCGGTTCATGCCGCTCGACTGGGGGTTGAAACCGCCCATCGAGACCTTGCCGCAGATGGCGCAGGAACGAGCCACGGGATCCTCTCGGGGTGGGAGACGCACGAGACCGGCGCGAGATCGCCGGTCGGCTGCGTACTATAGCACCCGATGCCGCCCGCACGAGCCTGCGACGGGGAGGGGCTGCTGGCCGCCTTCGAGGAGGCCGCCGGGCATCTCCTGGCCCATGTCGATGAGATCAACGCCCTCAACGTCTTTCCCGTGCCCGATGGCGACACGGGGTCCAACATGGCGGCCACGGTGCGCGCCGCGCTCGATGAGGCGCATCGCCTGCCCACCGCAGGGCGGACGCTGCCGGCCGTGGCGGAGGCGCTAAGCTTCGGCGCCCTGATGGGGGCCCGGGGCAACTCCGGCGTGATCCTCAGCCAGATCTTCCGCGGCATGACGGCCACGGTGGACGGCCGGCCGCGGTTCGACGGCGGCGACTTCGCCCGCGCCCTGGCCAACGGCACGGAAACGGCATACGCGGCGGTCGTGCGGCCGGTCGAGGGCACCATCCTGACCGTCGTGCGCGAGGCGGCCGTCGGGGCGGGCGAGGCAGCGGCCCGCGGCCCGGACACCGAACGGATCCTGCGTGCCGCCACCTCGTCGGCCGAGAGCGCCGTGGCCAGCACGCCGGACCTGCTGCCCATCCTCAAGCAGGCGGGCGTCGTCGACGCTGGTGGCCAGGGCCTGTACCGGCTGCTGGAGGGGGCGCTCACGGCGACCCACCGCCGGCACCGGAGGCACGGCCGCCGGGCGCGCCAGGTCCCGCCCGAACCTGCCGCGCCGGCTGTGCCGCACGTCGCCCGGCTGGAGGGCGAGGCACCGGGCGGGGCCTACGGGTACGAGACCATGTTCCTCGTCCAGGCTCGCGACGGTGCCCCGCTCGACCTGCCGCTCATGCGGCGCCATCTGGAGGAGATCGGCGCGTCGGTCCTCGTCGCTGGCGACGGGCAGGCGGTCAAGGTGCACGTCCACAACGAGCGACCCGACGAGGTCATCGCCCTGGGTCTGCAGTGGGGCGAGCTGACCCGCATCACGGTCGAGAACCTCGACGACCAGGCGCGCGATGCGGGCGAGGAACGCGAGATGCGCGCCGAGGGCTTCGCCGGGCCGCCGGTCGCACCGGCGATCCCGCCCGACGCCGTCGTGGGGGTGGTCGTCGTGGCCACCGGCGATGGACTGTCGGAGGTGTTCCGGAGCCTGGGGGCGCAGGCCATCGTGCCCGGCGGGCAGACGGCCAACCCGTCGACCGCCGAGCTCGTGCGGGCCATCCGCAGCGTCCCCTCGAGCGAGATCGTCGTGCTGCCCAACAACCCCAACACGCGCCTGGCGGCCGAGCAGGCGGCGGCCCTCTCGCCCGACCGGCACGTCGCCGTCGTGCCCACCCGCAACGCCGCCGAGGGCATCGCCGCGCTCATGGCCTGTGACGTCGGGCGCGACGCGCAGGCCAACGCCGGCCCGATGCTCGATGCGGCCCGCGCGGTGCAGACGCTGCAGGTCACCCGCGCCGTGCGCGATGCCCACCTTGGCACGCAGCGCATCCACACCGGACAGGTCATCGCCCTGGGCCCCGACGACGGGATCCTGGCGGCGGGCGACGACCGGGCGACGGTGGTGCTCGAGGCGGTGGCCGCGCTGCGGCCCGGGTTCGAGCTGGTGACCCTCTACTACGGCGCGGACGCCGACCAGGCCGCGGCGGAAGACCTTGCCAGGGCCCTGTGCGGCGCCCACCCGGGCGTGGAGGTCCAGGTCGTGCCGGGCGGGCAACCCTTCTACGACATCCTCCTCGCGGCCGAGTAGCGCGGTGGCTCGCGCGGGCGCCACCCCGCTCGCGCCACCCCTCCCGGACACGCCACTGGCCCGCAGCGGGGTGGTCGCCCCCGCCCAGGCACGGCGCCTGGCCCGGCTGGGCCTGCACGAGGTCCGCGATCTCCTCTTCCACCTGCCCCGCCGGTACGACGACTTCACCCACCCGCGCTCGCTCCGCTCGCTGCGCGAGGATCCCCCCGCCGGACCGGTGAGCTCGACCGTGACGGTCATCGAGCTGCACACCGAGCGGACGTTCCGCCGGCGGGTCGAGAAGACGACGGCCCGCCTCCGCGACGCCAGCGGGGAGGGCGAGGCGGTCTGGTTCGGCCGCCGCTTCATCGAGCGTCGCCTGAAGGTCGGCGACGAGATCGCCGTCTCCGGTCGGGTCGTCGTGCGGGGCTGGCTGCCGCAATACCAGGGACCCGACTTCGGCCCGGCCGACGGAGCGATCCTGCATGCGGGACGCATCGTCCCGGTCTACCGCCTGACCGCCGGGGTCACCACGGCCGGCCTCCGCGCGGCCATGCGCCGCGCACTCGACGTGGTCGGCCGGCACTACCCCGACTACCTCGACCCGACGGTGCTGGCCGAGGCGTCCGTGGGCGAGGGCAAACCCTTGCCGCCGCTCGCCGAGGCGCTCGAGCAGGCGCATTACCCGGACGACTTCGGCGCCCATGGCGCGGCGATGCACCGGCTTGCCTTCGACGAGCTGCTCGCCCTGCAGATCGGCATGGTGGCGCGCGACCGGCAGCGACGCGGCCTGGCCGGTCCGCGCGTGAGCGTGACAGAGGACCGTCTCCAGGCGGCCGAGGTCATCGCCGAGCGGGCCATCACGGCGGCGCTCGTCCGGCGCGGCCAGGCGGAGGAGGCCCGTCTGACCGACGACCAGCGGGTGGCGATCAGGGCCATCCGGCGCGACCTGGCCGGGCCCCGACCCATGCTGCGGCTCCTGCAGGGCGACGTCGGATCGGGCAAGACGGCGGTGGCCGCCCTGGCCCTCGCGTTCGTCGCCGACAGCGGTGCCCAGGGTGCCCTCCTGGCGCCGACCGACCTCCTCGCCCGCCAGCACGCCGCGACCCTGCGCGAACTCCTCGAACCCCTGGGCCATCGGGTCGAGCTGCTCACGGCATCGCTCGGCACGGCCGAGCGGCAGGCCGCCCTCGGCGCGCTCGCCGCGCCACCCGCCGGTCGCGGCCCGGATGGCCTGACGACCGGCCGCATCGCCGTCGGGACGCACGCCCTGCTCTCCGCCGGCACCGTCTTCGCTGACCTCGCGCTCGCGGTGATCGACGAGCAGCACCGCTTCGGCGTGGCCCAGCGCGAGGCCCTGGCAGGCAAGGGCCGGACGCCCCATGTCCTGCTCATGACCGCCACCCCTATCCCCCGCACGCTGGGCCAGGTCTTCCACGCTGACCTCGACGTCTCCGACCTGCGCAGCGCGCCCGCCGGGCGGCAGCGCGTGGTGACCGGCACGCGGCGGTTCGACGAGCTGGCCCGGATGGGCCCCGACCCTGGCGTCGGCACCTGGCCGCTCGTGGTCGCCGAGGTCGCCGCCGGCCATCGCGCGTTCGTCATCGTGCCCGCCATCGAAGAGGGGGAGGGGAGCTCCGGGCGGTCGGTCGACCAGGTGGCCGACGACCTGGCGGGGTGGCTCGCGGACGCCGCGCGGGGGATGGGCCGCGACGCCCAGGCGCACCCCCGGATCGGGCGCATCCACGGCCAGCTGCCGACCGCGACACGCGCGGCGACGATGGATGCCTTTCGCGCGGGAGAGCTTGACGTGCTCGTCGGCACGACCGTCCTGGAGGTCGGCGTCGACGTGCCGGAGGCGACCGTCATGGTGGTCCTGGATGCCGATCGCTTCGGGCTGGCGCAGCTCCACCAGCTGCGCGGTCGGGTAGGGCGGGGCGCCGATCGCGCCTACTGCATCCTCGTGAGCGACACCGACGACCCGGTGGCCCGCGCCCGCCTCCAGGCGCTGATCGAGACGACCGATGGCTTCGTGCTCGCCGAGCGGGATCTGGAGCTGCGGGCGGAAGGCGACCTCCTGGGCCTCCTCCAGAGCGGCCTGCCACCGCTGCGGGTGGCCCGCCTGCAGGCACCGGAGGACCGCGCGCGCTCGCGGCGTGCGCGGGTCATCGCGGAACGCCTGGTGACCGCGGACGGGGCCCTGGCCCCCGACCATGAGGCGTTGGCGCACGAGCTGGCGGCCGGGTGGCTCAAGGCGGTCGGCGCGGGCGAGGCGCTTGCGACCGTGGATGACGCGTCCGTCGGCGGCGGGCCGGCTGATGCCTGATGCCGGCCGCGTCATCGGCGGCAGCGCCCGCGGCACGCGCCTGCTGGCGCCCGGACCAGGGACGCGGCCACTCACCGACCGGGTCAAGGAGGCGCTCTTCGCCATCCTGGAGGGAGCGACCCTGGCCCCCTGGCCCGCGCCGTTCCTGGACGGGTTCGCCGGCAGCGGCGCGGCGGGCATCGAGGCCCTGAGCCGCGGGGCGCCCGCAGCCCTCTTCGTGGAACGGGACCGGGCCGCCTGCCGCGTCATCCACGCCAACCTGGAGCGGGTCGAGGCGGGTGTGCTGGCCCGCGTCGTACCGGCAGACGTCGTGCGCCTCCTGGAGACCGGCCGGCCCCAGGAGCTGGGCGGGCCGTTCGGCGCCGCCCTCCTGGATCCACCCTATGGCGACGCTACACTCGAAGTCGCGCTGGAGCGCCTTGGCGATCCCGACCGAGGCTGGTTACGCGACCAGGCGGTGGTCGTGGCCAAGCACTTCTGGCGTGATGTCCCGGTCGAGCGACCGGGGTGCCTGGTCCGGCGCCGGGAGCGCCGCTTCGGAGAAACGCAGCTCAGTTTCTACGCGAAGGAGGCCTGATGGCGACGGCGCTGTACCCCGGCAGTTTCGACCCCGTCACGAACGGCCACCTGGACGTCATCGAGCGAGCCGCCCGCCTGTTCGAGCGAGTCGTCGTGGGCGTCCTGCAGAACCCACGCAAGACGCCCTTCCTCGACGAGGCGTCGCGCGTGGCCGTCCTGCGCGAGGCGATCGATGCCGCGCTGCCGGTTGTAGCGGCCTCGCGGGTGGACGTCACCACGTTCGACGGCTTGACCGTGGGCTTCGCGCAGCAGGTCGGCGCGGCCTTCGTCGTGCGCGGCCTGCGGGCCATCAGCGACTTCGAGTTCGAGCTGCAACTCGCCCTCACCAACCGCAAGCTGGCGCCCGAGGTGGACACGGTGTTCTTCATGACCGCCCTCGAGCACGCCTATCTCAGCTCCACGCTGGTCAAGGAGATCGCCGGTTTCGGGGGCGACGTGAGCGGTATGGTGCCGCCGGCTGTGCTGCGCCGTCTGGGCGGGGGCCCGGACGTCGGCTAGAATGGCGCGTCAGGTCCTGCCGAGGGAGGCTCCACCCATCGACATCATGTTCCTCGTCGAGCGCCTCAACGCGCTCCTCGAGAATGGCCGCAAGCTGCCCCTGTCCAACAACGTCGTGGTCGACCAGGCGGCCGCCCTCGACCTGGTGGAGCAGCTGCGCCTGGCCGTGCCCGAGGAGGTCAAGCAGGCGCGCCGCATCACCGAGGAGTCGGACCGCATCCTGGAACGCGCCCAGGAGGAGGCCGATCGCGTCGTCGCCCGGGCCCAGGAACAGGCCGCGTTCCTCATCGAGGAGCGCGAGCTGACCCGTGCCGCCGAGCAGCGCAGCGCCCAGATCGTGGAGGACGGGCACGCCCAGGCGGACGAGATCCGGCGGGGGGCGGATGAGTACGCCGCGGGGGTCCTGATCCGCCTGGAGGGCGAGGTCGTGAAGGTCCTCCAGGCCATCAAGCACGGGCTGGCCCTGCTTGACGATCGCGCGCCCGTGCCCACCATGCCGGCGGGCGAGGCGGAGGAAGCCGACGTGGCGGCCTCTGGTGCTCAGCTATAACGTCGCGGGCCTGCTGCGCTCCTCGCCCGGCACGGTCCGCACCTACCCCGTCAGGCTGCCCTCGCTGGAGATCGCCCCGGACCTCCGGCTGACGGAGCCGGTCGTGGGCGAGGTCCGTCTCTCGAGGACGAGCCGCAGCATCCTCGCGCGGGCCCACCTGGTGACGGCCCTGGAGGAGACGTGCAGCCGCTGCCTCTCGCCCATCGCGGCCGCCGTCGCGGTCGACGTGGACGAGGAGGCGCTGCCTTCGGTCGATCTGCTGACGGGCGCGCCGCTCGACCTCTCGGCCGAGCCCGATGCCCTGCGCGTCGACGCCCATCACGAGCTGGACCTGAGTGAACCGGTGCGCGAGGCGATCTCCCTCGCCGAGCCCATCCGGCCCCTCTGCCGCCCGGATTGCCGCGGCCTCTGCGCCACCTGCGGAGCCGACCTCAACGGTGACCCGGCCCACCAGCACGACGACCCGCAGATCGACCCTCGCCTGGCCGCTCTCGCCACCTGGCGTCCGCCGGCCGAGCCCACCACCTGAACCGACCAGCAGGAAGGATCGCACCCCATGGGAGTCCAGAAACGCCGCGTGTCGCACGCCCGCCAGGGCGACCGGCGCGCCCACCACGCGCTGACCGTGCCGGACCTGGAGCCGTGCCCCCACTGCCACGAGCCCAAGAAGGTCCACTTCGCCTGCCCCAACTGTGGCTGGTACGGAGGCCGCGAGAGCGTGCGCATCCGGGAGAAGGCCAAGCCCGAGCAGCGCAACCCGTAGGCCCGGCGGGGATCGGTCCGGTCGCGGCGCGTCGTGGACCTCGCCACCGTCGCTCGCCGCCTCGACCCTGAGGCCTCCGGCCGCGTTCGGGTGGCCGTCGACGCCATGGGCGGCGACCACGGCCCCGAGGAGGCCGTGCGCGGCGCCATGGGCTGGGCTCGCGATCACCCCGAGACCGACCTCATCCTGGTCGGCGACGAGGCCCGGATCTCGCCGTTCCTGGAGGGTGGGCTGCCGGCCCACATCTCGCTCGTGCAGGCCACCGAGTGGGTGGGCATGGACGAGCATCCCGCCCAGGCCGTCCGCAAGAAGCGCGACGCCAGCATCAACGTCTGCATGCGCCTGGTGCGCGAGGGTCGCGCCGACGCGGTCGTGACGGCCGGCCACACCGGCGCCGCGGTGGCCTCCGCCATCCTCCACCTGGGCCGCCTGCCGGGCGTCGATCGTCCGGCCCTGGCCGTGCAGGTGGTCGCCGAGCACGGGCCCTTCGTCCTCCTCGACATCGGGGCGACGACCGATTCCACGGGCCACAACCTCTACCAGTACGCCCGCATGGGGGCCATCTTCGCCGAGCAGGTGCTGGGGGTTGACCGGCCGTCGGTCGCGCTGCTGTCGATCGGCGAGGAGGACGGCAAGGGCGAGACGCGGGTCCAGGAAGCGAGCGAGCGCCTCCGGGCGAGCGACCTCAACTTCGTGGGCAACGCGGAGGGCAAGGACCTCACCACGCACCTGGCCGACGTGGTGGTGTGCGACGCCAGCGTCGGCAACGTGACGATCAAGTTCTTCGAGGGCCTCAGCCGCTTCATCTTCGACCAGCTCGCGACCGAGTTCCGGCGGCCGCCCTGGGGGCCGATCGGCTACACCTTCATGCGCCCTGGCATCGCCCGCATCCGGCGTCTCTTCGACTACGAGCAGCTGGGTGGGGCGCCGCTGCTGGGGGTCAAGGGCACGGTGCTCGTGACGCATGGCCGGGCCCGCCGGCGGATGATCGGCTTCGCCGTGGCCATCGGCGCCACGGCCGCGCGGGCACGGATCCCCGAGCGCATCGCGGCCGCCCTGGCGTCCGACGCGGCCCCGGCGCCGGGCGAGCCGGTCCTGCCGCCGGCCTGAGTGCCCAGGCATCGCGGCCCCGCCGGCCGCCATGCGGCCGAACAGGAGGGCCGCCGGCTGGCCCTGGCCGCCGTCTTCGAGGCCGAATTCGGGCAGCGCACCGCCCGCGCCGTGCTGGACCGGACCCTCGCCGAGGGCGCCGTGCCCACTGCGGCCGCCGCCCTGGCCCGCCACCTCGTCGACGTCGTGACCCGCGACCGCGAGGAGCTGGACGCCAGCGTGGCCCGCCTCGCGCCCGCCCATCCGGTCGTGAGCCTGGCCCGGATGGACCGCGCGCTGTTGCGTTGCGCCATGAGCGAGGTGCTACACTCGCCCGCGACCCCGATGCGGGTCGCCATCGCCGAATGGGTAGGCTTGGCCCGCACATTCAGCGGCGAGCCCGCGCGGCGCCTCGTCAACGGCGTGCTCGGGAGGGTCGCGTCGGAGGTGGCCGGGACCGACCGCGCGACAGCTATCGATCGAGCCAGGTGACAGGCAACGCCGCCCAAGGAGGGAGCACGTGACCGATTCGACCTACGACCGGCTGAAGAAGATCGTCGTCGAGCAGCTCGGCGTCAGCGAGGACGAGGTCAAGCCGGAGTCCTCCTTCGTCGATGATCTGAACGCCGACTCGCTCGACCTCGTCGAGCTGATCATGAGCCTCGAGGAAGAGTTCGGCACCGAGATCTCAGACGAGGATGCGGAGAAGATCCGCACCGTCCAGGACGCTGTCGACTACATCGACGAGCACACGAACTCCTGACCCCGTGCCGCCGGACGCCCATCCGGCGGCCGCGCTGGCAGCATCACTCGGCCTCGCCTTCCCCGATGCGCGGCGCCTGCGCGAGGCGCTCGTCCATTCGAGCTACCCCAACGAGCACCCGGAGGCTGGCCTCCCGTCCAACGAGCGGCTCGAGTTCCTGGGGGACGCGGTGATCGCCGTCGTCATGAGCGACGAGCTGCACCGGCGCCACCCGGCCGAGGACGAAGGCCAGCTCACGGCGCGGCGGGCCGCCCTCGTCTCGACCGATGCCCTGGCGCGGTTCGCCAGGCGCATCGACCTGGGACGGCACCTCCTCCTGGGCGAAGGGGCTGATCGCGCCGGCGCCCGCGAGCGGCGGAGCGTCCTCGCGTCCGCGTTCGAGGCCCTCGTGGCGGCCATCTACCTGGACCTGGGCCTCGCCGTGGCGCGCGACTGGCTGGTGTCCGTGGCGGGCCCCGAGCTCGCCGATCCAGCCGACGCGACCGCCTATCTCGCCCCCAAGGGCCGCCTCCAGATGGTCGCCCAGGCCGCCCACGGGGAGCCGCCGGAGTACCGCGTCGTGGCCCTCGAGGGCCCCGATCATGCCCGCCACTTCGTGATCGAGGTGCTCGTCGGCGGGCGGGTGATGGGCCGTGGCGAGGGCAGCAGCCGACGTGCTGCCGAGACCCGCGCGGCCCACGCCGCACTCGAGCGGCTGGACGCCGTCGACGGGCCGTCGCAGGCCGCATCGTGAGCAGCGACGCCCGGCTGCGGAGCCTGCGCGTCGTCGGTTTCAAGTCCTTCGCCGAGCGGACGACCCTGGAGTTCGGGCCCGGCATCTCGGCCATCGTCGGCCCCAACGGCAGCGGCAAGAGCAACCTCGCCGATGCGCTGCGATGGGCCCTCGGTGAGCAGGGGCGCACGCTGCGCACGCATCGCTCCGAGGACGTCATCTTCGCCGGCTCGGCCACCCGCCGCGCGATCGGCCTGGCCGAGGTGACCCTCACGCTGGAGAACGCGGACGGGCTTCTGCCCGTGGCCTACGGCGAGGTCGCCCTGGCGCGGCGGCTCTACCGTTCGGGCGAGAACGAGTACCTTCTCAACGGCCAGCGGGTGCGCCTGCGCGACCTGTTGGACCTGCTGGACGGGGCCAACCTCGCCGACAACGCCTTCCTGTTCATCGGTCAGGGCATGGTCGACCAGGCGCTCTCGCTGCGTCCCGAGGAGCGGCGACCGCTGTTCGAGGAGGCGGCAGGCGTGCGCCGCCACGAGCGGCGGCGGCGCCAGGCCGAAGCCCGCCTGATCGAAGCCGAGGCCAATCTGGCCCGCGTCCGCGATATCGCCGGGGAGCTGCGCCCGCAGGTCCGGCGGCTGGCGCAGCAGGCCGAGCAGCAGGTCGCGCGCCATGGCGCCGGCGCCGCGTTGGCCGCCGCCGTCGTGGCCCTCGCCGCGCACCGCTGGTCGTCCGCCGCGGCGGCGCTGGCGGGGGCGGAGACGGATCTCCAGCTCGCCCGGACCCAGGTCCAGACCGCGGCCGATGCCCTGACCGCCGCCGACGGGGAGGCCCGCGAGCTGCTGACGGCCCTCGCCGATCACGCCGCGCGGGCCCGCGACCTGCGCCGGGCCGTGGACGACGCCCGCCAGCGGCTGACGGAGCACCGCGTGACCGACGAACGGCGCGCAGCCGAGGCGGCGGCCATCGCCCGGGAGCAGGCCGCGTTGTCAGCTGAACGGGGCGTGATCGAGCCTCGGCTGGAGGAGGCGCGTCGCTCGCTGGCGCTGGCCGACGCGAGCGGCAGCGCCGCGGCGACGGCTGAGCTGACCGCCGAGGTCGCCAGCCTCGATCAGCAGATCGCCCAGGCCGCCGTCGAATTGGCGGCGGTGGAGGATCGGCATCGCGCCATCGATGCCCGCGCCGCCTCGGAGGCACGCGCGCGACGGGCCGGAGAGGAGGAGCTGGCCCGCCTGGCCCAGCGCGCGACGCTGGCTGATCAGCGCAGCGCCGAGGCTGCCCGTGACGCCCGCGATGCCGCCGCCTCCCTGGCGCGTGAGGCCCAGGGCCTGGCCGACCTCGGTGAGGCGGTCCGCTCGATGATCGACGCCGAGGCGGCGGCCCGGGCCGCCCACGGGGCCGCGCAGGCGGCCAGCCGGGCAGCGGAACGGCAGGCCGCGACGCTCGCCGCGGAGGCGGCCGCCGCCGAGGCTCGACAGGCCACGCTCAAGGCCCAGCTGGGCGCCCTCACGGCGCCCGCGGATGTCTCGGGAGGCCGCTGGGTGAAGGCGGCGACCAGCCGTGGTGGCCGGGCTCTGGCCAGCGGGCTCGAGGTCGCGCCCGAGCTGCGGCCCGCGGTGGAGGCCGCCCTTGGCGCCGCACTCGACGCGTTCGTCGTGGATGAAGGGGACGTCATCGCCCTGCGCGGGGGCCGGGGCCATCTGGCCGTGCGCCTCCCGACTGCCACGGTTGACGCGCCGGCCCGGATCGTCATGGAACAGGCGCGCGCGGCCGGCGGCGGCGTCCTCGCCGAGGCGATCCGGCGCGATCCGACCGGCGTGGCCGGCCAGCTCCTGCGCACCTCCGTCTGGCTCCCGGGGCTGGAGGCAGCCCTCGCCCTGCTGCCCCGGCTGCCTGACGGCTGGCAGGCCGTGAGCGTGGCCGGGGACGTGGTCACCGCGCAGGGCCTGGTCCGGGTGGGCCGGCCGGATGCCGTCCTGGAGCGGCGCGACGAGATCGAGCGACTGACCGGCGAGCTCGCCGCCGCGGAAGCCACCCTGCGCGCGGGTCGGGCCGCCCATGAGGCGGCCGAGAACGCACGAACCGCTGCCGCTGCCGCGCTGGCACGTGCCGACATCACGGTCGGTGAGGCGGTGGGCGCCGCCCGCGCCGCCTCCGAACAGGAGCTCGCGGCCAGGCGCCGCCACGAGGCGCTGCTTCGCGAGTCGGCGTGGGCTGCCGCTCAGGCTGAGCGTCTGGCCGCCGAACAGCGCGCGGCGAGTGCGGCACTGGCCGCGGCGACCACGGAAGCCATGCCCCAGTCCGCCGGGTCGACGGAGCCGCCCCAGGACCCGCGCGGATCGTCGCCCGACGCCGCGGCTGAGGAGGCCTGGCGCCGTCGCCTGGAGGCGCTTCGCACGCGCCGGGCGCTGGCTGAGGCGGAGTTGGGCGCGGTCGTCCAGGCGGAGCACGCCGCCGACGATCGGCGACGTCGGGCGGAACTGGCGGTGAACGCCGACGAGGAGCGGCTCGTGGCCGCCGAGGCGCGGCTGGCGGAGGCCGCGGTCCGTCTGCGCAACCTGGAGGACGCGGCGGTGCTGGCCGCCGAGACGCGCGCCCGGCTCGAGGCCGCGGTCGCCGCGGCCGAGGCCGAGGCCCGGGCGGTCGATATCGACGAGGCCGCCGGGCGCGATCGTCTCAGCCTCGTCGAGGCACGAGCCGCGACCCACCGCGCGGAGCTCCACGCGGGGGAGGAACGGGCCCAGCACGCCGAGGTCGTGCGGCTGGAGGCCCGCCTCGGCCTGGAGGCGATCCGCGAGCAGGTCCTGACCGAACTCGCCGGCCTTGGCCCGCTGGGCCTGGAGGCGCTTGAAGGGGCCGCGCGGCAGGTCGACGAGGACGCCCTCTCGGCGGAGTTGGAGGCGGCGCTTGACCGCGCCGCGGCCGCCTGGGCGGCGCCGGGCGCGACGCCGGCCGTGGCCCCGGCCGACCTGCCCACGCCGGCCCAGCTGGCGACCCTGCGTCGTCGCTACCACGAGATCGGCGCCAGCAACCCGTTCGCGGCCCAGGAGCACGCCGAGATGCAGGCCCGCTTGGAGAGCCTGGACGCGCAGCGCCACGACCTCGAACGGGCGATCACCGATACACAGCGCCTCATCGCCGAGCTCTCCGAGCGGATCCGGGAGCAGTTCGCCCGGACATTCGCGGCGCTGGAGCGGGCCTTCGGCCGGCGCTTCGGGCAGCTGTTCGACGGCGGCGACGCGCAGCTCGTGCTGACGGACCCCGAGGACCTGGCCAGCACGGGCATCGAGATCATGGCCCGGCCACCGGGCAAGAAGCGCCAGGCCCTGGGCATGCTCTCCGGTGGCGAGCGGGCCCTCACGGCGGTGGCTCTCCTGTTCGCCATGCTCGACGTCCACCCCGTGCCGTTCTGCGTCCTCGACGAAGTCGACGCGGCGTTGGATGAGGCCAACGTGGGGCGCTTCACCGAGGCGTTGCGCGATCTGGCCCGCACCACCCAGTTCCTGGTCATCACCCACAACCGGGGCACGATCGAGACCGCCGATGCGCTCTACGGCATCACCATCGGCGACGACGCCATCAGCCATGTCATCTCGCTCCGCCTGGCCGAGGCGACGGAGCTGGCGCAGGCGGCCGGCTGACGATGGCCTGGTTCCGGCGCGGGTCGGCCGACCCGGCAGGTCCGGGGGCCGTGCGGCGGGACGGCACCGTCGAGGGCTGGCCAACGGCCCCGCCCCGCCAGGGTCCGGGGGAGGGCCCCGAGCCCTCGCTCGAGGCGGGCGTCGAGCGCAGCCGCAGCGGCTTCGTGGCGCGTCTCCACGGCCTCTTCGGGGGAGGCGTCGACGACGCGACATGGGAAGCGGTGGAGGAGACGCTCATCGCCGGTGATGTCGGCGCGACGCTGGCGCTCGCCGTCGTGGAGCGGGCCCGGCGACGACAGGAGCCGGGTGGCGCGGAGGCGGCGGTCCAGGCCGAGCTGGCGGCGCTGCTCGTGCCGCGGCCGGCGCACGAGTGGACACCCCGGCGACCCGATCCGACCCGCCCGGCCGTCGTCCTGGTCGTCGGCGTGAACGGGACCGGCAAGACGACCACGATCGCCAAGCTGGCGGCGCGGGAGCAGGCCAGAGGGCAGCGTGTCCTGCTCGCCGCCGCGGACACGTTCAGGGCCGCCGCGAGCGAGCAGCTGGAGGCGTGGGCCGCGCGCATCGACGTGCCCCTGGTGAGCCACCAGGCCGGCGCCGACCCCGCCGCCGTCGTGTTCGACGCCCTGGATGCGGCCGTCGCCCGCGGCACGGACCTCGTCATCGTGGACACCGCCGGCCGCCTCCATACGAAGCACAACCTGATGGATGAGCTCGCCAAGGTCCGCCGCACGATCGACAAGCGCCTGCCAGGGGCCGACCCGGAGGTCCTTTTCGTGCTGGACGCCACGACCGGCCAGAACGGCCTGGCCCAGGCGCGCGCGTTCCAGGACGCGAGCCCGCTGACCGGCATCGTCCTGTCCAAGCTCGACTCGACGGCCAAGGGCGGCATCGTCTTCGCCATCGAGCAGGACCTGGGTGTCCCTGTCCTCTTCGTCGGCGTGGGGGAGCGTTTGGGCGATCTGCTGCCGTTCGAGCCCCGCGCGTTCGTGGCGGCCCTCTTCGGGTCGCGGGGCGGCGCGTAGTAGACTGCGAGCGCCCCGAGACGCCAGAACCCGCGTCTCACCCGGCGTCCGGCCCGGACGCACCGCGGAGCCGCAACCGACCCATGTTCGACGCCCTGAGTGACCGCCTGCGCGACGCGCTGGCCAAGCTGACCGGCCACGGCCGGGTGAGCGAGGCCGACGTCGATGCCGCCATGCGCGAGGTCCGCCTGGCGCTCCTGGAGGCGGACGTCAACTTCCGGGTCGTGAAGGACTTCGTGGCCCGTGTCCGCGAGCGGGCCGTCGGAGCGGAGGTGCTGGACAACCTCAACGCAGGCCAGCAGGTCATCAAGATCGTCAACGAGGAGTTGACGGCCATGCTGTCGGTGGGTGACCGCACCTTCCGGCTCATCGGGCAGCCCGCCGTCGTGGCCCTCGTCGGCCTGCAAGGCTCAGGCAAGACCACCAGTGCGGCCAAGCTGGCGCGCCACCTCGTCAAGCAGGGTCGCCGCCCCCTGCTCGTGGCCGCCGATCCCTACCGGCCGGCCGCCGTGGACCAGCTCATGGCGCTCGGCCGTAGCCTGGATATCCCCGTCCACGGAGCGCCGCAGGGGACGCCGGTCCCCACGATCGCCGTTGACGGCATCGCCCAGGCCCGCAGGACCGGGCGTGATGTGGTCATCATCGACACCGCCGGCCGCCTCACCATCGACGAGGCGCTCATGGCTGAGATCCGCGCGCTGGCCAGCACGGTGAAGCCGTGCGAGACGCTGCTCGTCGTCGACGCCATGGTCGGCCAGGAGGCCGTCACCGTGGCGGAGGCGTTCCGTGACGCGGTCCCCTTGACGGGTCTGATCATGACCAAGATCGACGGCGACGCGCGTGGCGGAGCGGCGCTCTCCATCTCGGCCGTCACCGGCCTGCCGGTCAAGTTCCTGGGCACCGGCGAGAAGACCGACGCCCTGGAGCCGTTCCATCCCGACCGGCTGGCCGGCCGCATCCTGGGCATGGGCGACGTGCTCACCCTCATCGAGCGGGCCCAGGAGACCTTCGACGAACGCCAGGCGACCCAGCTGGCCGAGAAGCTGCGGCGCAACAGCTTCACCCTGGAAGACTTCCTGGACCAGATGCAGCAGATGAAGAAGATGGGGCCCATCGGCCAGCTGCTGGACCTGATGCCCGGCATGGGCGGCCTGGCCAAGGAGGCTCAGGGGGCAGTGGACCGTGGCGAGCTGAAGCGGGTGGAGGCCATCATCCGTTCCATGACCCCGGCCGAGCGGCGCGACCCGACCATCCTCAACGGCTCCCGCCGACGGCGGATCGCGCACGGGTCGGGCACCACCACGCCCGACGTCAACCGGCTGCTCAAGCAGTTCGGCGAGATGCAACGCCTGATGAAGCAGCTCGGCCGCGGCGGCGGCCGTCGCAACCTGCTCGGTCTGGGCCGGTGATGACCGGCCGCCTCGTTGCCGCCATGTTCCCGGGAGGGTCTCGACCGTGACCGAACCGCTCCAGCCCGCAGACCAGGACGCGCTGCCCACGCTGACGCAGGTGGCCCGCGTGGAGGGCGTCAGCGTACCCCTCATCCAGCCGGCGAAGGCGCCCCGCGGCGGCCGAGCCCGCTGGGCGATCGCCCTGGTGGCCACCCTTGTCGTGGTCCTCGTCGCGGGCGGCCTCGTGGCGTTCGCCGGGGCCGGCGCCCCGTCGGTCGGGCCGGCCTACGCGCCGGCCGACGCGCTGCTCTACCTGGATATCCGCGGCGACCTGCCCGGCGATCAGCGCCAGCAGCTGGCGACATTCATGGCCCACTTCCCCGGCTTCGCCGATCCGTCAAGCCTCCCGACGAAGCTCGACCAGGCCCTCGACAAGCTGGTGAGCAAGGCCACCAACGGCGCCTATACGTATAGCGGCAACATCGAACCGTGGTTCGGGGGCCAGCTCGCCGTGGCAGTGGGGCCGTCGGACTCGGTCGTCCTGGTCGCCAGCGTCAGCGACTCGGCCGGCCTGCCTACCAAGCTCGATCAGACGTCGCAGCAGCTCGCCAGCCAGCTGGGGGGCAGCCTGGCCATCGCCGACCACGGCGGCACGAGCGTGTACACCATCAGCGGCGCTACCGGCGTGAGCGGCCTGGCCGCCGTCAGCTTCGCCATCTCGACCGACGCCATCGTGGTCGCCAAGGACGCCGCGACCGTCGACGCGGCACTCGACCGCAAGGCCGGCAAGTCGCCCAACCTGGCCGGCAGCAGCGGGTTCCGTGACGCCGTCGGCCGCCTCGACGCCGATCGCGTGGGCACGTTCTACCTCGACGGGGCGGCGGCCGCGACGCTGCTGACCTCCGCCAGCGCCACCAGCGCCTGCGGCTCCGCCGCGACGCTGGCCGGCCTGCCCACGTCCATGGCCGGCGAACTGCGCCTGCAGGACGGCAACCTCGTCATCCGTGACCGCGCCGACCTCCCGGCGGCCTCGACGTCACCCGCCCCCGCCGCGACCAGCGACCTGGCCAGCCACGTCCCGGCCGGGGCCCTCGTGTACGCCGAGACCCATGCGTTCGGCGACCTGTGGCGGACGCAGGCCGCGGCGCTCATCCAGAATCCGTGCTTCTCCAGCGTGGCCAGCCAGCTCTCGACGATCGAGGGCCTGCTCGGCACCAAGATCCCGGACGCGTTCGGATGGGTCAAGGACGCCGGGGTGGTCATGACCGCACCGGGTGGCGCGCCGCAGGGCGGCCTGGTGGCCACGACCTCGGACGCGGCGACGGGTCAGGCGCGCCTCACCCAGGTCCTGACGCTGCTCGGCCTGGCCAAGGGCCAGGGTGGGCCGTCCATCACGACGAGCAGCGCGCCGTATGCCGGCACGACGATCACGTCGGTGACGGTCGACATGGGGACGGCCACCGGCACTGGCGCCACCAACGGGATGCCATCGTCGGTGACGCTGTCCTATGCCTTCAAGGACCAGCTGTTCGTGCTCGGCGTCGGCGACGCCTTCGTCAAGTCCGTGCTGGATACGACCGACGCGACGTCGCTCGCCTCGGACGGCCGGTATTCGGCCGCCCTCTCCGCGGCCGGCGGACCGACCGACAGCGGCGTCTTGTACGCCGACGTGACTGGCATCCGCGGCCTGGTGGAGGCCCAGCTGCCGGCGGCGCAGAAGGCCCAGTACTCGGCCGACGTGCAGCCGTACCTGACCCCCTTCGACCGCCTCATCTCCGTGCGCGACGACTCCGCCGGCAGTGAGTCGGACACCACGATCATCTTCACCAAGTAGCCGCAGAGGAGGAGCCCAGCACCCGTGGCCGTACGCATCCGTCTTACCCGCGTGGGGGCGACCAAGCACCCCACCTACCGCTTCGTCGTGGCCGACGGCCGCAGCGCGCGCGATGGCCGCTCGCTGGAGACGATCGGGCACTACGACCCGCGCACGGAGCCCGTGCGCATCGAGGTCGACGCCGAGAAGGCCTCGGCCTGGCTGGCCAGGGGCGCCCAGCCCTCGGACACCGTGGCGCGCCTCTTCCGCCAGGCCGGCATCCTGCCGGCCGCCAAGTAGGGACCGTCACGATGGCAGCCAGAGAACTCGTCGAGTACATCGCCAAGTCCCTCGTGGACGACCCGGCCGCCGTGCAGGTGGACGTCCAGGAGGACCAGGAGGGGACGGTCATCGAGCTGCACGTCGCCGAGGACGACATGGGCAAGGTGATCGGCCGCAACGGCAGTGTGGCCAAGGCGATGCGGACCCTGCTCAAGGTGATGTCCGCCCGCGAGGGCGAGTCGATCTCTCTGGAGATCGTCTAGCCCGCGTGGCACGCCTCGCCGTCGGCCGCATCCGGGGGGTGCACGGCCTGGGGGGCGCGGTGCGAGTGGAGGTCCTCAGCGACGATGAGGGCCGGTTCGCCTCGGGCAGCGTGCTGTTCCCGGAAGGGGAGACGCGCCGCCTGACCGTGGCGTGGAGCCAGCCCGACAAGCCGGGCCTCCTCGTGCGTTTCGCGCGCCTGACGCGGCGCGAGGCGGTCCAGGGCCTGGTCGGCCGGTACCTGGAGGCAGAGGTCGACCCGGCCGCCCTGCCTGAGGGGTCGTACTACTGGCACGAGTTGCCCGGCGCGACCGTAGCGACAACCAGCGGCGAAGTCTTGGGCACCGCGTCGGACGTCTTTCGCACGGGTGGCGGCGAGGTGCTGGTCGTGACGGGCGGGCCCCGCGGCGAGGTCCTTGTCCCGCTGGTCCGGGCGGTCGTCCGGGAGTTCGCACCTCGCGAAGGACGCATCGTCGTGGATCCCAGCGCCCTGGACCTGGCCCCGCTGCGCCCGCGACGGCCGCGCGGGCGACGCTCGTCGCGGCTGGGCCGGCCGGCGACCCGTCCGGCAGAGGCGCCGTCGGAGGCGGGGTCCGAAGCCGCGTCCGATCCCGAGTCTGAGCTGCCGGGGCCTGACCGGCCGCGGTCCACACAGCGCGAGTCCGCCACCGACCATCTCTGACCCGACCGGGACCTCTCATCACCAGCGGGCGTGGTGCTACGCGACCGCGGGACGAGCCGAACGGCCGATCCACGCTCAGGAGGAGCCTCAAGGCGCCACCGTCGGTGATATCGGGCGCACACCACCAGCCCCCGTGGTGACGCGCGGAACGGCAGGCCGGACCCGGTTGGGCGCAGGTCGCCATGGGCCCCGGCCGACTACGATGCGAGCATGACCTTGCGCATCGACGTCGTCACGCTGTTCCCCGAGCTGTACCCGGGGCCGCTGGGCGCGAGCGTCGTGGGCCGGGCGATGGAGCAAGGGCTGGTCCAGCTGCAGGCCCACGACCTGCGCGAGTGGGGGCTGGGTCGACATCGCTCGGTGGACGACTACCCGTATGGCGGCGGCGCCGGTATGGTCCTGCGGCCCGAACCGATCGCCGGCGCCCTCACGACGCTCCGCACGCCGGCCAGCACGGTGATCCTGCTCGACCCGGGCGGCGAGCCATTCCGCCAGGCCAGGGCGCGCGAGCTGGCCGCCGCGGCGCACCTCATCCTGGTCTGCCCGCGATACGAAGGGGTGGACGAGCGGGTCCGGGCCATCGTCGACCTGGAACTGTCGATCGGCGACTTCGTGGTCTCCGGGGGTGACCTGCCGGCGATGATCGTGGCTGACGCCGTCATACGCCTCCTGCCCGGGGTCATCGACGTGGCATCGCCGGTCGAGGAGTCGTTCGCCGAGGGCCTCCTGGAGTACCCGCAGTACACCCGACCGCCCGAGTTCGAGGGCCAGCGCGTGCCGGACATCCTGGTCAGCGGCGACCACGGCGCGGTCGATCGCTGGCGCCGCGAGCAGGCGCGGGCGCGAACAGCCCGCCAGCGCCCCGATATGCTCAGGGAGTGACTGCACCGTGGCTGAGGTGCCGACCGGTGCGGCACGGCGATCGCGGTGGCCGAGCCTGCTCGCCGCCACCGTCGGCGTGGCGCTGCTCCTCGTGGCCGCGGTCTGGCTGGGAACGGTGTCGGGACCGCCGGCCACGCCCGCCACTATTGCACCAAGTCCGACCCCGACGGCAGCGTCCTCGTCGGCCGGCGACACCCCGTACCAGCTGGCCGAGGGTTATGGCCCGACGATGACGATCAGAACCCCCGCCGACTGCACCTTCTTGGTCGACGACTGGCTGCGTCAGCTCTGCATCTTGACCCTGGCGTCCGAGTGGAAGTCGATCGCCGTCGCCCCGATGACCCAGTCATCGAGTGTCTTCACCGACCCGCCATGGTGGGCCGCGTTCACGCGAGCCATGATCGACGGCGATACGTCGTTCTGCTCCGACTGGACCACGCGCGCATTCATGACCGTTGGCCATTCGGGTGGCTCCGCCCCGCCGCCCGGCGCGACATTCGCGCCATTCCATCCTGTCGCCACGTGCATCGACTCCCTGCGCTCGAAGGCCGACGCCGGGAGCTTCACGATGATCGACCACGGCCAAGGGGCACCGAACGGCTATGTCCTCACCTTCACGGTGTCGGACGGTGCTGCCGCCAGGGCCGCCCAGGGCGTCGCCCCGAGCTTCGACCCAGCGGGGGAATGCACCCTGCCGGCCCGATCCTTGTGCGACTCGGTCTCGGCTGCCGCGACCATCGCGCTCGGCGACCGCACCTCCGCAGTCGATGAGTTGGGCATCGCGGCCCAGTTGCTGGTCGGGTGCCCAGGGTTCGCCTCGGACGCGGCGACGCCTGCGCCATGCCCGCCTCCGTCCGGCGGCACGTGGATCGGCGCCGTCGTCGCCGCCGGCGGCGGTGCGCTGCCCAAGGTCGTCGCCGCGTTCGACATCGCGGCCATGGGGGGCCAGATCTCACTGGTCGAGGTGCCCTACCACCAGCCCTGAGCGGCGAACCCTTGCTATACTCCCCAGCCGCGCCCTCCAAACGCCCTCCCATCGCGAGTGAGCCCTGCCCCGTGAGCCTCATCGACGACGTCACCGCCGACCAGATCCGCACCGACCTGCCCGAGCTTGCCTCGGGCGACACGGTGCGCGTGTCGGCCAAGGTCGTGGAGGGCAACCGCGAGCGCATCCAGGTCTTCGAGGGCACGGTCATGCGCCTGCGCGGCGGCGGCATCACCCGCTCCATGACCGTGCGCGCCCTGCGCAGCGGCGTGGGCGTGGAGCGCACCTTCAAGGTCAACTCGCCGCGCATCGAGAAGATCGAGGTCGTGCGGCACGGCGTGGCCCGCCGCAAGCAGCTGTACTTCCTCCGCAAGCGCGTCGGCAAGGCGGCCACCCTCCGCGAGCGCCGCTCGAGCTGACGGCAAGGGGAGGGCGTGGCCACCGTCCGCCGGCCCCCTCTCCACCGCGACTCCTTCGCCACCTTCTATGCCGCTGCCGGCCGGATGTCCGTGCCGCCCGGCCTGCGCCTCCAGCTGGACCCCGACGACACCGAGGAGACCGCGCTCCGGCGATCGGGCCTGCGCCTGGTGGCCGGCATCGACGAGGTCGGCCGGGGCTGCCTGGCGGGGCCGGTGGTGGCCGGCGCGGTGATCCTCGCGCCGGGCTGGACCTGCCCCGGCCTGCGTGATTCGAAGATGCTCGACGCCCCCGAGCGCGAGCGCCTGGACCTGACCATCCGCAAGGGCGCCATCGCCTGGGCGGTGGCCGCGGTGGACGCGTCGCTCATCGACCGCATCAACATCCTCCAGGCGACCCTGCTCGCCTCGATGCTGGCCGCGGCGCGCCTGCCGGTCCGGCCCGACGCGCTCATCACCGACTCGCTCCACCTGCCCGACATCGGCCTGCCCCAGCGGGTCCTCATCGACGCCGACCGGCGCTGCCTGTCGGTGGCGGCCGCTTCGGTCGTGGCCAAGGTCTATCGCGACGCGCTGATGGTCGGCTTCGACGCGCAGTACCCGGGCTACGGCTTCGCCGAGCACAAGGGCTACGCCGCGCCCGAGCATCGCGCGGCCATCGAAAGCCTGGGGGTCACGCCCATCCACCGGCGGACGTTCGGCACGTGCATCGATGCGCCGGCGGCCGAGCAGACGGAGCTGTGGCCGGCCGGTCAGTCGTCGGCACCTCGATAAGCGCCCGCCAAGTCCGCGCCGCCATGCTGTGGCGGTGGCTCGAGCGACCGTCCGTCAGCTGCACGGCGGACGAGGCGAGGCCGTGGCGGCACGGTACCTCGAGGGCCTCGGCTGGCGTGTGCTGGGCCGCCAGGTCCGGGTCGGTCGGGATGAGATGGACGTCCTGGCGCTCGATCCGGGTCCACCGGCGACCCTCGTCGCCGTCGAGGTGCGCAGCCGGTCCTCCGCACGATTCGGCCCGCCTGAAGCGAGCGTGGATGGGGCCAAGGTGAGGCACTGCTACCGGGCCATGGGCACCCTGCGGCGGGCCGGCCGGCTCGTCGACGGGACCCGGCTGCCGCCGCTGGCGTGGCGCGTCGATCTCATCGCCGTGGAGCTGGACCCTGGCGGCGGGGCCGCCACCGGCGTCCAGCGCGTCGCGGCCCCGCGCATCCGCCACCTGCGCGGCGTCCTGCCGCCGTAGGCTATGGCCGTGCCTGAGTACACGCTCGAGCAAGCGGCAGCGCGAGCCGGTGTCGAGCCGGCCTATCTCGCGCGCTTGGTGGAGCTGGGCATCGTCGCCTCGCGGCCGCCCGGGCGGTTCTCGACCGGCGACGTGCGACGGGCGATGCTGGTCGCGTCCCTCGAGGATGGCGGGATCGCCCTTGAGGGGCTGACGGCAGCCATCCGGCGGGGAGCGCTGTCCTTCGAGTTCCTGGACGCCGCGGCCTACGATCGTCTCGCCACCCTGTGCCCTGAGACGTTCCGCCAGGTGAGCGAGCGGACCGGGATCCCGCTGGACCTGGTCCTGCTCATCCGCGAAGCGATCGGCATGGCCCTGCCGTCGCCCGACGACCGCATCCGCGAGGACGAGCTGATGGTGGTCCCCTTCCTCAAGATGCAGGTCGATCTGGGCTTCAACCCGGTGGCCATCGAGCGCCTCCTGCGCGTGATGGGCGAGAGCACGCGACGGATCACCGACCAGGAGGGCGCGTGGTGGTATTCGGAGGTCATCGCGCCGGCGATCGCGGCGGGGAAGGGCACGGAGCAGATCGCCAACAGCGAACTCGCTGACGTGTCGACGCCGCTGGCAGAGCGCACGGTCCTCGCCATGTACCACGCCCAGCAGGCGCGGGCCTGGACGGCGAACATCCTCGACAGCGTGGAGGTGCTGCTCGCCAACGCGGGACTCCACAGCCGCCTTGAGCGGCCCCCGGCCATCTGCTTCCTGGACATCACCGGCTACACGCGGCTGACCCAGGAACGCGGGGACGACGCTGCGGCCGACCTGGCGGGGACGGTCGGCCGGCTCGTCGAGCGGAGCTCGATCGCGCACGGCGGCAAGCCGATCAAGTGGCTGGGCGACGGGGTGATGTTCCATTTCCGTGATCCCGGCCCGGCGGTCACAGCCGCCCTCGAGATGGTCGAAGGCCTCGTGGCCGCCGGCCTGCCGCCCGCCCACGTCGGGCTCGATGCGGGGCCGGTGCTCTACCAGGCCGGCGACTACTTCGGCCAGACCGTCAATGTGGCCGCGCGCATCGCCGAGTACGCCCGGCCCAGGGAGGTGCTCGTGAGCCAGGCCGTGGTGGACGCGGTGCACGAGGCCGGCATCGCGTTTCAGGAGATCGGCCCGGTCGAGCTCAAGGGCGTGGCCGGGACCATCCACCTCCAGCGCGCGCAGCGAGCCTGATCGCGCCCCGCCAGGGGCGGGGCCGCGCCCGGGGTGCCCGAGGCCCTGTGCTAGACTGCGGCCCGGCCGCCGCAGGGCGACCACGACCACCCGCCACAGTGCGTGGCAGCGGTCGATCACGCACGCGCGTCGCTCCCGCGGGGGTGCCGGCAGCCCGGGATCGGGCCCCGGTCCGCGATCACGAGGCGCGCGGAGGTCACAACCCGGTCAGGAGGCGCCCCACCCCATGTCCTCTGTCTCGATGCGCCAGCTGCTGGAGGCCGGCGTCCACTTCGGTCACCAGACCCGTCGCTGGAACCCGAAGATGAAGCCGTTCATCTTCGCCGAGCGCAACGGTATCCACATCATCGACCTGGCCCAGACGGTCCGCCGTCTGGACACGGCTCTGGCATTCGCGCGCGAGACGGTCGCCCGTGGCGACTCGATCCTGTTCGTGGGCACCAAGAAGCAGGCCCAGGAACCGATCGCCGATGAGGCCACCCGCGCCGGCCAGCCTTACGTCAACCAGCGCTGGCTCGGCGGCATGCTCACCAACTTCGTGACCATCCGCAAGCGCCTCGCCCTGCTGGACCAGCTGGAGGCCCGCCAGGCCAACGGCGACTTCGAGCGGCTCTCCAAGAAGGAGGCCTCCAAGCTCACCGACGAGATGATGCGCCTGCAGCGCACCCTGGGTGGCATGCGGCGCATGAAGCGGGTGCCGGGGGCCCTCTTCGTCATCGATCCGCATCGCGAGCACATCGCCGTGGTGGAGGCGCGCAAGCTGGAGATCCCGGTGATCGGCACGGGTGACACCAACGTGGACCCGGACCTGCTCGACTACATCATCCCCGCCAACGACGACGCCATCCGCGCCATCCGCCTCCTCTGCAGCCTGGTCGCCGACGCCGCCGAGGAAGGCGCCCGTGAGCGCGCCGCCCGCGCGGAGACGGAGGTGCCCGAGGAGGATCTCTACGAGGAGCGCGCCGAGGAGGCGCCCTCCGAGGCGAGTGATGAGCTGCTGGCGCAGCTTGCCGCCGGCCAGTCGCTCTCCTTCGCGCCCGATGCCGAGGAGGACGAGGACGCCCTGCTGCCGGTCCACGGTCGCACGCCCGACGCCCGCCCGCATCGCCCGGCCGACGTGCCGCCCGAGGAGGCGGACGAGGCTGACCTCCCCGTCCCCTGAGCCACGCTCCCACGAGCCGTCCACCGCGCCCCGCGACCTTGAGGACCACAGCCGCATGACCACCACCACACCGATCAGCGCCGACGTCGTGAAGCAGCTCCGGGAGCTCACCGGGGCCGGCTTCATGGACTGCAAGCACGCCCTCGAAGAGACCGGCGGCGACCTGGAGCGGGCGACCGTGCTGCTGCGCGAGAAGGGCCTCTCGGCCGCCGCGAGCAAGTCCGGCCGTGAGGCGCGCGAGGGGCTGGTCGCCAGCTACATCCATACCGGCGGTCGCATCGGCGTGCTCATCGAGGTCAACTGCGAGACCGACTTCGTGGCCCGCACCGAGGAGTTCCAGAAGCTCGTCCGGTCGCTGGCCATCCAGGTCGCGGGGCTGGCCCCAGAGTTCGTCACGGTCGAGAGCATCCCTGCCGACGTGCTGGCGGCGAAGCGCCAGGAACTCCTCGCCGACGCGCTGGTGCAGGCCAAGCCGGAGGCCATCCGCAGCCAGATCGTGGACGGGCAGCTGCGCAAGTGGCAGCAGCAGGTCGTCCTGTACGAGCAGCCGTTCCGTGACACGGACCAGACCGTGGGCGAACTGGTGACGGCCGCGGTGGCCCGCATCGGCGAGCACATCCGCGTGCGCCGCTTCACGCGCTACGAACTCGGGGAGGAGCTGTGACCGACGCCCCGGCCGGCGTCATCGCGAGCGCCCAGCAGGCGGCTGGGACGGCGGCTGACCTGCGCTACCGCCGCATCCTCCTGAAGATCTCGGGTGAGGCGCTCCTGGGCGAGCGGCAGTACGGCGTCGACCCGGCCATGACGAGCTTCGTCGCCAAGCAGATCGGCGACGTCCAGGCGGCCGGCGTCGAGGTCGCCGTGGTGGTCGGTGGCGGCAACATCTTCCGGGGCATGGCCGCCGCCGCGCGCGGCATGGATCGCGCCACGGGCGACTACATGGGCATGCTGGCGACCGTCATGAACGGCCTGGCCCTGCAGGACGCCCTGGAGAAGTCGGGCGTGCAGACCCGCGTCATGTCGGCCATCGCCATGAACGAGGTGGCCGAGCCGTACATCCGGCGGCGCGCGGTTCGCCACCTGGAGAAGGGCCGCGTCGTCATCTTCGCCGCCGGGACGGGCAACCCGTACTTCACGACCGACACCGCGGCCGCCCTGCGGGCGGTGGAGATCGGCGCCGAGGTCATGCTCAAGGCCACGAGGGTCGACGGGGTCTACGACGCCGATCCGCTGACCCACCCCGAGGCCACCCGCCACGAGCACCTCACGTTCAGCGAGGTCCTCCAGGATCGGCTGCAGGTCCTGGACGCGACGGCCGTCTCGTTGTGCATGGAGAACGGCCTGCCGATCGTCGTCTTCGACCTGCACCGCGCCGGCAACATCCGCCGGGTGGCTTTGGGGGAGCCGGTGGGCACCCGTATCGATGGAGGCACCGCCTCATGAGCCACGCCGACCTGGCCGGCCTCGACGGGCGCATGGGCCGCGCCGTGGAAGCCATGGAACGCGACCTCCAGGCGTACCGCACCGGTCGCGCCTCGACGGCGCTCGTGGAGCGCCTCCAGGTGGAGCAGTACGGCACCCAGATGGCCCTCAACCAGATCGCCGGCATCAGCGTGCCGGAGGCCCACCAGATCGTCATCCAGCCGTGGGACCGCAGTGCCCTGGGGGCGATCGAGAAGGCCATCCAGCGCAGCGACATCGGCCTCGTGCCCAACGTCGACGGCAGCGTCGTCCGCCTCAACATCCCGGCCCTCACGGAGGAGCGCCGGCGCGATCTCGTCAAGGCCGTCCACCGGCGCATGGAGGAGGCCAAGGTGGAGATCCGCGGCCACCGCCGCGAGGTGGCCGACGAACTGAAGCGCCAGGAACGGGACGGCGAGCTCGGCGCCGACGAGCTGCGCCGCGACCAGGAGCAGCTCCAGGCCATCACCGACCGCTGGACCACCGAGGTCGACCGCCTCGGCAAGCTCAAGGAGCAGGAGGTCCTGGAGGTCTAGTGGCAGTGGTGCGGCCGGATGCCGCCCCGACGGCCGAGCCGCGCTCGGACGCCGATGCGGTGCCGCGTCACGTGGCGATCATCATGGACGGCAACCGCCGCTGGGCGCGCGACCGCGGCCTTTCGGAGGCCGAAGGCCACGCCGCCGGCGTCGAAGCGATCCGGCCCATCGTCCGCCGGGCCACCGAGCGGGGCGTGGAGGTCCTCTCGCTGTACGCCTTCAGCCGCGAGAACTGGTCCCGCCCCGACCCGGAGGTCCAGACCCTGCTCGAGCTGATGGGCCGGGCGATCCGTGACGAGACGCCCGAGCTGCGTCGCAGCGGAGCACGGGTGCGCGTGCTGGGCCGCCTGGACGAGTTGCCGGCAGGCACGCAGCAGGCCATCCGCGACGCCGTCGCCGCCACCGCGGGCGGGACCCGCTTGACGCTCAACGTGGCCTTCAACTACTCGGGCCGCTCGGAGCTCGTGGACGCCGCGCGCCGCTGCCTGGAGGATGGCCTCCGGCCGGACCAGATCGACGAGGCGTCCCTGGCCGCGCGCCTGTACACCAGCGACCTGCCCGAGCCGGACCTGGTGATCCGCACCGGCGGCGACCAGCGCCTGAGCAACTTCCTCATCTGGCAGGCGGCCTACGCCGAGTTCTACTTCTGCGACACGTTCTGGCCCGACTTTGACTCGCCGGCTCTCGACACCGCCCTGGCCGATTTCGCGACGCGCTCGCGCCGATTCGGCCGGTAACCCGGCGGCGGCCGTGCTCCGCACGCGCGTGGCGAGCGCGGCCGTGCTCGTACCCATCGTGCTGGTCATCTGGTGGGCCGGCCTGCCCTGGCTGGGCCTGCTCGTCCTTGTCATCACCGCGCTGGCGGCGTGGGAGACGTTCGTGCTCCTGCGCCTGGCCGGCTACGTCAACGAGCCGCTCCTGGGGACGGCCATGGCCCTCGTCATCGTCGCTGGCATGTGGCTGTTCGCCGACCTCACGGCGGTGCCCGTCCTGTTCGTGGCCATGGGCATCCTGGTCGCCGCCGTCGCGGCGCTGCTCCGGACGGACCCCTTTGGCGGGCTGCAGGCCTGGGTCGCGACGGTATTCGGGGCCCTGTACACGAGCCTCCTGGGCTTCCTGCTCCTGATCGTCCAGAGTGCGGCGGCCCTGCCCGTGGGCGCGGCGCTCGGCGGCTGGTTCGACGGCGGCCGCATCTGGCTGCTCATCACCGTGCTGGCCGTGTGGTCCTACGACAGCGGTGCGTACCTGGTGGGCCGACGCTTCGGCCGCACCCATTTCGCGCCCCACATCTCACCGGGCAAGACGGCCGAGGGTGTCGCCGGCGGCCTGGC